>PMCF01000274.1 GCA_003154115.1 Anaerolineae bacterium
CGTACCCTTTTTGCAGAGGAGTCATTATCTGATTTTTGATTAGCAGTTTTCCATACTCCAATGTGTTTTTCTAGATTTTGTTTTGAAATGCCCTCACGTTTTCGAAGCGCTTCGCATGCTTGGTCAATATCTGCAAGTGTCATCACTGTCCAAAGGCTACGAACTAAAGGAATTGGTGCTTGAGCAGCTATCACAAGAGTAATTCGATCATCTTGGGATTGACGAGCAAATTCAATGGGTAAGAATGGCCCATCAGCGAACCAATAACGCCGAATAGGTAAGTCGTCCGGCTTCCATACTAATGACCCCCATCCTAAACATCCAATGATCATTCTTCACCCCTTAGCGTGAGATTATAGATCGCTCCATGGCATAGTCAAAAGTCAAATAGATTGTTCGGCTCATCTCAACTGACTTCTTGTGTCCAATCACTCTGCCAGCTTGTGCAAGTTATCCAGTAACCGAAACACTTGCTGCACTTCCCATCTCCCCGACGTATTCTCGATCAGCAGCACCTCAGTCGCCTTGGACTTCACCGGCAATTGTGCGCCATGCTGCTGCCTGAAACTCCCGCTCTACGAGCCGGTTTCATCGGACGTGCTGGGCGGTTGTGCCAGTCTAGCCGCTCGCTTCTTGAACGATTCCGGATAGAGTTTCTCGTAANNTGTGCGTGAAGTCCGCCTCGGAGTGACCACGGATATAGGCAGCGACATCATGCCAGTAACCGTCATCGTCCCGGATCTTTTTACAGTTGGCACAGATGGGCAGCAAGCCAGAGAGTTGTTTAACCTTGTCGAGGGCAGCTTGTAGTTCAATGTTCTTCAGCCGGTAGATTTCGGCTTCTTGCCGGGCTGTTTCTGTTTCGTGGATGACGCGCAGCGTTTTGAGTTTCTGATCGGACTGCGCGTTGAACACTTCTTCTTTGACGGCCTGAAACTGCTTGTAGTGGAACAAAGCCTGTTCCGGATCGTGTCGCATTTCATAGAGTTCGGCCAGCAGTTGATGGCAGGCGAATATCTCTGCTTTGCTACTCACCGCTTCGGCGCTGGCCAGCGCCCGGTGTATATGGCTCAGCGCGGTATCAAAATCTTGACGACGGTAATAAAAGTGGGCCATGTTTCTCAAAGACTCTGCCTGCAATCTCTTATCGTCGAACTCTTCGGCAAGTTCATAGGCGCGTTGTAAGCACTCTAAAGCCTGCTCATCGTTGTGTCGCGCGGCATACACGGCGCTGAGACTGTCCAGAACGTTGGCCAGCGACTTGCGCTCGCCCAACTGCCGGGTCAGCGCGAGAGATTGTTCCAGGTTGGGAAGCGCCTCGTCATAGCGCTCCTGCTTGTTGAGCTGGTCGCCAATGTTATTCAACAGGCGGGCCTGCATGTCCAGATCGCCATCGAGTCGGGCTATCGCCAGAGCTTGCTCAAATGATTCCAATCCGCGTTGCGGATCACCGGTTTTACAGTACAGAATCCCCAGGTCATTCAGCAGCATACTCTCCGTTTGCCGATCGCCTGCCTGGCGGCACAACTTCAACGCCTGAACCAGATAGGCGTGCGCGGCTGGATAATCGCCCACATTCATGTGGATGGCGGCCAAACACTCTAGCAGGTGAGCGTGAACCACTGCATCGGGACTGACGTCTAACAGGGCCAGTGCCTGGTTGACGAACATCAAAGCGCGATCGTGGTTGGGAAAGATGAAGGTATTCAACGCCGCCAAATTGCGGAGACTGTACAGTTGGCCGCGCGCGTAAGCCTGACTCTGGGCCAGATCGTATGCCGTCTGGCTCAACGCCAGCGCACGATGCGAGTCGACATGGCGGAGTTTCCAGGCCAATTCATTCATCACCTCGATCTTCCGAGGTAGATCAGCCTGGGGATCGAGGTTCAGCGCATTAAGCTGGATTTCCAACGATTGAATACCGTCGTTCATCGGAACTCCTGATCATCCTTATCGATGGTTAATGCTCTCGATCTCAGTTGTGTGTTGCCAGCTGATACGCCTGCCGTACTTCCCATCTTCCCGACGAATTCTCGATCAGCCGCACTTCATTCGCTTTGGCTTTCACCGGCAGTTGCGCGCCGTGCTGCCGCATGAACTCGCGTTCGATGTCGTCCAGTTGCGCGGCTTCGATCTCACCGGCCACGGTCAAATGCGGAATCACTTCGGCGAATGCTCCACCGTAAGGTGGATACTTCGGATAGCGTTCGACGACGGCGTTAGTGAGCATCTTGAAAGGTTCAGCGGGTGAGGGGAACAGATGTAAATATTCGGGAAAGCGCCGCAGCTCCGTCAGCGCAAACTCAAACGCGGAAAACCGAGCGAAGAGATCGCGCAATTCGGCCACCACCGCTGGTGTGATCTCGTGCGGCGGCATGAACGGATACAGAATGGTAATGTGCGCGGGTACGCCTACCCCCGCCGAATAATCGAAGCGCTCGCGCAGTTCCTTGACCAGCGGCTCGGTTTCCGGCACGGCGATGATCAATGCGGATTCGATCCTCATTCGACATCTTTATCCGTTGATTCGCTGCGCGCAGCATCCGTTGACGCCTTCATCTTCCGGCCAACCGTGGCGACAAATGTTCGTTGAGATGTAGTTTAAGCGGCATGCGGAAGTTGCTCGTATTGCCACTGTTCGTAACTGTTGGCCTGGCGCAGTTCGTCGATCTCTGACTTGTGATCGTGATAGTAGGCCAGCGCGCTGAAGATTTGGGCCAGTTTCAAATAAGTCCATTCGCCCAGCATATCTTCCACCGACATGCCGACTTTATAGTAGTATCCAACGATGTGCCACACGGCGATGCGGGTGCCCTCAATGATGGCTTCGCCGCCGCACACGCCTTCGACCTTGACGATGTGTGGATATTTGGTTGGCTGCGCTGCTTGCTTAACTGCGCTCATGTTTTGCCTGCCCTTCCTGCGTGGACTGCTTATTTCTCCGCAATTCTTCGGGTGCCTGGTGGATTACTCTCCCGCTTGCTGTCGATTGCGGAAACTCATCCGGATCGGCGTGCCTACAAACGGATACACCTCACGAATCCGATTCTCCAGATACCGTTCATAGGTCACGTGCAGCAGCTTGGTGTTGTTGACGAAGAACAAGAACATCGGCGGATCGGTGCGCACCTGTGTGCCGTAGTACAGCTTCAAGCGTTCTCCGGCGTGTGTCGGCGGCGATTGCCGATCGACGGCTTCGCGCAGGATGCGGTTGATCTCGCTGGTGGGGACGCGCGTCAGGCGTTCTTCTTGCACGCGCAGGGCCATCGCCATCACGTCGTCCACGCGCAGACCGCTCTTGGCCGACGCAAAGATGATGGGCACGTAGGCCATAAAGTTTAACTCGTAACGCAGACGTTCGGCAAATTCTTCCTCGGTGGTCGTCAACGCCCCATCTTCACGGGGCTGCAAGCCGGGCTGAATCTGATCCCACTTGTTGACCACCAGCACCACGCTCTTATGCTCTTCCAGAATGTAACCGGCCACGTGCGCGTCTTGCGCCGTTTCTCCCTGCGTCGCATCGATCAGCAGCAGCGCCACATCGGCGCGTTCGATCGCCCGCAGCGCACGCAGCACACTGTACTGCTCCACACCCGGATCGATATGTCCGCGCCGCCGGATGCCTGCCGTATCGATCAACGTGATAGGCAGGTCCCCCCACATCATAGGCGTATCGATCGCATCGCGCGTGGTGCCCGGCACCGGGCTGACGATCGCGCGTTCCTGTCCCAGAATGGCGTTGAGCAGCGAACTCTTGCCGACATTCGGCCTGCCCACAATGGCGATCTTGATCGACTCGTCGACTTCCTCGGTCTCGATCGGCTCGAACGACGCGACCACGGCATCCAGCAGATCGCCTGTGCCCTGCCCGTGCAGCGACGAGATCGGGAACACCTCACCCATGCCCAACTCGTAGAACTCCACCGCATTCTGGCGGCGTTCCGCGTTATCGGCTTTATTGGCTGCGATGAAGATCGGCGGCCAGGGTTGGCCCTCGCGCTCGGTCTGGAAGCGGCGCAGAATCGTCGCCACTTCGCGATCGGCGGCAGTGAGGCCGCTTTCGCTATCGACCACAAAGACCACCGCGTCTGATTCTTCGATGGCGGCTTCGGCCTGCGCGCGGATCTGCGGGAGAAATTCCCGGTTGGCCTGTTCGGCCGTGGCGTGTTGGTCCAACGCCCGATCGCGCGCAGCGTTCCGCGTCCGATCGCCAACCACTTCGATTCCGCCGGTGTCGATCACCGTGAAGACCCGGCCGTTCCACTCGGCATCAGCATGGATTCGATCGCGTGTCGTGCCGGCGACTTCATCTACCACAGCCAGCCGTTCACCGGCCAGTCGATTGAATAACGTCGATTTGCCGACATTGGGTCGGCCCACGAGAGCCACAAATGGTTTAGTCATGCCGCCCATTGTACCGCAAACGCTACTTGTCTACTTCCCTACTTGTTTACTTCTTTTTCTTCGGCGTCGGAGTGGGCAGGGGGCTGGTGATCGTAGTCGTTACCGTGATCGTCGGCGTGATGTAGGGGCCGATCGTCACTTGAATCGTCGAGGGTAACACGCTGACAACATTGATGCCGCTGGGGACGACTACGGTAGGCGTGATCTGATACGTGCCTTCGCTTAAGCCAAACAGATTGACGTAGGACTGCACTCCGCTCGATTGCAGGGGCGTCAGACGCGCGATCGGGCCGCTGAGGATCACATCGATGGTTTCCGGCGAGAAGCGCGCCGAGAGCTCGGGTGACAGGCCCTGCGGATTGAGCGGCGACATCATGGTGACGCTGCTTTCGATCGGTTTGATCTTCACGTCGACCTGCACCGTGGGATCGCCTAGAAAGGACACGCCCGGCGGCAGCACCAGGCGCACGCGGTTGCTGATGTCCTCGATGGCATTGGTGACACTGACCGGTTCGGTGGAGATAAAGCCGGGCACCGCAGCGAGCGCGGCCGAACTGCCAAACACTGTCACGATTTGCGGATCGACCGTCACGTTGGTGGTCAGATAGCCCGGGGCCACGTTGCCGCGCAGTTCGATCTTGACGGCCAGATCGCGAAAGCCGCCTAACGGTTGCAGCCGGACGACGGCTAGTGTCGTGCTGGGGATCAGCGTCACATAGGGCACGTTTTGCCCATTGCGATCGTGGGGTGACAGGCTGACGGTCCGTGAGATCGTGGCGCGCGCATCCTGAATCGAGAGCTGCCCACTGGCTGAAGACATCTGACGCACGAACGAAATCGGGCCACGAACGGTGATGGTGGCCGGCGTGGTTTCGAGCGGACGTGAAGCAAACCCTAAGGCCGGATCGCCGCTGACGTCGATCGTGACCGGAAACTGCGCCTCAGCCAATGGCTCCATTTTCAGACTCACGCGAGGCGGATCGATCTTAGTGACACGCGCTGTGCGATTGTCGACGGTGACTTGCACTGGTAGTTCCAGTGTGCCGGACACTTGCCCGCTCAGATCGATGGACGCCGCCACCCGATCGGATGTGAGCACGCCCCACACACTCTCGGGCGCGCTCAGCGTCACCCGCACCGTGCGGGCGCTGGGCTCGTAGGTCATCATTCCCGCCGGCACATTTTGCAACGTAATCGGGATCGCGTTCGAGAGGGTGCGCTCGGCATCGGGATTGGCCGCTCGTTCGGCCACAATCCATACCAGTAGCGCCAGCACTATCGCCAGCAGCAGGTTTCCCATGCCACCGAACAGAGTGCGTAAAGGCGAGCTCGTGCGATTCATTCGTTGACCGTCTTGCTTTCGGTTGTACCGCGCGGGCCTGCGCCACTAGGGCCTGCGCCACTAGGCGCGCCCGATGAAGCGGGCGGGGGTGGTTGTGAGTCGTTTCTCGTGGCGCTGTCGGCCCTCGTGGCGCTGTCGGCCCTCGTGGCGCTGTCGGCCCGCAGGCCTACCATGCGGCGCAGGCTGCGGGTCAGCCGTGAGGGCGGCTTGCGCCGATCGAGTTGGTAAAAAGCCCGCAGGATCATTTCCAAACGCGCGGCATCCAGCCGCCTAATAATCCGCCCATTATGCGCAATCGAGATCGTGCCGTGTTCTTCGCTCACCACCACGGCCAGGGCATCCGTCGCTTCGGTGATGCCGATCGCCGCGCGATGCCGCAGTCCCAAGCGTCGATCGCTCATGTAGCTGCTGGTCAACGGCAAAATGCAGGCGGCTGCCAGCACGCGCTGATGGCGAATGATGACGGCACCATCGTGCATGGGCGAGTTGCGAAAGAAGATATTTTGCAGCAGCTCAGACGTGATGACGGCGTCGATCTTCACGCCGGTGTCGGCGTAGTTCTCCAGGCCGGTTGCCCGTTCCAGCACGATCAGCGCACCGTGCTTGCGATCGGCTAAGCGCTGGCAGGCGAGCGCGATGATGCTGATCATGTGATCGGCATCGGCCGCGTGGCGTGTGGACGGTTCGCCGATCTGCACGACGCGTCCTACGCGTTCCAAGGCGCGGCGCAGTTCGGGTTGAAAGATGACGGGGATGGCGAGGAGCAGGGCCGGCAGGGCGCGCTGAAACAACCAGCTCACCGCAGGCAGCGTATCAAAGCTGCTGAGGATGGTGAGAAAGACTCCGAGGAGGATGACGCCGCGCAACAGCGGCGCGGCTTGCGTACCGCGCGCCAGATACAATAGCCCTAGGAAGATCAGCGCAACGATCGCAACGTCGATCAGGCTATACCAGTCGAAGCGCTGGAACAAGGCGGCCAACTCGCCCACACTTCACCCTCCGATCTGGGCGAGCAGTTTTTGATAGGCCTGCACGTTAGGGGGATTGAGCGCGATGATGGCGCGAATGGTGGCAATGGCCTGCTGCGTCAACCCGGCGTTGAGCTGGAGTTCGCCCAGAACGTTGAGATGTGAGATCCCTTCGCTTTTCAGGCCGGATTCTATGCAGACTTGTGCCGTGCGTGCGCGCAAGCCGATGTCTTTGGGATGCCCGCGCCCTTGTTCTTCCAGGAACGGCACCAGGCGCTTCAGCTTGCTATTAGCCCGATAGGCCTTCATCAATTCATCAATCTCTTGCAGGGCGCGCTGTGGCTGCACTTTGTAATACAACTCCACCAGATTAAAGCGCGCTTTCTCATCGCCGGGATCGATTTTCTTGATCTGCTCGTATGTTTGCAGCGCACGCCGCCAATCCCCGCGCTCCAGATCCAACTCGCCCAGTTTGTGCATGATCTGATTGACCCACAAGCGGCCCGTGGTGCCGC
The DNA here is from genome assembly GCA_003154115.1 of Anaerolineae bacterium. Lineage (GTDB taxonomy): Bacteria > Chloroflexota > Anaerolineae > Fen-1058 > Fen-1058 > Fen-1058. The sequence goes on from PMCF01000274.1 coordinate 7,230, forward strand.
GCGGCGCGAGCGCCAGTGCTTCCAGATATTTCTCACGGGCCTTTTCGGTGCTGGCCAGCTGATAGTAGGTGTCGGCCAGTGCCATGTACTGCTCCAACGCCCGATCGATCTGCCCGTACGACACGAGCATCTCGATGAGTTTGGTGCGGATATTCGCATCCATGGGCGCCAGGCGCAAAATGCGCTGATAGATCGCCATGGATTGATGGTTGTCACCGCGTGCGGCCATGGTGTTGGCGATCATCACGAACTTGTTGATGGCCATATCGGTTTGGCCGTTCTTGTACATCATCTCGGCCATGCGCAGATGCAGGGGCAGATAATCGGGGGCCTGCTGCAGCGCCAGATAAGCCTCTTCCAACGCGCTGTAATACTTGCCGCGCTTGGCCAGTTCCTGCATCATCGACAGCGACTGCAACAAACCTTCTGCGTCGCGCAGGCTCAAGATTTCGGCCAGGCTGATCGTGGGTGCGCCTTCTTCAGTCAGGCTATCCAAACGACGACGGGCCTGCGCGACCTTATCGGCCCAACCCTTGCTGCTGAGAAAATCGACGAGGGTATTGACGAACCCGCCGGCTTGCTGCGCTTCGCCTTTGGTCGCGTAGGTTTCAGCCAGGCTCTCGTAGACTTTGATCAAATCGTCGGCTTGCTCACGATTGACCGTTTGCAGATCGATAATCTTCAAGGCTTCGAGGAAGTAGTTGAGCGCTTCGTCAACCTGGCCTTTGGCGCGATAGAGTTCGCCAAGCGCAAACAGACTGCCCAAGCGATATTCGGTGAAACTCACCGCGCGCTGGAACTGCCCGATCGCTTCATCCAACCGAAAGGTCTCTTGATAGAGCAGGCCCAGGTTGAAACTGACCGCGGGCATGTCGACCCCGGCAGCCACAATCCGCCGGTAGGAGTCGATCGCGCCGCTGACGTTGCCCTGCGTTTGTTGATCGATGGCTTTGCTGATCAGCGTGTCGGCCTCGGTTTTGTTCAGCTTTCCGGTATTCATCCGCTGCGGCACGTCATCGAAGATAGTCTCGGCCAGATCAGATAGCGCTTTTTCACGCGCCAAGTCTACCGGACTGCCGTGCGCCCCACTTTCGTCGGCCTCATCGCTTTTGGCGCCGATGGCCGTGGCAACTCCGGCGGCGCGCAGTCGTTCCAGCGCGCTCAGTACATCGGGGTTGGCGGGGTCCAGCGCATAAGCGATTTGTACATAGCTTAACGCTTCGAGCAGCTGATTCTGCTGTTGATGCAGTTGCGCCAGTGCCAAGTTCTCGTGCACGGCTAGCGGGGTCTTGCCTTGCGAGGCATAGGCAAAGGCCAGGTCTTTATGCGAGTCGATCAGAGAGTTGTCGAGACGGGTGGCGCGCTCCCAGAAATCGATGGCTTGATCTGGCTGGCTCTGCCGCGAAAGCGCGTTGGCAATCGTCTGATAGTGTTGGGCGGCTTCCGCCGTATGACCGAGCCGTTCGTGCACCCCGGCCGTTTTTTCCAGCACTTCAAGATCGTCTGGAAACTCGACGAGGGCGTTCTGGAATTCTGCCAGGGCTTTATCCCATTGCTTGCGCTCCGAATGTTCGGTCGCGCGGCGCAGGGCATGTTCGTAGAGACGTCGATTACCGGGCATGGTGTAGGTCTGGGTTCCGTGATAAGTCGTTCAACACTAGTGCGCCATCGCACAGGCCGCCCTACAACGGGCGGCTCCGCTAAGAGCGACTCCGTTTGATGCTCTTCTTTTTCGCCTGGGATTGTTTAGGCTTGATGGCCTTCGCAGTCGTTGGCCTGGCGCGATGCGTGGCGCCGGACACCGTCTTGATGGGAGCCGCCTTCTGTTTCGCAACGGGAACCGATCGGGCGTAGTCCGGCGCCATGAGCTCAACCAGGATCGCTTTTTGCGCGTGCATCCGATTTTCGGCTTGATCCCATAGCACCGAATGCGAACCATCGGCCACATCATCGGTAATTTCTTGACCACGATGGGCGGGCAGACAGTGCATCACAATCGCATTGCGCTTGGCCTTCGCAACCAAGGCGGTGTTGATCTGATAGCGCGGCGCGAAGACTTCCAGCCGCTTCTGCGATTCGGCCTCTTGACCCATGGACGTCCAGACGTCGGTGTAGATCACGTCGGCCTCCCGCACGGCTTCAGCCGGATCATGCGAGAAGTATAGGGAGGCCTCTGTCCTGGGAGCCAGGCTCTTGGCTTTCGCGACCACGTCGCCACTGATTTCAAAACCGGGCGGCGAGGCAATGGAGAACGTCATGCCGCTGAGCGCCGCGCCGAAGATCAACGAATTGGCGACGTTGTTGCCATCGCCGATGTAGGCCAGTTTGATGCCCTGCAGCGTGCCGAATTTCTCGCGGATGGTAAGCAGGTCGGCCAGCCCCTGGCAGGGGTGCGTATAATCGCTGAGACCGTTGATGACGGGCACGCGCGAATGCTGCGCCAGCTCCACTACGTCACGATGTCCGAAGACGCGCGCCATGATGATGTCGACGTAGCGGCTGAGGACGCGGGCCACATCGGCCACGCTTTCACGCTGCCCCAGCGAGATTTCATTGGGCGAAAGATACAGGGCCTGTCCGCCCAGCTGAATCATCGCCATATCGAAGGAAACACGGGTGCGCAAACTAGGCTTGGTGAAAACCATGCCCAGAGTTTTGTTTTGCAAGAGGGGCGGATTGCCGCCAGACTTCCACTCGGCTTTGAGGTGGAGCGCCAAATTAAGCAGGCCGGCGAGCTGTTCAGAGGTTAAATCAGCCAGCGCTAAGAAGTGTTTCACATCATCCTCCACGAGGTGATTGAATAATGGTTGGTAGTATAGCACAAGTACCAGCGTGAGGGTAGGGTATGGTCAGGAAAGCCCATCTTTTTCGAAGTTGTTTGGCCGCCGCACAGGCAATTGCATCTTTAGGGCAATCAGGCGATAATCGGGTTTATGAACGTCCGTTTTGTGGTGCGCGGATCGCTGCTGGCGCTGATCGTCGTGCTGGCTGCGCTGGCCGCTGTGTTACTCTTCACTGAACAAGGCCGCCGGTTGCTGCCTACGACACCGCCGGAGGTGCCTGCCGCCCCCGTTATTACGGCCCCGCGCGGTCCACTGCCGAATTCGCCGGGCGGCTTGATCGAGTGGACGCGCTACGATGGTGGATCATACAATCCAGCCGGGCACGGCTTTTTGTTTCGTTTGGCTAACGGGCAGGTGGTCGGCGTTACGACTGCGCACAGTTTGTCGTTTGAGGTGCAACCGCCGTTGAGACATATCGCGCTGGCGTTGCACGAACAGACCCAACCGGTGATCCAGTTTGATACGCTGCGTGGCACGCCGGGAGTGGCGCGCTCGGGTGAAGATATGTCGGTCGATTACGTGCTGCTCAATGTTCCGACCGAGGCAGCACTCGATCCAACACTGATTCTCGATCCCGATCCACGCGGACTGCCACAGGCCGGTGAACGGGTCGTGTTGTACACTTTGATAAATGATCAAGCGCGCCGCTTTGACGGGGCTGTGCTCTCGGTCGATCCCACGGCGGTGTGGGTGGTCATGGACGAGGTGTTTGATCCCGGCGGCCTGAGCGGTTCGCCGTTTATCAGCCAACACACCGGGCAAGTGATTGGCATGGCGATTGCGACGACCCGGCGGGGCGGCAAGGTCTTGTTGGGGTTACACCCGATCGGCTCACTCGTCGAAAAAGCGCTGAAGGCGCAGACGTTTCCGAAGATAATTGACTATCGCAGGTGACAGGGTGACAAGGTGATCTTGTCGTTGATTAGCTAATCCCTGATCCCTGCTTAACTGATCACCATACCATACGGAGGCCCCATGAACATCATTGTCGAACTCAAAACCGATTCCGGCCAATTCATCGGCTTGATGACCGTTCCGCCCAAGGATTTCAAGACCGGCTCCAAGGGCTACTTCACCAGCGGCAAGGTCGAGGTGGACGGCAAGCGCTATCAGGTGCAAGTGCAGCTGGTGGAGATTGGGAGTAAAAGCCCGGCGAAGGCCGAGGAAAAGTAAAACAATTGGTCTTGGAATTTCGGCGGTTTGATGATGCGTAGCCGGCTGGCATTCGTGTCGGCCGGAGGGTACGTTTCTTTCATGCTGATATTCAGCATTGGTTACTACTCAGCCGTCATTCCCGNNGCATAGCGCAACGGCTGAGTAGTAACCAGCATTGACAGTGGACATGTGCCGCTGATCATCTGAAACAGATGTGACACGCTGGCGACCAACGAGTGCTGACGGAGCCGTAACCGGGCATACAAACACAACGCTCATGCCGGGCAGTTTCATCCCGACACGAGCGTTGTATTTCTGCGAAGTTAACTTCGGCCAGCGCTATTTCACTTCATCCCAATTCTGCCCCGCGCCGATCTCCACCTTCAAGGCCGGATCGAGTGGATACGCGTTTTCCATCAATTTGCGGACGAGCGCTTCTACTTCGTCCTTTTCTTTCTCCGGCGCCTCGAGGATCAATTCGTCGTGAACTTGCAAGATCAAGCGCGCTTTGAGTTTCTGCTGCGCTAACTCGCGCTGGATGTTGATCATGGCGATCTTGATGATATCGGCGGCTGTCCCTTGGATGGGATGATTGATCGCTTCCCGTTCGGCGGCGCGCTGCATGATGTTGGTGCGCGGATCGCGCGTGGCCGTTTGCAGAATCGGGAAATAGCGCCGCCGGCCCAGCAGGGTTTCCACGTAGCCTTCGTCCTTCGCCTTGCGCTTCGTTTCGTCGATGTACTTCCGAATGTTGGGGAAGCCCGCAAAGTACGCATCGACGAACTGCTGCGCCTCTTTCATCGAGATGCCGGCTTGCTGCGCCAGCGACTGCGTGCCCATGCCATACAGCAGGCCGAAGTTTACGCGCTTGGCGAACGAACGCTGATCGGAGGTCACTTGATCCAGCGGGATGCTCAGCACTTTGGCCGCGGTGGCGCGATGAATATCTTGCCCGGCGGCAAAGGCCGCACGCAAGCCAGGATCGTCGGCGATGTGCGCGGTGATGCGCAGTTCCACTTGCGAATAGTCGGCAGAAATCATCACATTGCCCGGTTCGACGATGAAGGCGCGGCGCACTTCACGGCCCAGCTCGGTGCGGATGGGAATGTTCTGCAAGTTCGGGTCTTGCGCCGCGATGCGTCCGCTGACCGCGCCGGTCTGATTGAAGGACGTATGCACGCGTCCCGTCTTGGGATTCACCAGCTTCGGCAGCGCGTCGAGATATGTGCCTTTTAGTTTCGAGAGCTGTCGATTCTCCAGAATCAGATCGATCACCGGATGCAGTCCCTGCATCGATTCGAGCACATCGGCGGCGACGGAGACTTTGCCCGTCGAAGTCTTGCGCTCGCCCGGCGCTTTCAAGCCGAGCTTGCCGAACAGCGCTTCACCCAATTGGGCGGGCGAGTTCAAGTTGAATTCATAACCGACCAGCTGATAAACCTCTCGCTCGATCTCTTTCAGCCGCACTTCAAAGCGTTGCGACATCTCGCCCAGAAAGGCCGCGTCGATCTTCACGCCGGCCAGTTCCATGCTCAACAACACCGGCACCAGCGGCATATCGACTGTGTCGAGCAATTGGCGCAAGCCCAGTTCGTTCAACTTCGGTTCTTGCACGTGCAGCAGGCGCAGCGTCAGATCGGCATCGGCGGCGGCATAGGGCGCGGCGTCGGCGATGGGCACTTGCGCCATGGTGATCTGCTTCTTGCCAGTGCCGATCAATTCCCCGATTTCGGTCATCTCGATCTGCAGCTGTGCCTTGGCGAGCTTCTTCAACCCGATTGCGGATCCCGGCTCGATCAGGAAAGCGCCCAGCATCGTGTCGTAGCGTAGGCCGCGCACATCGATACCCGCTTCGTGCAGCACGGCCATGTCGTACTTGGCATTGTGTCCGACCTTGGGTAACTTCTCGTTTTCAAATATGGGCTTCAGTGCCGACACGATTTTTTCGCGTGACAATTGTTGACCGACGGCATGTCCGATCGGAATGTAGTAACCCTCGCCTTCTGTCACGCTCAACGAGATGCCGACGAGATCGGCTAACAGCGGATGGGTGCCGGTCGTCTCGGTATCAAACGCGATGATGGCTGCTGGCTTCAATTCTTTGACCAGCGATTTCAACGCGGCTTCTGTATCGACGACGATCGTGTTCGTCACAGATTCTTTCGGCTTGACGATGGCCGGTGCGCGGCTGATAGGTGCTGAGGTTGTCTCTTCGCCGAACATCGAAATTTGCTGAGACTTGGTTAGTGGCGGCGTTTCGGTCTTCACTTCACTGCTGCCCGGCAGTCGATTGCGCAGCGTCTTGAATTCCAGCTGGTCGAATAGGGCTTCGACTTGCGTGCGGTTGTAAGAATGAACTTCACACTCTTGCCACGTGACGGGAATATCCACTTCCGTGCGAATGGTGACGAGGTCTTTGCTGAGGAACGCCATCTCCCGATTGGCTTCCAGCGCCGACTTAGCGCGCGCGGGTGTGACTTCGGCCAGATGAGCGTAGATGTTTTCGACCGAGCCATATTGCTGAATGAGCTGCGTCGCCGTCTTCTCGCCGATGCCTTTGACGCCGGGCACATTGTCGCTGGTGTCGCCCTTCAACGCCTTGAAATCGATCAACTGGTGAGGCTCCATGCCATAGCGTTCTTTGACGGCGGCCACATCCACGAGCGAAGTATCCTGCCACAGGCGGCCCGAGGTGAAGACCTTGATGTTCGGCTCGATTAGCTGAAAGGCGTCGCTGTCGCCAGTGACGATGATGGCTTCCAATCCGTTGCGCGCGGCGCGCTTGGCCAACGTCCCCAGGATATCATCGGCTTCATAGCCTTCGGCGGTGATGGCGGGCAGGCCAAACGCTTGCACCAACTGCATGATGCGATCGATCTGCGGCACCAGCTCATCGGGCATCTTGGCGCGCGTGCCTTTGTACTCGGCGTACAGGTCGTCGCGGAACGTGCGGCCCTTATCGAAGGCGCAGGCGATGTAGTCTGGCTGCTCGTCGTTCCACACTTTGATCAGCATCGACGCGAAGCCATAGACGGCATTGGTGAATTCACCGCTGCTGGTAGAGAAACGCGGACGGCCACCTTGATCGTACAAAGGCAATCCGTAGAAAGCTCGATAGGCGAGCGAGTGACCGTCGAGTAAGAGAATTTTCTTGAGCATAGGAGTCTCCGTGGTGCGTAGTGCGTGGTGCGTGAATTACGGCAGCGGAACGTTGGTTAATAAATCAGGGCTGTCGGCGTGATAATCGACGTGTTCCTCTTTCATTTTGTAACCGCGTTCGTGCGGAATGATGGTCATGAGCAACCGGATGATGCGCGTCTGCAATTGGATGCGATGGGTGGCAACAGCCTCTGATAAAATGTGGCGGCCATGATAATGCCAGGTGCGTGTTTCGCGTGCGGAGCCAAGCGCATACTCGTAGAAACGGGCTTGGTCTTTGCCTGACTGGCGGCTGTACCCTTCGGCAATGTTAGCGCTGACCGAGCCGACGGAACGATAGAGCTGATCGGACAAGCTGAGAGTACGCTGATCTTGTATGAGCTTTGAAACATCATGCCAGGCCAGATCATTGGCAAACATAGCCAGGCGATACACTTCCATACGCCACAGTGGATCGCCCGTAAACTCTGCTGGAACTGTTTTCAACCATTCCTCATACGTCATATTGACCTCTCTTCACGGATCACGTACCACGCACCACGTGTCCTACCATTTACTGCGTTAGTCGATCGATCTCCGCCTGCACACGTGCTTTGTCTTCCGGCGTCTGGGCGATGGTCAGGGCGCGCTTGAGATCGGCGAGAGCGGCATCGCGTTTGATCTGCTTGTTGTAGACCAACGCGCGTTGAATCAAGGCGTCGAAATTCTGCGGATCGATCTGGAAAATCGCGCTGAAATCGGCGATGGCTTTGTCGTACTGGGCTTGTTCGAAGTAAACGAGGCCGCGTTCGCGCAGCGCCGCGATCGATTTGGGATCGATCTCTAAGGATTTGTTGAAATCGTCGAGCGCGGCTTTATAGTCACGCCGCACGTATTGCAAGTGGCCGCGCTTGAGGAGCGGATCAAGATTATCGGGTGTGACCACCACCGCCAGATTGTAATCGGCCAGCGCCTTATCGAGATCGCCGCCGTTGACGTAGGCCTCGGCGCGCGCCAGATACGCGTCGATATTCCAGGGTTCCAGCGCCACCACGGCGGTGAGATCATCGACGACGCGCCGATCGACGCCGAGTTGCTGCGCCGGCCGATCGGCGGCGTAAGCCAGCGCGCGATAGTAATAGGCGGGCGCGTAGTTGGGATCGATACTCAATGCCCGGGTGAAACTCTCCAACGCCTGAGTGATGTCGCCCGAGGTTTGAATGATTTGCCCGCGCGTGACGTAGACGGACGGCTCAGTGGGGCTGAGCTTAACGGCTTGATCGAGATCGCTGATGGCCTGGTCGAATTTTTCCTGCGCGGCCTGGGCTTGCGCGCGACTCACCCACGCCGCGACGTTTTTCGGATCGAGTTGGATCACCTGCGTGAAATCACTCGCTGCGCCATCGTAGTCTTTTTGAGCCAAATAAACCTGGGCGCGATTCAGATAGATCAGCGCATTCTTGGGATCGAGTTGAATGGCGTGCGTGAATTTCAGCAGCGCGTCGCCGTAATTGCCTTTGCCGAAGGCCTGCACGCCTGCCTGATAATATTGCGTGGCCGGCTCGGCCGTTGGCTCCGGCGTGCGCGTGGGGACGCGTGTGGCTGGAGGAGCGGTGGGCGGCAGCGCAGTACGCGTAGGCAAGACTGGCGCTTGGGCGTCAAGTATCGGGAGCGGCGTAACGGCTGTCCCATTGGGTGGAGTGGCATACGTCTCGCAGCTGCTGAGCAGTAACATGAGTAAACTGAGGACAATGACTTTGCGCATGCGTCGATTTTAACACGACTTGAGGCAGTGATCGGAAGACACGGGTGCTTTTTGTGGCAAAGCTTGCGGGGCGGCACGCTGGAGGGTATGCAGCAAAACTGTTGGGCGAGCATACTGCTCGGCCACGCTCGCGCTGGATGGCACATCCGGCGCTACCAGACGCTGGATGGCACATCCAGCAGGAGCGTATTCCACAAGTCACCAACACTTTTGCGTTATACTCACGCCGGGTCTGCGCTATAATTCAAGTAAGGCAGTGTTATAATGCAGCAAATCCGGTAAGGGCAAGTTTCATGACGTTGCGAGATGATGCAAACGAACGGCGCAACAGTGCCGAGCTGGAATCGCTGTTTGAAGCGTCCATGACCATTACAGCTGAGCTCGCGATTGAGCGCGTGTTACAGCGGATTGTCGAGCTGTCGCGCAGCTTGGTCGGCGCGCGGTATGCTGCGTTGGGCGTGCCAAATGCCAGTGGCAGCACCCTGGAAAAATTCGTCACTTCAGGCATGACGCCGCAAGAGATCGGCCAGATCGAGCATCCGCCAGTCGGGAAAGGTGTGCTGGGACTGTTGCTGCGCGAACCTAAGCCGCTGCGCATTCGCCGCCTGGAAGATGATCCGCGTTCGTCCGGTGTGTGCGACGGTCATCCCCGCATGACCAGTTTTCTTGGCGTCCCCATTATCTTCAAGGGCAGATTGCTAGGCAATTTGTATCTCACCGACAAAATCGGCGCCGATGAATTTTCGGAGCAGGACGAGCATCTGATCACGATGCTGGCGGCGCAGGCGGCCATCGCCATCGAGAATGCGAATCTGTACAAGCAAGTGCAGCGGCTGGCGGTGTTGGAGGAGCGTGAACGCATCGCGATGGATTTACATGACGGTATCATTCAATCGATCTATGGCGTGGGCCTGATGTTGGAATACGTCGGCTTGATGTTCGACGAACAGCCCGACGATGCGCGCCAACGCTTGCAGTCTTCGATCAGCGCGCTGAATGAAGTCATCCGCGATATCCGCAACTACATCCTCGATCTGCGCCCGCAGCGTTTTCAGAATAAGAATCTCTCGGCGGGACTGGTCGATCTCGTGCGCGCCTTCAAAGCCAACACGTTGATTACGGTGGATGTGCAAACTGCCGATCGGGCTGATGCCGACCTCACGACCGAGCAATCGGTGGGACTATTTCACATCACGCAAGAAGCCTTGGCGAATATTGCCAAGCATGCGCGGGCGCGCAACGTGCTGATGAACTTGCGCCGTGAAAGCACCTACGTGATTTTGTCGATTCGAGATAACGGGCGTGGCTTTGACGCTTCGACCGTAAAGGCCTATACCGGCCATGGCTTGCAGAACATGCAAGAACGCGCCCGCGCCCTCGACGCGCAGCTGCACATTGACAGCACGCCCGGGCAGGGAACGTTGGTTGAAGTGAAATTGCCGGTGGCCGGATAACGCACGCCTTCAGACGCCAGGACGCTAAGTCATCAGGACGGTCGAAAACTTGATGACTTAGCGCCTTTATTTTTTGTGGAGATCAGCGATGATTCCCGAACACTTCCAAATTTCTTTTCGACCCGTGGCCAAGTCGGCTGCGGTGGTCTGCGCTTCGCAGGTTCGCATCAGCGTGTTAACCTCGCGGTTGATTCGCGTGGAGTACAGTCCTACCGATCGGTTTGAGGATCGCCCCAGTCAAGTCTTCTGGTATCGCGATCAACCCGTGCCATCCTTCGAGGTTCAACGCACACCCGATCGGTTGATCATCACGACCGAGCACCTGCGCCTGACGTATCACCTTACCGCGCGCGGCCTGGCAAAAGACACTCTTTCAATCGAAGTGTTCGCCACGCAGCATACCTGGACGTATGGCGACCAGGGTGAGCGGAAGAATTTACGCGGCACGGCGCGCACCCTCGACGGGGTGAACGGAGCGGTGTGGCTGGAACGCGGCCTGTTTTTTTAGTCACGTGACGGCTGGGCCGTGGTCGACGATTCAGATAGTTTGGTGTTCAACGAACAAGGCTGGCTGGCGTCGCGCGCTGCGAGTGAGAATATTGATTTTTATTTCTTCGGTTACGGGCATGCTTACGCGCAGGCCGTGCAGGACTTCTGCCGCGTGTCGGGCCAGATACCGTTGATTCCGCGTTACATCCTGGGGAATTGGTGGAGCCGTTATTGGGCCTACACGCAGCAGGAATTGATCGATCTCATGCGCGATTTCCAGACGCACGAGATTCCGCTGTCCGTGTGTATCGTCGATATGGATTGGCACACTACCTCCACGGGCAACACTTCGAGCGGCTGGACGGGCTACACCTGGAATCGCGATCTGTTTCCTGATCCGGCGAGTTTCATGGCCTGGCTGCATCAACACGGCATCCGCACGGCGCTGAATCTGCATCCGGCCGATGGGGTGTATGCGCACGAAGAGCACTATGCCGACATGGCGCGCGCCTTGAACGTCGATCCGGCGTCACAACAGCCGATCGAGTTTGATATTGCCGATCCCGAATTCATGCACGCTTACTTCGAGATTCTGCATCATCCCTATGAAGCGTTGGGCGTGGACTTCTGGTGGCTCGATTGGCAGCAGGGCACGCGCAGCAAACTGAGTGGATTAGATCCGTTGATGGGCTTAAACCATCTGCACTTTTACGATTTGGGTCGCACTGGATCGCGCCGGCCGTTCATCTTCTCCCGCTGGTTTGGCCTGGGGAATCAACGTTACCCGATCGGCTTTTCCGGCGATTCGGTGGTGAGTTGGGAATCACTGGCCTTTCAGCCTTACTTCACGGCCACCGCTTCCAACGTGGCCTATGGTTGGTGGAGCCATGACATCGGCGGGCATATGCAGGGCAGCGAAGACGGCGAGTTGTATGCGCGCTGGGTGCAGTTTGGCGTTTTTAGTCCCATCTTGCGGCTGCACAGCACCAACAACCCGTACCAAGATCGCCGCCCGTGGGCGCAAGACGCGCAGTTCTTTCCCGTCATTCGTGACGCGCTGCAATTACGGCAGCAACTGATTCCGTACATTTACAGCATGGCTTGGCGCAATCATGTGGACGGTCTGCCCCTCATCACGCCAATGTATTATGAGCATCCCGAAGCAGAAGCCGCCTATCGCTGTCCGCAGCAATATCGCTTCGGCAGCGAGTTGATCGCCGCGCCCTACACCTCCCCGCTCGATCCCGACACGCGGTTAAGCCGCCAACAAGTGTGGCTGCCTGACGGTGATTGGTTCAACTTCTTCACGGGCGATCATTACTCTGGCGATCGTTGGATCACGGTGTACGGCACGCTCGACGAAATCCCGGTGTTTGCCCAAGCGGGGGCCATCGTGCCACTCGCGCCGCGCGCGGGGTGGAGCGGCGTGGACAATCCTGATACGCTGGAAGTTCATATCTTCCCGCAGCGCCGGGGCCGCTTTGTGTTGTATGAGGACGACGGCGAAACCGCCGCCTATCAGCAAGGCCGTTTCTGTCTCACCGCGTTTGAAATGCGCGAAGCCGGCTTTATCATCGAGCCGGGGCAGGGCGATGTATCACAAGTGCCACCGTCGCGGGCTTATCGCTTGATCTTCAGGCGCATCGCCGCGCCTGCTAAAATCCACCTTGAAGTGAACGGCGTGTCACGTGACGCGCAGGTGAATTACGTCGAAGGCGCGCAAGACTTGGTGATCGAATTGCCGGGGATCGCGCCCACCGATCGGGTGGAGCTGACCCTGCGCCCGATCGAGCCGGCGTGGCCTTTAGCCGATCGCCGCGCCGCGCGTTGCCGTCACAGGCTGTGGATCTTCCGCATGGAGTCCGAGAGTAAGAGCTGGATCGATCAGCATCTGGACGAAATTATCGATGATGTGAACCAGCTGCGCGAGTTGGGGCCCGGTGTCAAGGATGCACACATCGCGGTGTTGCGCAGCGTCATCGAAGAAAAGGAGGTGTGACGCGTTGGGGATGATGCTATCAAGTCTACGTGATCTGGCCCCAGTGGGCCAGCATGGATTGTACGCAATCTATCAGTTAAGGAGGAACGATGTCTAAGCCAGAGAGAAGTAAGTTGTCGGTTCTGTTGATCATCACGCTGTTGGTCGGTGCGATCGGGGTAGTGACGTGGCTCATGCCCACGAGCCGCTTGCAAGCCACCGCCGCGAGACCGGGCCTGGCGGCCTTTGTCAGCCCTCCCATCGGCAATCCCCAGTTGAGTTTGAGCAAGCGGGTCGATAATACTGCGCCCGTGCCGGGTTCGCAGATCAACTATACCCTGAGCTATTCCAACACGGATCCGGGATCGCAAGCTTTTGCCGTGCGCTTGTATGACTTCTTACCGGCGGGCGTGCAGTATGTTTCTTCCAATCCAACTGCGACGCAATTGCCGAATGGCCTGTTGCTCTTTACCGCGCCGTCGGTCGGGCCGGGGACAGAGAATCACAACATCACCGTTCAGGTGCAGGTGCTTGAAGGTTACGCGCAGTTGACTAACCATGCGTTAGTTTCGGCCGACGGGACAACTCCGGCCACGACCTCCGTCAATACGACGGTCTCCCATCCGTGGGGAGAATTACTCCTGGACAAAGTTGGCCCCACCGCGGCGTTGATCAGCACTCCGATTGTGTATGTATTGACATGCCACAATCCCAGTGCGGTGACGTTGACCGGCGTGACGTTGGCCGAGGTGTTGCCCGCTGGTGTGACCTTTGTCAGTGCCTCGCCTGCGCCGGATGCAGCGACAATGCCGTTGCTGCACTGGTCGTTGGGCGATCTAGCGCCAGGAGCAAGCCGATCGGTTGTGGTGACGACCACGGCTCCAGCGAATGCCGCGACCGTCATCAATACCGCCCTGGCCGATGCGCAGCAGCTGACCATGGTGACGGCCCTGCGTTCCACGCAGGTCGTCACTCAAGCGCCGATCTTGCGTGTTTCCAAGGAAGCCTCGGCCTCGCCGGTCAACGTCGGCGAGGTGTTGGTCTATACCTTGCATTACTCCAACGTCGGCAATCAACCGACAACAGATGTGGTGCTAACGGACACTTTACCGGCCGGCATTACGCTGTTGTCTGCTAATCCGCCGTGGAATGCGGCGACGTCTCAATTTGCCACGTGGAACATCGGCCCGTTGGCGGCCGGCGCGTCCGGGCAGATCGCCGTGACGACAACCGTCAATGGCCCCTGGAATCGCACCCTGCACAATGTCGCCGACATCACGGGAGCAGCGGGCAGTTTTCCAGAACATACCGAATTGGATACCATCGTCCGGCCGGCCAAGCTCTATTTGCCTGTGATGCGGAAATCGTGAAACGAGTCGATTTCACGTTGACGCCAGCGTCTGTGTGATCGATTGACGCGCTCGTGTGAACACCCGATCGAACATCGGCGGCGTCAACAATCCAGTTTGAGTATTGCGTTGACTGGGATGATACGAGGCGATCAACGTATAGCGATCAATCCGATAAACGGCTTCGTGCCCGAAAGCCGGTCGGGGTTTGGATATTTCCACACCTTGACTGGCGAGCGTAGCGAGTGCCGCGAGCACGTTATCAAAGGCAATCTTGCCCAACGTGACGATAACGCACACGTTCTTCAATAAGTGGAGTTCCTCGATCAAATACGGGCGGCAGTAGCTCAATTCTTCGGGCGTGGGCTTGTTGTCGGGTGGGGCGCAGCGGCCCGCCGCGGCGATGTAGGCGTCGATCAATTGCAGGCCGTCGTCGCGTGAGATCGCGATCGGTTGGTTGGCGAAGCCCGCGCGATGCAGCGCTGCGTAGAGAAAATCCCCCGATCGATCGCCCGTAAACATACGCCCGGTTCGATTGCCACCATGCGCGGCGGGCGCCAGTCCCACGATCAACAGCTGGGCCGCCGCATCGCCAAAGCCGGGCAGCGGCTTGCCCCAGTAGACTTGCTCGCGAAAGGCACGGCGTTTTTCGTGAGCCACCGCTTCACAATACGCGCGCAGCCGCGGACATTTTTCGCACGCCACAATCGCCGCGTTCAGCGCGACCAGTGCCTGGTTCTCCATGCTCGGCCCTACGGTATCGCGCAGCCTTCCAGCTTGGAGCAAAACGTTTCGCACATTTGGGGCGTGGTGGCGATGTAGGCAATGTAGAATTCGTTCTCGTCCTTCTTCAGCGTGTAAGTTTTGGCGCAAGGCTCAAGCGTCGGCACAGCGGCTGCGGCGCTGGGTTGCGGCTTCACGACGCAGTTCAGAAAATTTGTCGGGTCGGTCAGCGCGTTCCGATCGACGATGGCCACGATCCCGGCGGACAGCGGGAAGGTCTTATCGGTGTAGGTGCGCAGCGCGACCGCGCCGACGTTTTGATAACAACCGGCAGAAGTCTCGATGCGTTGAATGACCGGAATTAACTCCGGATTGGCGGCGGTTAAAGCGGCGCCATTGGCTAACTTCGTCAGAAACTGCGTAATGGTCTGACCTTCTACGACTGTCGTATTCGGCACATCGGGCAGTAGGTCTTTGGCGCTGCCCTGCTTCGGCTGGCAGGCGGACAACAGAATAACGGCAGCGAACGTCAACCACGTGATTTTACGGAACATGTTTTTCTCCCGGATTCTGTGGCGAGCTAGGGTGGGGTGACGCAGCTCGACAGGTGATCACAGAGTATCTTGCACATGTTAGGGGACAACGCCACATGGGCAAGGTAGAACTCCCGCGATCCAAGTGTCGTCGTGTACGATTGTGAACACAGTTCGAAAGTTGGCTTTGAAGCCGGCATTTGTTGCCTCAGGGTCAGGCAGCGTTCAAGCGCGCCGTGTTCGGTAGCGGTCTGATCGCAATGGCGCAAAACTCACTCTGG
>PMCF01000113.1 GCA_003154115.1 Anaerolineae bacterium
AAATGATTGCCCTTGCTTGTTTTTCAGTTAGTGGCAATAATTCATATGCGGGACAGTCGAAAGCGAAATAAGGTTGATCAACATCGGTATAGCTGACGATCAGCTGGCCCTCATAAGAACGCATCAGCAGTTCGATCTCAGCCGCACATTGTTCTCGTAAGCCTTCAGCTACTTCATTCAAACCATCAAGAAGCAAGATAGCTCGACGTTTTCCCAGTTCTCCCATTGCTTGCTCATCAACAATCCCGCTCCAACCAACCGAATGCTTAATGGTATTTGCTAGGCTATGAGCATATGAGCGCAAGGGTATCCAAACGCAGTAAACTTCTGTTGCATTCTCAACCAGGAGAGTATGGGCAATCATTTGTAAGGTTGTAGTCTTGCCACTACCACCTTTCCCTATAATTACAGAGCTTTGTGTACCTCCTTGAACTAGATCGCGAAATGTAAATTCGGACTTCAAAGAAGAATCGTCCATGCGGTGCAATGCGAGCACCTGTGCCCATGTTTCAACTTCAGGCAGATATACTTTTGGGATTGGTAGCGTATCTTTTTGGCTCTGGGAAGCAATGTTTTCCAGATTCCCTAATACGTTGGCTACTTGGCCCATTAACTGCTCAATCGTGCTAGATTGTTGTTGGAAATAAGCATTAAGCTCGATGATTTGCGATTGTAATGCGGAATATGGCGCAAGTCTTAATGCATCCTCTTGATATCGAGAATGTGATGCGAGAATAATCGTGCGCGCCGTCTGTTCACTTATATCGACTCCGGTAATGACGTTTCCGTGACAAAGAATATCAGTCAATGGCTTCATGCGATATCCGTTTAATCCAGAAGCAATTGGCGGCAGTGTTTCGATTCTAAATGCTCGGCGCCGCAATTCGCGTTCGAGCTCATCGCGATCAAAGACCGTATGTTCTGCTTGGCTCAATTCTTTCGTATGAGGCAACATATTGTCAAAGGTGTACTTGAACGCGTCACAATAGACTCTTAACAGATTCACTTCTTTGACTCGTTTGATCTAGTCAGTTAACGCGATTGCGTCAGCTACATTTCCGGCAATTCCTAAAATCTCTTTCACAATCAACATTACTTCGACTGCCATGTTGTCTGCCTCAGTGCATAATAATCTCTTGAGCTGATACTTCGCATTATATCATTTCAGATAAGGCAAACTTCACCTATCAGTGAATGGGCAACGGATGGACAACGGATGGGGCCGCGTGACGATCAGCGCTAGTCGCGCGCCTAAACGAAACACGGCGAACCAATCGGTTCGCCGTGCTATGTGTTGCTTCGGATTCAGGCTTTCGCGCCGTCGCGCAGCCAGTTGCGGATTTCCATATCGGCTTGAATGCGGCCATATTTATAGCGCTGCCGCAACGCACTGGCGAGTTCCTCTTCCTTGCCGCTCAGCCCGGCCAGATCCTCGGCGGTGAGCTTGTTCCATTTCTGCGGCACCAGGTCTTTGACCGCCAGCCACTTGTCCTGCAAGATGTCTTTGGTGGGATCCATAGTGGGTTACTCCTGTCTCTTAAACCGGCGCGGCGCCAGGCTTATAAGTCTGCTCGCCCGCCTGCAGCAGCGCATTCACTTCCGTGATGGCTTCCGGCAGCGGCTGGCCCGTGGAGGTGGCCCATTCCAGCCACAGGTTCGCGCGGACTTTCTTGAGCATCGACGAATCGAGCTCATTCATAGGCCGGAGCCAGCCCAAGGCGGTAAGATCACGCACCACCTCACACACCACCTGAAACGAGCCGTGCGCCAGTTGTTCGTTGAGATTCAGTCGCCGCTTTTTGTAGTCACGGTCCAGGGCCGCCGGACGGCTTTTCAACAGCGTGCGATATTGATCGAGGTCGCGGGGAGCCGTGACCAGGCGCAAGGGCGACGCTGCCCCGGCTTGCACCGGCAGCCAGACGGTCATCTTCCCAAACGCCAGGACATAGTACTGGCGCACTTCGACTTCGGCCAATTGCCGGTCTTCCAGTCGCATAATGTTGCCCACTCCGTAACTGGGGTGAACAACATCGTCACCAGATATGAATCCCATGGGATGCTCCTTTCATGACTGACGGCTTGCAGATCAGAGACGACGCGCGGCGACTAGCGGCGATAGCCGCTGCCACTGCTGCGCTCTTCGCGCGGCTTGGCCAGGTTCACTTTCAGCGGGCGCTCGCCGATCTGATACTGGTCGAGCATCTTGATCGCGTTCTGGGCTTCGGCCTGGGTCGTCATCTCGACAAATCCAAAGCCTTTCGAGGCGCCGGTCTCGCGATCTTTGATCACGGCGACGGAGGCCACCGTGCCGGCTCGCGCAAACAACGTGCGCAGATCGTCATCCGTGGTCAGGTACGACAGATTCCCAACATACAGTTTGACTTCCATGTTTAGTCTCCTTATAGACCCTCGGCTATGCGCCGATAAAAAAATGCCGCCAGCCCTTAAGAGGGTTTGGCGGCACATTGGTCACACATATCCAGTTAAATGTAATTACATTATACCACAATGCGCGGTCCGACTTCCTCACCTATAGCGGACGCTCAACTCCATGTTTCGCCCAAAATTCACCCATCGAGTACAATAACCATCACCATGAGTGACCGGGAAATATTTTGAACGCACCACTCCCGATCGGCCTGCACCCAAAGCCGATGATGTGAAACTCAGACGAAAGCTCTGGGACGTTAGCGCGCAGTTGCCGGGGCTGGCGTAACTGCCGACAGCAAAGCCGCTACGACCTTTGGAGATGCTTAAGGTAGCGTTAAACAGTTTCTATGGACTTTTTAAGGGATTGCGGAGTATACTTAGATTGAAGCTCGACCAGTCGGTTTCAATGCACCATTGCCAAAGGGATAGTGAAATACACACCCGCGCTGCTGGCAACCGGTCGGGCCTACCTTAACGTTGAGTGCAAGACCAACAGCGAACAGTGGCTCCTCGACTGGCGAGATAACGTCAGTTGCGAAGTGCAGGAGGTTACGATGAAAAGACTCACTTCGTGGGCAACCCTATTCGCACTGCTGATCTTGAGTGTCAGCGTCGGGGTCAGTCCCGCTATAGCCCTGAGTGCGCCCGGCACCACTAGCACCTCTATCACGGCGGCTCCAATAACTGCCCTCAATGACTTCGGCATTTACAGCATGGCGGCCTGCCGTGACACGACGACGGTCACGGTCTCCGGGTCATCAAGTTATGCGACCAATCGTATTCAAGCCAGTGTCTCTTATTTGAACAGCGATGGCAAGTATATCCTGTTGCAACAGACGACGAGTGACAATTTCGGCAGTGGTGGTTTCTGGATTTCCGTAGTGCTCGATTATCATACTCGGCCTGTAGACGCTGACACTGACCTGCAAGTGATCGTACAATTACAGCGCTCGTCGGGCGGCGGCTTTACGAACCTCGGCGATCCAATGACGACGTACACCACCGCCGCCGATCGATACTGCTTCAATCAATGCTCCGTCACGGTCTCGACCCGCGATCGTGCCCCGACGAACGGGGTCGTCACTTTGCGCACTCACTTCGGATCGTGGTTCAGGCCGGAAGGCTGGCTGCAAGGCGCGCTGTCGGTCAACGCGGGCCAGGCCGTTCACCTGACTTTCGCCGATGTGTCATGTAGTGCCTGGGCGCGAGTCTGGTTCTATCCGGCGACCGGCAAAGATCGCACACCTCGTATGCTGCCCGCGCAGTATTGGCCGAATGAATACGGGACCGCCGCAGCCGGCGCCTCGGCTCCTTATGCCGCGTCGTTTGCCAGAGGGCTGCCCGCGACCAGGCCGCTCGAATCTGACGATCCACTTGCGCCGAAGTAAACCGTGGAGCGCTACACAGTGACATTCCCGATCGGATTATCCGATTAGGGACGTTGTGTGGTAGATGACAACATGCTCAGGGAAAAAACTCGCCTAGGTTATTGGCTGTGCAAGTCTGATTGAGGCAGCCCAGTCCCCAGGTGTCCTCGATAGTGCGTAACAGCGAATAGTGATTGTGAGCAATGGCTGACTGAAAGCCGGGCGGCACATCATTCGCGATGATCAGGGCCATAACCTGATTGCTGGAGAGAACTCCCTCGCCCTCATCCCACACGATGAACAGGACGCCGTTCTGCTGCAAGGCGCTGCTGTTGAGAATGGCCGGCACGAAGTTTTGCAGAAAAGCATCGCCCGTGGCGACGGAACAGTCGTGCATGTCATTGCAGAGATTCGGCGCAATGAAGCTGAAATCGGCCGCCGCCGGATCAAAGTGCGTGAAATTGGTGATGCGACTGCAGCGCGCTGGCGAGGCGCTGATGTCGGTAAAGCTGATGGCGGGCTTATGCTTCCGGGCGTAAGTTCCAGTGCCATCCTCCCCGTCGGAAGCTACTGCGCCCGTAAAGCAAGCCAGCGGCGCATTTTGCGCAACAACCTGCCACGTCTTGCCATGCGCCTCAAGTTGATCCGCGAGGTTTTGCCCGGCGAGGTTGTAGATCCCATCAGTAACCACACCCTGCGTCGAGCCACTGAAGAGCGCCACATAGTGTTACGGGCCGAGATAAATGGTGG
>PMCF01000340.1 GCA_003154115.1 Anaerolineae bacterium
AGCATGGAAAAATTGTTGAAAGCGGATCTCCCGACGAGGTCATTCTGCATCCGAAAGAGGCTTACACCCAGCGCTTGCTCAGTGATGTTCCCAAGCTCCATCAAGAATGGGATCTCTCTACTGTGTAATGACTCCACTGAAAGAACTGCTCACGTCGTACCCGGCGTGATGCGCTGAGCGAAGCCCGTCCTCGGGGCGGATTTGAACGTGGAACACGCCGCCGGGGACGGCGGCTAGAGCCTTTTTGCAGTAGCGTCGTGTAATGCATTCCTCTTGGACTTGAGCGAAATAATCTCATGCAAATTCAACCCCTGACTGATCACTGGCAATTCCGACAGGCGGGTACGGTCGAATGGTTGCCAGCTACAGTACCGGGTGGCGTCCACACCGATCTACTGGCAGCCGGTCGCATCCCGGATCCATTCGCAGGCGATAACGAGAAGCGCGTTCAATGGGTCGCCGAAAGCGACTGGGAATATCGTCGCGTCTTCACCGTTGATCCGATCTTGCTGGCGCACGACAAAGTCTTTCTCATATGCGACGGACTCGACACGCTGGCCGACGTTTACCTCAACGATCAACTCATTGCTCACACGGACAACATGTTCCGGCAATATCGCTGGGAGGTAAAGGCGTGGTTGCCTGCGGGTGAAAACGAATTGCGCATCGTCTTTCATTCGCCCGTCGCCTATGTCACGGCCCAAGAGAAAATCCGTCAGATGCCCGGCGTGGGCGATTTCAAAATCAACGGCGGCTCACACTTGCGCAAAGCCAACTGCCACTTTGGCTGGGACTGGGGCACGCTGCTGCCCGCCATTGGCATCTGGCGCGATATTCGTCTTGAAGGATCTTCGCAGGCTCGTTTCAGCGATGTGCATGTGCGTCAACATCACGATCAGGGGCGAGTGTCTTTGTCGGCTGCTGCGACGATTGCGCAGTGGAATGATGCGCCGTTATCCATCACTCTGCGGCTCACTGCGCCTGATGGTTCCACTCACTCGATCGAATCCTCGCCTGATCGGCCCCTCGCGCTTCCGATTGAGAATCCGCAGTTGTGGTGGCCCAACGGCTATGGCGATCAGCCGCTCTACCAGGTCGAAGTTGAACTGCGTCAGGCCGATCAGATTCTCGATCGCCGCGCCTGCGCGATCGGGTTGCGCACGCTCGAACTGCGCCAGCCGCTCGATCGGTGGGGGCGCTCCTTCACGTTCGTCGTCAACGGCGTGCCCATCTTCGCCAAAGGATCGAACTGGATCCCGTCCGATTCCTTCCCCACGCGCGTCACGCGTGATCTGCTCGAGCATCTCATTGCTTCGGCGGCGCAAGCGCATCACAACATGCTGCGCATCTGGGGCGGCGGCTATTACGAAGACGACGCGCTGTACGATCTGTGTGATCGCTACGGCATCTTGGCGTGGCAGGATTTCATGTTCGCCTGCGCGGGTTATCCGCTCAACGCTGAGGCGTTCCTTGCCTCTTTGAAGATTGAAGTGGAACAAAATGTCCAGCGTCTGCGCCATCACGCCTGTCTGGCCCTGTGGTGCGGCAACAACGAGATGGAATCCGGCTGGATCGGGTGGAACTGGGATACGCCCGCCAATGCCGATCTGAAAGCCGCCGATCAAGAATTCTTCTACGGCACACTGCCCGCCTTGATCGCCGCGCATGACCCCGATCGTCCTTACTGGCCGAGCTCGCCCTCGTCGGGCATGCCGCACGAAGATCCCAACAGCAACAGCGTCGGCGACAATCACCTGTGGGAAGTGTGGCACGGCCTGAAGCCGCTGCGCTTTTATCGCGAACAGTATCCGCGCTTCGCCAGCGAGTTTGGCATGCAGTCGTTGCCCGCGTTAGCCACCGTCGCCACCTATGCCGAGCCGTCCGAGTGGAACATGATGTCGTATGTCATGGAGCATCATCAACGACACCTGTATGGCAACGGCAAGATTATTGCTTATCTCACGCAGAGCTTCTGTTTGCCGAAAGACTTTGCTTCGCTGGTGTATGTGACGCAAGTGCTGCAAGCCGAAGCGATGCGCCTGGCCGTCGAGCATTGGCGGCGTCAACGCGAGCGGTGCAGCGGCGCGCTGTACTGGCAGCTCAACGACTGCTGGCCGGTGGCTTCATGGTCGAGCATCGATTACTACGGGCGCTGGAAAGCGCTGCACTATGCCTCGCGCCGTTTCTACGCGCCGATCCTGTTGTCGGTCGAAGACAACGGCGATCGGATGGGACTCTTCGTCACCAACGACACCGCGCGGGCCTGGTCGGGCGAAGTGAAGTGGTCGCTGCAATCGTTGCGCGGCGACGTGCTCGAGCAGGGCGTCCTGGCCGCGAATGCTGCGCCGCTGGCGACAACGCTGTTAGAAAGAATGGACTTCACGTCACGCGTCAACGCTGATAATCGGCGTGACGTCGTGCTGGTGTGCGAGTTGTGGCAGAACGCTGTGCGTGTGGCGCTCACTACGACACTGTTCGTGCCGGACAAACATGCGCGGCTAATTGAACCGGAGATCACGATGCAGCTTGAAGCCGACCACGGGCAACTGCGGATTCAACTGCAAGCGCAAGCGCTGGCGCGCTTTGTCGAAGTGGCGTTCGATGGCGCAGATGTGATCTTCAGCGACAACTACTTCGATCTGCCTGCGCAGACTACCGTGACGATCACCTGCTCGTTGCCGGAAGGCTGGACGCTCGAACAGGCTCACGCTGCGTTGAAGATCCGATCGCTTTACGATTCATATACGGAATAAATCATGACTGACCTTCAATCGCTTATCAAGCAAATGACGCTCGAAGAAAAAGCCGCATTGTGCACCGGGGCGACGGCCTGGTCGACGACGCCGATCGATCGACTGGGCGTGCCGGAGATGTACGTCACCGATGGCCCGCATGGGGTGCGTCGCGCCGCCGAGGCAGGCGCCTTCATCAGCCAAAGCCTCCCTGCTACGTGCTTTCCCACTGCTTCTTGTCTGGCTTCGTCCTGGGACGGGGACTTGATTCGCAAGCTGGGACAGGCGTTGGGAGAAGAGTGTATCGCTTTGAAGGTGGATGTGCTGCTCGGGCCTGGCACGAACATGAAGCGCACGCCGGTCGGCGGGCGCAACTTCGAATATTTTTCCGAAGATCCGTATCTGGCTGGAGAAATGGCGGCCAGCCTGATCAATGGCGTGCAGAGCCAGGGTGTGGGCACTTCGCTTAAGCACTATGCGGTCAACAATCAAGAGTATGAGCGCTTCAGCATTAGCGCCGAAGTCGATGAGCGCACGCTGCGCGAGATTTATCTGCCCGCATTTGAGACGGCCGTCAAAAAGGCGCAGCCGTGGACGGTCATGTGTGCCTACAACAAACTCAACGGCGCTTACTGTTCCGAGCATCATGAATTGCTGGTGGACATCCTTAAAGACGAGTGGGGGTTTGAAGGTTTTGTCGTGTCCGATTGGGGCGCTGTGCACGATCGCGTGAAGTCCCTGCAAGGCGGGCTTGATCTGGAAATGCCTGGCCCGAAGGATCGGCGGGTGAAGGCCGTCGTAGACGCCGTTCAGGCGGGCGAGTTGGACGAGGCCGTGCTCAATGAAGCCGTGCGCCGGATTCTGCGCATCGTTTTCAAGGCCGCCGAAACACCGAAAGGCGCGCCCAACGGCGGCGCGTTCGATGTCGAGACTCATCACACACTGGCGCGCCAGATCGCGGCCGAAGGGATGGTCTTGCTTAAGAACAATGGCCTGCTGCCCTTGAAGAATCCACAGCACATCGCGGTGATTGGTCGCGCGGCGGAGAATGCTCACTTCCAGGGCGGCGGCAGCTCGCATATCAATCCGACCAAAGTCGCTGTGCCGTTCAAGGAACTGCAGCAGCTGGCCGAGCATGCCGAACTGACCTATGCCGAAGGCTATCCTACGGACAACAGTTTTCAACAGCCGCTCATCGACGAAGCGGTGACGCTCGCGCAGGCGGCCGATGTGGCGCTGCTCTTTGTCGCTCTGCCGTCCTTCAAGGAATCCGAAGGCTACGATCGGGCCGACCTCGATCTGACGTCGCAGCAGGTGGCATTGATCAAAGCGGTCGCGGCCATTCAGCCCAACACGATCGTCGTTCTCAACAATGGCGCGCCCGTGGCCATGAGCGAATGGATCGACGATGTGGCGGCGGTGCTCGAAGCCTGGATGATGGGTCAGGCCGGCGGCGGGGCCATTGCCGATGTGCTCTTTGGGAAAGTCAATCCCTCCGGCAAGCTGGCCGAGACTTTCCCCGCCAGGTTGATCGATACCCCGGCCTACCTCAACTTCCCGGGTGAATCGGGCGAGGTGCGCTACGGGGAAAGTTTGTTCATCGGTTACCGCTATTACGACGCTAAAGAGCTGCCCGTGCTGTTCCCCTTTGGCTACGGCCAGAGCTACACCACTTTTGCCTACGGTGCGCCGCGTGTTTCGGCGAGCACCTTCAAAGATGTCGAGGGCTTGACCGTCTCGGTGGATGTGACCAACACCGGCGCGCTGGCCGGCAAAGAAGTGGTCCAGGTTTACGTGCACGATCGCCAGGCGAGACTGGTTCGTCCGCCTAAGGAACTCAAGGGCTTTGCCAAAATCGAACTGCAGCCGGGTGAGACCAAAACGATCAGCCTTCCGCTCGATTTCCGCGCCTTCGCCTTCTACGATCCGGCCTACCGACAGTGGGTCACCGAAGACGGCGAGTTCGACATCTTGATCGGCGCTTCTTCGGCGGATATTCGCGGCACGGTAACCGTCACGTTGCAATCGACTTTGCAGCTGCCCTGCATCCTGAATCGTGAATCGACGATCAAGGAGTGGTTGGCGTACTCGCGCAGCAAGCCCGCCGTCGAGGCGCAGATCAAGCAACTGATGTCGCCAATGGCGGCGGCCTTCGGCGGCGGTATAGACGGCAACGATACGATCGGTATGGATACGATGACGTTTCTAATGGACATGCCGCTGCTAAGCGTCCTCCAATTTCAAGAAAGCGCCTTCCCCAGACCCGTCGAAGAGCTGGTCGACGATTTGCTCGCACAGGCCTATAGCTGAGACAATAGTCGCCGTCCAGCGCTATCCGTTTCCGGTGGCGAACGGTGACCCGCACTCGATGACGCTGTTTATGCTATCAGAGCATTAACTTCTCACCGCAGCGCCGGGGGCGCAGAGCTTATTTGACATGAACTCTGCATCCTCGGCGGCGCTGCGGTGATATTTCGCATGAGGCTAGACCATGAAATACGGCTACTTTGACGATGAGCGCCGCGAGTATGTCATCACGCGGCCGGATACACCGCTGCCCTGGATCAATTATCTGGGCAGCGAGGATTACTTCGGCCTGATCAGCAACACGGCGGGCGGCTACTCGTTCTATCGCGATGCGCGCCTGCGCCGCCTGACGCGCTATCGCTACAACAACGCGCCGTTCGATTTCGGCGGGCGATACATCTATCTGCGCGACAACGATTCACAGCAATACTGGTCGCCGTCATGGCAGCCTACGCGCCGCGATCTGGAAGACTACTCCTGCCGTCACGGCCTGGGCTATTCGATCATCGGCTCGACCTTCGAAGGCATCGAAGCGCGCACGACATATTTTGTGCCGCTGGGTGAAACGCTCGAAGTGTGGAAAGTGGAAATCACTAACCACCGATCGGCCCCGGCGCACCTCTCGGTTTTTTCGTCCGTCGAGTTTTGCCTGTGGGATGCCAACGACGATGCCACCAATTTCCAGCGCAATTTCAGCACGGGCCAGGTCGAAGTCGAAGACAAAGTGATTTATCACAAAACCGAATATCGCGAGCGGCGCGATCACTTTGCGTACTTTGCGTGCAGCGAACCGCTGGCCGGTTTTGACACGCAGCGCGAGAATTTCCTGGGGGCCTATCGGGACTGGCACGAGCCGGTTGTGGTGGAGAAAGGCGAATCGACCAACTCGATCGCGCATGGCTGGCAGCTAATCGGTTCGCATCACGTCCGATTGGACTTCTTGCCCAACGAGACCCGCACCGTGTTTTTCGTGCTGGGCTACCACGAGAATCCGCGCGATCAGAAATTTGATCCGCCGGAATCGCAGATCATCAACAAACGCACGGTCAAACCCGTCATCGATTATTACCTCAACGCCGAACATGTCGAAGAAGCGCTGGATGTGTTGCGCGGCTACTGGAACGACCGACTGGGCGTGCTGCAAGTCACCACGCCGGACGAGCACACCACTCGCATGGTCAACATCTGGAATGCCTATCAGTGCATGGTGACGTTCAATATGTCGCGGTCAGCTTCCTATTTTGAAAGCGGCATCGGGCGCGGCATGGGCTTCCGCGATTCCAATCAAGACTTGCTTGGCTTCGTGCATATGATCCCGGCCCGTGCGCGGCAGCGCATTATCGATCTGGCCTCCACGCAGTTGGAAAGCGGCGGCGCGTATCATCAGTATCAGCCGTTGACCAAGCGCGGTAACAACGATGTAGGCGGCAACTTCAACGATGATCCTGCGTGGCTGATTCTGGGTGTGTCGGCTTACCTGAAGGAAACCGGCGACTGGAGCATCCTCAACGAGCCGGTGCCCTACGACAACACACCCAACACGAAGCAGCCGCTGTACGATCACTTGCAGCGCAGTTTCCGTTACACGCTCGATCGGCTGGGGCCGCACGGTCTGCCGTTGATCGGCCGCGCCGATTGGAACGACTGCCTCAATCTTAACTGTTTCTCGGAAGAGCCGGGCGAGTCGTTCCAGACCACGACCAATCGCGAAGGCACCGTGGCCGAATCGATCTTCATCGCGGGCCTGTTTGTGTTGGCCGCCCGTGAACTCGCCGCCATCGCCCAACATCAGCAGCTGGCCGATGAAGCCACGATCTATCGCGATGCAGCCGAGTTGATGGAACGCACCATCGATCAACACGGCTGGGACGGTGAGTGGTTCCTACGCGCCTACGATGCGTTTGGCAAGAAGATCGGATCACACGAGTGCAACGAAGGCCGCATCTTCATTGAATCGAATGGCATATGCATTATGGCCGGCATCGGCCTGGATGATGGTCGCGCTGAGAAAACGCTGGCGGCCGTCGAGCAACATCTCGCCACGCCGCACGGCATCGTGCTGCAACAACCCGCCTACTCGCGCTACTACGTCGAACTCGGTGAAATCTCTTCGTATCCGCCGGGCTACAAGGAAAACGCCGGCATCTTCTGCCATACCAATCCGTGGATCATGATCGCGGAAGCGATGACGGGCCGCGGCGATCGCGCCTTCGATTACTACTCGCGCATCAACCCGTCGGCGCGCGAAGCCATCAGTGAAGTGCACCGCTGCGAACCGTATGTGTACGCGCAGATGATCGCGGGCAAGGATGCGGCCACGCACGGCGAAGCGAAGAACAGTTGGCTCACCGGTACAGCGGCCTGGAATTATGCGGCGATTACGCAGTGGATTCTGGGCATTCGCCCCACGTTGAATGGCTTGCAAATCGCGCCCGTGATTCCCGCAAGCTGGAACGGATTCTCAGCGCAGCGCAGTTATCGAGGGGTGACGTATCACATCGAAGTGAAGCGCGCCGGATCGGGTAATGCGGTAGCGTTGAAGGTGGACGGTAAAGCGGTTGAGGGTAACATCGTGCCGCTGCCTGCGGCGGGCCAGAAAGATGTGAAGGTCGAAGTAACGCTTCAGTAACTGCTGAGGCGAGGCAACCCCGCGTTGGAATGGGTTGCCTCGCTTTTATTTGTGGGAGGTTGTTTGCGTATGACTACGGCTTGACGACGAAAGATAAATCGCCGCAAATCCCCGATTGTCCACGACCGTAATAGAAAAGACTCACATGTTAGGCGCAAAGGAGGAACGAGCATGTCGTTGGAAGAGAACAAAGCCTTAGTACGGCGCTATTTCGAAGATGCCCCATACAATCCCGACGCATGTGATGAGATTTTTGCACCAGTTGTTCGTTGGCACGCTATTCAACATGTTAGTTTCAACAATCCCGACTTTGACGCTAGCCCTCAAAGCGAAAAAGAAGCCAATGAATGGCTTCACACGATCTGGTCCGATTGGCACGCAACCATTGATGAGCTGATTGCCGAGGGTGACCAGGTGGTCATGCGTTGGACATTCTACGGCACACAACAAGACGAATTGTTCGGCCTACCTCCCACCAACAAATCAGTGACCTATTCTGGCATCAACATCTTCCGCATTGTCGATGGCAGAATCGCGGAAATCTCAGATATATATGATCGATTGTGGATGTGGCAACAACTTGGTGTTCTGCCTGAACTCAAAGAGGCTATTGCCCAGATAAAAGAGGCTAAACATGTACATCAAAACGAATGACCCCCAGATCATTATCGCTGCGGGCAACAAGCCCAAACGCATCGAAGAATATGTCGGGCGTGTAGCGACGGGCAACCAGCAGGTCAGCATCGCGCGGATGATCAGCCCCGGCGGCTGGCTGGAACCGGCGCAAATCCCGGAGTTCGACGAGTACTCGATCGTGCTGCGCGGCGAACTGCACGTCAAGATCGACGACGGCGAAACGATCGTGATCTCAGCCGGGCAAGCGATTAGTTTGAACAAAGGCGTCAAGGTTCAATACAGCACACCCAACGCAGACGGCGCGGAATATGTTTCGGTGTGTCTGCCCGCGTTTGGACCAGAGACCGTTCACCGGCAAGACTAATCCAGCGAGGCCAACATGAATTACGGCTACTTTGACGATGCCGCGCGCGAGTACGTCATCACCAATCCGCGCACGCCGACCAAATGGATCAACTACATCGGCACGCTGCAATTTGGCGGCTACGTCGATCATACCGGCGGCGCGTTGATCTGCGCGCAAGACCCGGCGCTCAATCGCATTACCAAATACATCACGCAGTTTCCGCAGTCGGCGTTTAATGGCGAGACGTTGTATTTGCGCGTGCACCCCTCGCCCAGTTTGGGAGAGGGGACGGGGGTGAGGGTCTTTTCCCCCTTCTTCGTGCCCACGCTCGATCAATACGATCGCTATGCATGCCACGTGGGTTTAGGATACACCCGCATCATCAGCGAGTTCTACGGCGTTCGATCACAGGTCACGATTTTCGTACCGATCGATGGTCAGTGCGAAATCCGCGACATCCAGATCACGAACGTCTCTCACGCCCCGATCGACATCGACGCCATCCCGGTGGTCGAATACACGCACTTCGATGCGCTGAAGCAGTTGACCAACGCCGATTGGGTGCCGCAAACGATGCAGAGCAGGATGAGGCAGGATGCAAGAGGCAAGACGCTGGTGCAATATGCGTTTATGATGCGCGATAGCCGCGTCAACTATTTCACGTCGAATTTACCCGCTTCATCGTTTGAAACCGATCGGCAGAAATTTCTCGGCGAAAACGGCTATGGCACGTGGGCAGCTCCGTTGTCAGTGCAACAACCTGAACTCAGCAACTACGAAGCCCTGCGCGGCGATAACATCGCGGCATTGATGCACCACCTGGGCATACTGCAACCGGGCGAGACGCGCCGCCTCATCACGCAACTGGGGCAAGCGGCTTCGCTCAATGAAGCCCGTCCGTCGATCGAGAAATACCGCGACGCCGCCGAGATCGATCGGGCGCTGGCGGCGATAAAATCGTTTTGGGATGAATACCTGTCGAAGCTGCAAGTAGACACGCCCGATGCTGATTTCAATCGCATGATCAACATCCACAATGCGCGGCAGTGTTACATCACGAAGCAGTGGTCGCGGTATCTGTCGCTGTATCAACTGGGTTACGGCGCGCGTGGCATCGGCTTCCGTGACTCGTCACAGGACGTGCTGGCCGTGATGGCCAGTGTGCCGCATGAAGCCAAAGACTTGATCAAGAAACTGCTGAGCGTGCAAAAGCGCAACGGCTCGGCCCTGCACCAGTTCAACCCGTTGACGATGATGGCCAGCGAGGGCGATTCGCTGGAGCGTGAAGACCGGCCGCACTACTACAGTGATGATCACCTGTGGGGTGTGCTGGCGACGTGCGCATACTTGAAAGAAACCGGCGACTTCGCCTTCCTGGGCGAAGTGATTCCGTATTACGAAAAAGACAAACAAGAACAACCATTGGAATCAGGCACAGTGCTTGATCATTTGGAGCGCGCGATCGAGTTTACGCACGGCGATCTGGGCGCGCATGGTCTGCCGCGTCTGGGCTTTGCGGACTGGAATGACACGATCAATCTGGCGACGGGTGCGGAGTCGTTGTTTACGGCCAATCTGTATGGCTGCGCGCTGCGCGAGTTGATCGAGTTGAGTGAGTCTCGGGCTGATGCAACCGCGGCACAGAAATATGGCGCGTACTACGCCGTGATGCGCGCCAGCGTCAATCAACAGGCATGGGACGGCGAATGGTACGTGGGTTACTTCGATCACGATGGCACATCGCTTGGCTCAAAGCAAAACAAATACGGACAGATTCAACTGAATGCTCAGACGTGGCCGGTTATCTCCGGCTTTGCGGCGGGTGAACAGTTTGAGCGCGGGCAACACGCTTTAGACTCGGCGCACCGCTTGCTCAACACGCACAACGGGCTGAAGTTGAGTTGGCCGGGCTTCAACGGCTTCGATCCGGCTTATGGCGGCGTCACCACCTATCCGCCTGGCGCGAAGGAAAACGGCGGCATCTTCCTGCACACCAATCCGTGGGCGGTGATTGCGAACACGTTGATCGGCAACGGCGATCGTGCCTACGAATATTACGCGCAGATCAATCCGGCCGCCAAAAACGATCACCTCGACGAGTACGAATGCGAGCCGTATGTGTATCCGCAAAACATCCTGGGCGACGAGCATCCGCAGTTCGGGCTGGCGCGCAACAGCTGGCTCAGCGGCACGGCGTCGTGGATGTATCAAGCGGGCACACAATATATTCTCGGCATTCGCGCCACGTATCGTGGGCTTGAAATCAATCCCTGCATTCCCCACGATTGGCGCGGCTTCAAAGCCACCCGCCATTTCAGAGGCGCAATGTATCACATCGAAGTGTTGGACCCTGACAGGTCGGGCAGCGGCGTATTGTTAGTGACGGTCGATGGCAAAACGCAGGACACTCCGCTGGTGCCTGATTTTGCGGACGGGCGCGAGCATCAAATTACAATCGTGTTGGGAGCAGTCGCATGATGGATGATTTCCACGGTCTCAAAACGTTGAGTTTGAGCAATTCGTTTCTCCGATTGGATTATCTGGCCGAAGCCGGGCCGCGCCTCGTGCGCTTGACGCTGGCCGGCTCCGACGAAAATCTATTCGCCGAAACGCCTGATGTGTCATGGCCCACGCCCGATGGCGATTACTATCTGCGCGGGGGACATCGCCTGTGGCACGCGCCGGAAGCCCCCATCCGATCGGACGAGCCCGACAATCGCGGCCTGTCGATCATGCGGCGTGGCGCCGCCGTTCGACTGACGCAGCCGATCGAAGCAGCCACGGGGCTGCGCAAATCGATCGAGGTTGAGTTGGCCGTTGATGCGCCGTGCGTGACCGTGCGGCATCTGATCGAAAACGACGGGAGTTCAGCCATCGAGCTCGCACCCTGGGCCATCACCATGCTGCCGCTGGGCGGATTTGCGATCGTGCCGCAACATCGCGCCACCGAGCACCCGCTGCTGCCCGATCGGCACGTGGTGGCCTGGCCGTACACGCGTTGGCACGACGCGCGCTTGAACATCGACGACGACACTCTTGTGGTCAACGCGCAGGCCGACGAGCAGCCGTGCAAAATCGGAAGTCTGAGCACTGGCTGGATTGGCTATCTACGGAATGGCGTTTTCTTCGTAAAACAATTCGATCCACGACTCGATCGGCTGCATCCCGATCGCGATTGCAACGTCGAGGTGTATAGCAATCATCGCTTCATCGAGATCGAGACGCTCGCCCCGCTGGTGACGTTAGCGCCGGGGCAAGCCACCGAACATGTCGAAACGTGGCACGTCATCGCGGTGCAGGCAGCCTCAACGCCCGCCGAGTTAATGGCCTTGATCAAGCAACTCAATTGGGTGCAATCGCTCTCTTCTACCATCGCAGAGCGTGCCCCACTTTGACTGATTTTCCACTCGCTTTCTGGGGCTTTTCACCCACTGGATCCCCACTTGGAGCATGTCTAGTAGACAATAATTGATTCTTATGTGCGAAGGTAGAAAAGGGCAACTGCACCCAACTCAATTGGTAGCCAGGAGCGCAAGCGTGCAGATTTTTCCGAAGAATTTTGTGTGGGGGGCGGCCACGGCCAGTTATCAAATCGAAGGCGCCTGGAATGAAGACGGACGCGGCGAGTCGATCTGGGATCGCTTCAGCCATACGCCGGGCAAGACATTTAACGGCGACAACGGCGATGTGGCTTGCGACCACTACCATCGCTGGCCGGAAGACATCGCGTTGATGAAACGTTTGGGCTTGAAAGCCTATCGGTTTTCCACGGCCTGGCCGCGCATTTATCCGCAGGGCCGCGGCCCGCTCAATCAGGCCGGTTTGGAGCTTTACGATCGGTTGGTGGATGCGCTCTTAGCGGCCAACATCGAACCGTATATCACGCTGTATCACTGGGATTTGCCGCAAGTGTTGGAAGATCAGGGCGGCTGGTTGGCGCGCGATACGACTTACGCCTTTGCCGATTATGCGGAGACGATGGTGCGCCAGCTGGGCGATCGGGTGCGCCACTGGACGACGTTCAACGAACCGTGGTGCATGGCGTTTCTGGGTTACGGGCAAGGGGTGCAGGCGCCCGGCTGGAAGGATGAAAAGCTGGCGCTGCAAGCGGCGCATCACACGCTGGTGGCGCATGGCCTGGCGCTGCAAGCGATGCGAGCGATCAATGCCACCATCAAGGCGGGCATCGTGTTGAACCTGTGGTCGATCGAAACAGTAACGGATACTCCGACCGATCGGACGTTGGTGGAGCGCGTCTGGCAACGCGATCAAGGCTGGTTCCTCGATCCACTATTTCATGCGGAGTATCCCTTATTGGCGTGGCAGGCCCGTGAAGCGATTGCGCCCGCCATGCAGCCCGGCGATCTGAAACTGGCCGCGCAGCCGCTGGATTATCTGGGCATCAATTACTACATGCGCGCACTGTACGACGGTCCGCGCCGCGCGCCTAGATTACCGGACGCCGAGTATACCGAGATGGATTGGGAAGTTCACGCGCCGGGCCTATATCGCTTGCTGACGAAGTTGCAGCGCGAGTATCCGGCCGTGCCGATCTACATCACTGAAAACGGCGCAGCCTTCAAAGACGAGGTTGAAAATGGCACGGTACATGATCCACGCCGCGTGAACTATTTGCGCGAACACATCGCCGCCTGCCGACAAGCGATCAATGACGGGGTTGATCTGCGGGGTTATTTTGGCTCATTGGGAATTGCCGTG
>PMCF01000349.1 GCA_003154115.1 Anaerolineae bacterium
GGTCAAAATCGAGCAAGGCGGCGGTATTGGACTCCACGACAGACGCTCCTGGTAGCATAGGCTCAGGCACCATTCTACCAAATGCAGGTCACGCCCCCAATGGACTGACCCAACTTTTCCGCTTTGCACCCGATCTACAGTTACAAGCTCTTATTCCTTTTGCCTTTCTGATTTGATTTTTGCCGTGTTCCCTGAGAAGCACGTCCTAGCCGCGCTTGTCCAGCATTAGACGATAGGCCTTGCAGTTTATCACGAGCTGACTGAACACCAGGATCCATCTGACGATCTGACGGGGTTAAACTACCTCGAAATGAAGTGACATTTATATTAACTATTTTGCAGATAGATTCATCAGAGATTCGAGTGTATATGCGCTGGTCAAAGGCTTTGGGGGACAAAGTCGTGGTAATAATAGTAGGTATTCGAGCAACATAGCGATAATTTATGATTTGGTATAGCTTTTCCCGTGCCCACGGCGTAGCTGACTCAGTGCCGAGATCGTCTAGCACCAATAATGACGTAGCACGTACTTCTTCAAACCTTTGATCAAACGAGGTACGCGAGTCCGGACTGAAAGCAGCTCGGAGATGATCAAGCAAGTCGGGCACCACCACAAACATTGTCTCATATCCTTGATCTGCTTGAGCGTTAGCGATGGCCGCAGCAAGATGTGTTTTCCCCGCGCCATATCCTCCGGTGAAAACTAGCCATTTTTCATTATACTTGGCAAATCTCCAATCCTGTAGTCCAGCTGCAAAATCATAGGCTACTTGCCAGGCTTCCTTTAAAATTACTTGTTCTTCGTGTGCCAAGTCGCTTCTAAGCCGAAATGTATCAAATCTCTTATCATGATAATGCCCCAAAGTGCTTAGTGAGCTTTGGATTTGCTCATCGCCAGCCCCTCGGCGATAATCGGGTGCAATTATTTTTATTTTCTGAACAAGGTCTTGGTCAGATAGCCTTGAGCGAATGCGAGGATCGAGGTCATCAAGTTCTAAATTGGTGGTTACAATAGTGGGACGTTTAGCAACGTAGCGTGCATTAAGTATTTGAAATAGTTTTTCCTCGGCCCAAGGTGTGGCATTTTGAGTTCCAAGATCGTCCAGCACTAATACTTGTACATTGCAGACTTCGTTAAAACGTTCATCGTAGGACTCTTCTACCGCTGGACTATATGCACCTCTTAGGTAGTCTAACAAATCAGGGACATTCACAAAAATAGTTGACAAGTTCCTGTTCAAGCATGCATTTGCAGTCGCAGCCGCCAAATGGGTTTTGCCGCAACCATAGGCTCCTTGAATTAAGAACCACTTTTGCAGATCTTGATCTAGACTTGCGCGCTTTAATAGCTGATAGGCACCAGAAAGTGAATTACGCTGTTGTACAGTGAGCTGTTGTCCTGGCCGTCCCTCGGGTAGAAAGTTGTCAAAAGTCATTTCGCGGAACGTGCCAAGCTCACGCCGCAGGTTTTGGACCTTTGAGCGTTCAGCTTCACCCTGCCTATGCGGACACGGAATCAGTTTACCAAACAAGGGATGCCCCATTGGTACATTGGCGCTGATCCAACCAATGCCACCACAAATCTCGCAAGCAACGGTGGTATTTGATCGTTCCGTAGGATTATTTATGTTTTCGTCTGTCAAGGACTTCTTGCCAGTCGGCGGCAGCATCTCGCCCAGTCGTTTCACGTTTGGCTCCACTTGCCCGACGATCTAAAATCTTCTTCACATACGCCCACGATCGCGCATTCTGCTTCACCGCTTCGGCGAACGCTTCTTCGATCCAGTTAGGCGGAAATTCCTGCTCGGCATCGCGCAGCTGATCGGCGATCAGCGGCGTCAACGCGCCGATGTTCTGCTCATACAGCATGAAGATGTTGGGGCGGGTCGGCGTCTGGGTGATGACTTCGATCTTTTCCCCGCGCTCGATCGCTTGCGCCGCCACGCGTCCCAGTTCCGAATTGGGGAAGAGATACTGCACAGCCAATCGATCGATCGCGCCCACCAGCGAGCCGCGCTGGGTAGCCTGTCTCACACCCAAAGCAATCTCGTCCTGAACATTGCTCAACGCCGGATCGCGCATCAATTCCACCGAGGTCGTCCAGCGCACCAAGCCGCTCTTCCGCCAGCACAACCGAAAACAGGCCAGCGTCACTTTCAACTCCAGCACGTCGTCGATCAACGGCAGCAGGTCCGTGAAGAACATCTCCGGCAGGGCCGCCATCTTCAATTCGCTATCCGGGAAACCGCTGAAAGTTTTCATGGTGGCTGGTAGTTGGTCGCTGGTAATTCAATCGCGCCGTCATGCCCGAATGTTTTCGCTCACGTCGTATCCGGCACGCTGTACCGGCGACGCGCTAGGCGTGCGCGCCCCCGCGCAAAGCGTCCCTTCGGCAGGGCGTGTCGGACATCCAGAACAAAGTTTGATCAACGTGGTCAATGGATCTGGATTCCCGCTTACAACGCGTGGGAATGACACTGAACGCCGACTATCAGACTGATGACTATCAGACTATCGACTACAATGCCACGTCTCGCTTCAAGGCATTTCTGAACTGTGTCAAATTGCGCTGGAAGTATAACTCCACGGTGCCCGTGGGGCCGTTGCGGTGCTTGGCGATGATCAGCTCTGCCACATTCTTGCGATCGGAACTTTCGTCGTATACATCATCACGATAGATGAACATGACGATGTCGGCGTCCTGTTCGATCGAGCCCGATTCGCGCAAATCGCTGAGGATCGGCCGCTTGTCGCTGCGCTGTTCTACCGCGCGACTTAACTGTGAGGCGACCAGCACCGGCACGTTCAATTCGCGGGCTAGCCCTTTCAAGGAGCGCGAGAGGTAACTGATTTCCTGCACGCGATTTTCTGTACGGTTGTCGCCCGCCATCAATTGCAGATAGTCGATGATGATCAGGTCGAGACCGAATTCGGCATGGAGGCGGCGCGCTTTGGTGCGCAGCTGCAAGGCGCTGATGCTGGGTGTGTCATCCACATGGATCGAGGTTTCGCTCAGCGCAGTCGTTGCCTGCACGAACACCCCCCACTCGTCATCGCGCAGATCACCCAACCGTAGACGCTGGCTGTCGATGCCCGTCTCGCCGCTGACCAGGCGCTGCACGATCTGTTCGTTGGACATTTCCAGCGAAAAGACGGCGATGCGTTGATGGAAACGCCGCGCGGCATTCAACGCCACGTTCAACATGAGGCTGGTCTTGCCCACACCGGGCCGCGCGGCGATGATGATCAAATCCGATTTTTGCAAGCCGCCCAACATCTTATCGAGATCGACGAAGCCGGTCGGGATGCCCAGCGGTTCGCCGCGATGCTCATAGAGGTATTCGATGCGATCGAAGTACTGGCGGATCGCTTCGCTGATCGGCACCATATCGCGCGAAATGCGCCGCTGGCTGACGGCAAACAACGTCTGCTCGGCCGCGTCAATGGTCCGATCGATGTCGTCCGATTCTTCGTAGGCGAGCTGCGCTACTTCGCTGGCCGCGCTCAACAGGCGCCGCCGCAGCGCCGAGCGCTCGACGATATGGCCGTAGCCTTCGGCGTGAATGGCCGTCGGCACGACGTTAATCAAGTGGGAGATGTAAGCCGGCCCGCCCAACTCGTCGAGCTGCCCGCGCGTGGCTAATTCGCGGGTGATCGTCACGAAGTCGATAGGCTCGCGGCGTTCATGCAAGGACATGCACGCGTCCCACACCCATTGATTCTTGACGATGTAGAAGTCGTCGCTTTTGAGGAAGGAACTGACGCGGTAAATCGCTTCGGGATCGATCAATACCGAGCCGAGCACGGCTTCCTCCGCCTCGATGGAATGCGGCGGCATACGATCGATGATTGCCCCAGTGGTCATAGACATTGCCTTCAGTAGACTGGTTGCCCCCATCATTCTAACACGAATGACAGGGGTAGAGGTACGGTCGGGAGTTGAGAAACAATCGGGCGTGGAGCAGCGCGCTAGTTTTCTTCGCCGAGGTCGTCCAGGTTCAGGCCGTCGATCAAATCCTTGAACGGCGAGCTCTTCAATTTGTCATCGCCCGCGCCTGCGCTGATGTCTTCTTCCGGCGTGATGGCGGCTTTATCCATCACGGTTTCGTTGACGTAGATGGGCACTTTGGCGCGCACGGCCAGCGCCAGCGCATCGCTGGGGCGTGAATCGATCTCCATGCGGCGGCCGCTCACATCCAGAATGATTTGGGCGTAGAAGACTTCGTTGTGCAGATCGTTGATGATGACGGACTTGATCTTGCCGCCCAGTTGATTGATGGAGGACTTCAGCAAATCGTGCGTGAACGGGCGCGCGACTTCCACGCCCTGCAACTCGATCGTGATCGCATCGGCTTCACACGCGCCGATCCAGATGGGCAAATAGCGATCCGATTCGGAATCTTTCAGGATGACGACCCGATGTTGCGACATCAGGCTCACGCGAATGCTATCAATAGTGACTTCAATCATGCCGAAGCGCCTCCCCACTCATCCACGCCAGCGTGGTGAAGGCATTATACCATACGCAAAACGCCTCAACCACTGATCGGGGCTGAATACTACGTGCTCAAATCGATTACAAACTAATCTAACGTGGTATAATCGCGCCCGGACACAGTTTAGACAAAACCCTAACCGGCACAGATACGAGGCGATGCACGTGGCGACGTTGTTATCACAGTTCGGCAACTGGTTGTTGCTCGCGGGGGTTTTGTTGTTTGCTATGGCCGTGTTCAATGCAGTGCGCGCGAGCCGGCAGGCGCGTGAGGCCGCCTACTATGGAATTCGGCAGGACGCACTGAACAAAACGCGCCGGTGGGCTTTTATGGCGACGATTGTTTTCATTCTAACGGGCGCGTTGGCCTTCTATTTGGACAATCAACCTCGCACAACCGCCATCGCCAAGCTAACCACGCCGACGCCCGTGCTGGTGGATGTTCCCAGTAAGATGTTACCGACCAACACACCGACACCTTCGGCTGTGACACAGACTGCCGCTCGCCCGACCATTCCACCCAGCCCAACGCCGACTTTCAAACCAAGCGCAACACCGACTGTGACACCCACGGCGACGACGCCACCCAATCTGCCTGATCTTTTGCGTACGCCTGTACCGTCGGCCATGCCGGTATCGCCCAATGCTCAACTGACGTTTACGACATTGGCTTCTGTGGCCGACAACAAAGGCAATCCAGTCGATCCGGGACTGGCCTTTCCCGGTGGCACGCGCAGTGTGCGCCTCTACTTCCAGGCGGCCAATGTCAACAACGGCGCGACCTGGAGCGTGCTGTGTTACAAAGGGGATAAGATCGTTGACAGCGTGATCGATCTGTGGAAGTGGGGGCCACGTCCACAAGGCGCCCGCGCGTTTTGTGGCCTCGATGGTTCATTGGGTAAATACAAAGCCGTAGCTTATCTGGGGCCGACCAAGCAATTTGAAGTAGCGTTTGAGTTGCTGCCTGTAACGCCCACGGCGACGCCACAAAAGAACTGACCGATTTAGGAATCGGTCAGTTCTTTCTTTTCCCCTACAGGCAGCCACACGGTAAAGGTTGTCCCATGGTCGGATTCACTCCTCACCTCAATTCGTCCCCCATGCGCCTGTACGATCCAATAGGCGATGGATAACCCCAGCCCGGTGCCGCTCCCCGATCGACCATTGCCATTCGTCGGCCCCAGGCGCGTGCGCGATTTCTCCACCCGATAGAACCGCTCGAAAATCAACGGCACACCGTTGGGGCCGGGTTGCAAATGCTCCGGCGGAATGCCAGGGCCGGTATCAGACACCGTCAACCGCGCCGATCCATTTTCACGTGAGACCTGCACTTTGACTTCATTGCCGCTGGGCGTGTACTTGATGGCGTTGTCGATCAAATTCAGGAGCAGCTGCCGCAGCCGATCGGGATCGCCATCGATGCACAGGGGCTCCTTCAAATCTGAGTGCAGCGTCACTTGGACTCCGCCGGAAATCACCTGGACTTGTCGCACCACTTCTCCCGCCAGTTGATCGATGGCGATCGGTTCACGGCGCAGCGGCAGACCGGCATCGGCTTGAGCGAGTAATAACAAATCACCCACGAGCCGGATCATCCGATCGGTTTCACTCCCGATCGCGTCGAGCGAAGCTTTGTCGGCGCCGCCCATCCGCCGCAGTAGATCGACGTTGCCGCGAATCGTCGTGAGCGGCGTGCGCAGTTCGTGCGAGATATCGGCGCTGAAACGCTGCTGCGATTTGAACAGGCCCTCCAGCCGATCGAGCATCACGTTAAAGGTTTCGGTCAGGCGGCCCACTTCGTCGGGCGGGCCGGGCTTGGTGATGCGCCGCTGCACATCACCGCCGCGCGCGATCTCGGACGCGGTCTGGGTAATGCGATCGATCGGCTCCAACGCTTTGCGGGCCAGAAATGCGCCCACAAAAGCTGCCGCCAAGACGCCGATGACGCCGCCGAGCACCATGAGTGAACCGAGCTGCCGTAAGGATTGCTCTGCTCCATTGAGCGGCGCCGCCAGCTGCAAGTACCCCACCGGCTGATCGCCCTGGTCTGTGGTTACCACAATCGGCACGGTCAAGATGCGCGCGCGCGTGTCGCCAATCGCGACGTCGCGCATCAGCGTCTCGGTCGAATTGATCAACTTCAGCGCGGCCGGATCGAACGCCTGCGAAAACAGACCGACGTTCTGCGACTTCTGCACGACCGCCAGGCTGTTGCCGTCGATGACGACCACACCCACATCCGGCGCGCGAAACAGATCAAGTTCTTCCGGCACGACGACTTGTAAAAGATTGGAGAAGGCCCGCACTCGGCTGGCGCTCAAGATTTGATCGGCGGTCGAGCTCAGCTGTGAGTCGATGTTGGTATTCACGCTACGCACGAGCAAGGCATAAATCCCGCCCCCCAACGCCAATAGCATGACGGCCAATACGGCAGAGTACCAAAGAGTTAAACGCAGGCGTATAGACATGGACAATGTTAGCGCGAAGTCGGCGGATACTGATTCAGGGATAATGATTTACATGCCACTGTCCCAATGATGCCGCAGGTTGGTTAAGCAGGGATGAAACGGGGATGAAAGAAAGCGGGCGGGGAAATCGCCGAGCCGGAAAAAGAAGCCGGGCCTCGTAGAGAGGCCCGGTTGAAAACTAGCGCGAAGTCGGCAGTTGTCTATTCTTCCCGCAAAGCATAGCCGTAACCGCGCACCGTTTGCAGCAAACGCAGCTCATTTTCTGCTTCGAGCTTCTGCCGCAAGTAGCGCACGTAGACTTCGATGATGTTGCTTTCACCGCCAAAGTCATACCCCCAAATGCGATCGTAAATCGTCTCGCGGGTTAGCACCTGGCGGGGATGGCGCATAAAGAGTTCCAACAAATCAAACTCTTTCGCCGTCAGATCGATCTTGCGGTTGTGACGCCACACTTCGCGTGTGCCGGTGTTCATCACCAAATCAGCCACCTTCAGAACCTCGCCGGTTCCTTCAGGTGCGGGCTTTGCTCGCCGCAACAGCGCCCGCACGCGCGCCATTAATTCGTCGAAGGAGAACGGCTTGACCACGTAATCATCAGCGCCGGCGTCCAAGCCTTGTACCCGATCGGCGATCGCGTCTTTCGCGGTCAGCATCAAGATGGGCGTAGTGCCTGCCGCGCGGATCCGCTTGCACACTTCCAGTCCATCCAGTCCCGGCAACATCCAGTCCAGCACGACCAAGTCGGGCGGATCGTCGCGTACCGAGGCCAGTCCGTTCGGGCCGTCGTACGCCACGTTGACCTTGTAGCCTTCAAACGTCAAGCCGCGATACAACGTGCCCGCAATGCCTTCGTCGTCTTCGATGACTAAAATTTTGTCAGCCATAGTGACATTATAAACTTATGAGGATGAATGTGCAAAACGGAAACGGGGCCT
The DNA here is from genome assembly GCA_003154115.1 of Anaerolineae bacterium. GTDB lineage: Bacteria > Chloroflexota > Anaerolineae > Fen-1058 > Fen-1058 > Fen-1058. The sequence goes on from PMCF01000349.1 coordinate 7,899, forward strand.
GTTTCACCGATCGCTTTGTTCGGCCAACCACTGCACAACTTTCTCAACCATTTTGCCGCGATTCACCTTGTTGACTTCCCACACGGTGACGTTGGGCAAAGTCTTCACGGCCGCCACCCAGGGATGATCATCCTGCATGGCCGTCGCGATGACGATTTTAGGGCTGCTGATGGCTTTCAGCACCGCGCTCTGAAATGGCGATGAGAATAACTCCATCTTGCCGATTTCGTCGATGATCACGATCGGGTGGGTGTCCACCGCCGATCGGATGGCGCCCGCCCCCACCTGATCGATCACGTCGACTCTCACGCCATAGCGGCCTACTTTCGATCGGCTTCTGACCTCCATGTGCGCGATCACATACGATCGACCCTCGAGCGTGACTAAGCGGAAGCCCTTGCGCCCGCCGGGTCCGAGAATTTCTTCTGTATAGAATCCACCCGCCCGATCGGTAATCTGCGCGATCAGAGCCTTGATAATCGTCGTTTTGCCGATACCTGGTCGGCCGGTTAGAATCAGAGTATGGCCCATACTAGTAAAGGTGAGTATAGCACATTCAGCCCTCCTGCTGTTTTCTCTTTTTGAATCAATCGGGTGTATACTATTTTTGCTGCTGCTTGCAGCCAGCATTAACTTTCATCCCCTGATTAAGGAGAATTCACATGGACCTTCGTTTGCCCGTTCCACACGCCTACATCTTGAACCCGACGCTCAATCGTGCTATGGCGCAGCAACAGGCCGTCGATAAACGCTTGACCATTGTGGCCGGCGGCCTGACCGGCTTGTTCTCGCGCCCGAAGCCGGAAGAAGTCGATCTGGCCTATTCCGAGTTTCGCTATGAAGCGTTCTGGCATATTGTCGTCACGGTGCGCTATGCCTTTGAACGCAACAAGACTTACACCGTTCCTGTGACTGGCGCCGAAGTGCGCAAAGTCACCGTGCTCGGTCAGGAACTGGAGGTAGCGGCATCGCAACCACAACCGCAACAATCATCACCCTCCGGCTTCTTGCAACAGATCGGCCAGCAAATCGGCATCTCTAACACGGCGCGCACGTTCAGCCTGCCCGGCGTAGAATCCTGTATCGACGAGAACCGGCAAGAGCGCTATCTCGATGCGGTCGCCGGTCAAGCCGTAGCCGCAGGCGCCGACTATCTGAAGAAAGACAAAACTGAATTGACGGATTTTTCCGTGCTGTCCGCCGAGGGCGCGTTGGTCGTCGCTCCACAGATGACCGCCTCGAAAGTTTTGCGCTCTTTGCTGGCGACGATGGTCAAACAGATTCAGGCCGACAAAATGTTGGAAGAAGCCACCGCGATTGAGACCTTCGATCTGTACTTCCGCCCGGTCTATGCTTTTGAACTGACCTGGCGACCCAAGAACAAAACCGCGGTAGCCGAATTCGACGGCGTGACCGGCGCGATGATCAATGGCAAGACGGTTCACACGGGCAGCCCTGCCCCACTCACCCCGGAAGCGCTGTTCGACATTAACGTCGACACGGTTGCGTCGCTCTTCCCCTCAACTGTTAGCAACGTCCAAATCGTCAGCTAAGTTTGGCCTAAACCCAACGCGGCGATCGTGATGAATCTTCTCACGATCGCCGCGTTTTGATTCTGGAGATCGAACGATATGACTGCAAAACATCTCTTGCTTGGCGTGATTTTTACACTCGCGTTGGTCGGCTGCGCTCGATCGGTTGTGCCCAGCCCGCTAGCGACTCCTGCTCCATCACCATTGACTTCGCCGCCAGCTGTGCCCGAAGTCTACGTCACCTATCAACGCAGCGGTGGCTTAGTGGGAGCTCACGACACGTGGATTATTGATCTACAAGGGAAGGTGACACCTCCAGGTTCTGGCGCATCAGCTCAGTTGACCTCGGCCCAAATGGCTGAACTAACCGCCGCCATCCGCATAGCAAACTTCACGGCATTGCAGGATTCTTACCTTCCTAAAGACACTTGTTGCGATCGATACGAATACACGATCACGATCACAGTGAATGGCCGGTCTAAGACAGTGCATACCATTGACGCCTCTCCCACTGCGCCGCCGGAACTCACTCAGTTGATCAATACCCTGACTCGGCTTGTGACACTGCCTGCTCCCGCAGATCAATAAGACCACGCCGGCCATTTCGTTTCATCCTTGTGTATTTCTGCACACTCGAATCAAACCTAAAATTTGACAGGATGAAAAGGCAGTGGTAACATCTCCGCTTGTAGGTCGCGGCAGTTGTTTCAGAGCGGCGAAGGCGGCGTATAACCAGCAGTCGTCGTGAAGGACGCTCTGCCCTACAGAAACTTCGTGGGGACGAAAGGAGTCCATTTTCATGAGCGATCGTATTCAGGGTACGGTGAAGTGGTTCAGCCGGACAAAGGGTTATGGTTTCATTACGCA
>PMCF01000427.1 GCA_003154115.1 Anaerolineae bacterium
AAGTACATCGAGAAGGATGCGGCGCTGGAACGTCGCTTCGCGCCGGTGTTCGTGGACGAACCGAGCGTCGAGGAAACGATCGAGATGCTGCACGGCCTGCGCGATCGTTACGAGGCGCACCACAAAGTGCGCATCAGCGATCAGGCGTTGGTGGCGGCGGCTAACCTTTCGCACCGCTACGTCACCGATCGGCATTTGCCCGACAAGGCGATCGATCTGGTGGATGAGGCTGCGGCTAAACTGCGCGTGACGTTGTACACGCTGCCGGCGGATATCAAAGAGATGAAGACCGAACTCGATCGGCTGACCGCGGAAGAAGAAGCGGCCGGCCTGTCGCGCGAATACGAGCAGGCGGCGATTCTGAAGAGTAAACGGCTCCAGATGGAAACTGATTTTACAGCCGCGCGCGAGCGCTGGCAGCGCGAGAAGAACATCGACGAATTGGTGGACGAGCGTGACATCGCCGCGGTGGTGGAGCAGTGGACGGGCATTCCGGTGGCGCAAATGCTGGAGACCGAGTCCGAAAAACTGCTGCACATGGAAGAGCGCCTACACGATCGCATCATTGGGCAGAATGAAGCGATCGCGGTGTTGAGCGACGCCATTCGCCGGGCGCGATCGGGGCTGAAGGATCCCTCACGCCCGATTGGCTCCTTCATCTTCCTCGGTTCATCAGGCGTGGGCAAGACCGAGTTGGCCAAAGCGCTGGCGTGGTTCTTGTTCGACGACGAAGATGCGCTGGTGCGCGTGGACATGAGTGAGTACCGCGAGCAGCATACGGCTTCGCGCTTGTTTGGCGCGCCGCCGGGATACGTGGGGTACGAAGAAGGCGGGCAGCTGACAGAAGCGGTGCGCCGCCGTCCCTATCAAGTGGTGCTGTTCGACGAGATCGAAAAGGCCCACCCCGATGTGTGGAATTCGATGCTGCAAATTCTGGACGATGGCCGCCTGACCGACGGGCAGGGACGCACGGTCGATTTTCGCAATACCGTCATCATCATGACCAGCAACATCGGCACGGAGTTTGGCCGCAAGGGCGGGGCGTTGGGCTTTGTGCGCCCGGGTGATTCGTCCGCGCAGGTGGCGGATGCTCACAAGATCGAGGATAAACTTAAGGAGACGTTCCGGCCGGAGTTCCTGAATCGCATTGACGAGACCATCATCTTCGGCACCTTGTCGGTTGAAGATGTAGAGAAGATCGTCGATCTGCAAATGAAAGAGATTCGCGATCGCTTGCGCGAACACGGCCTGTTCATTGAACTAGCGGAAGCGGCGCGCCAGTGGCTGGCGCGGCAGGGCTACGATGTGCAGTTCGGGGCGCGTCCTTTACGCCGCGCCTTGCAGCGCTATGTAGAATCGCCGTTGTCGGTGAAGATGCTGAAGGGCGATTTCAAGGTGGGCGATACGATCCTGGTGGATGCCAATACGGAAGGTCTGGTCTTTAGCCATCTGGTTGAGGTACAAGCCGTGAAAGAAGCGCAGCCGGTGGCGTAGGAGGATCATCATGGAGAATTACCAATTCACGGTGATTATCGAGCGGCAGCCAGAAGGCGAATATCTGGTGACCGTGCCGATTTTGCCGGGCTGTGTGACAGAAGGCCGAACCCTAGAAGACGCACGGACTATGGCTGCCGACGCCATTAGTGCCTACTGTACCAGTCTGCGAAAACATGACGAATCCATTCCTGTAGAGTCTTTTGACGAGTAGTTGTGCCCTGGCATAGTCGCGATCTGGGGCGTGGTTTGACGCTGACGATTATCAAGAGCGCCGGGCTTACGCGCGAAGAATTTGTTGATTTGTTAAAGTAGCCCTTGGTCAAGACTTGAAAGTCAAGGGGGCGGTGCGCGCGCGATCTTAAAGTTGACGCGAAAGGAGCGGACGCGATGGCAACAACGATAGTCTCTGTTGAGCAGCCCCAAAAGCGTTCCAGACCGTTTGGCCGCATAATCGATCCGCCGCCATTGGTTAACGGCGACCGGTTGACGCGCACGGAATTCGAGCGGCGCTATCGCGCCATGCCGCCTGTTAAGAGAGCTGAACTGATTGAAGGAATCGTTTTTATGCCATCGCCGGTCAGATTTCAACATGCGGAACCGCATGGCTACCTCATGACGTGGCTGGGAACCTATCGCGCCGCAACCGCTGGCGTGCGATTGCTCGATAATGCCACAGTGCGGCTGGACGCCGATAATGAGGTTCAACCTGATGCCTTACTACGAATCGAGCCGGCGGCGGGCGGGCATTCACGCGTGACTGATGACGATTACCTTGAGGGCGCGCCGGAGCTAATTGGTGAAGTGGCGCTCAGCAGCGCCTCTTACGACTTGCGCGATAAGCTCAATGTCTATCGCCGCACTGGGGTGCAAGAGTATATCGTTTGGCAAGTGCTGGACGAAAGGATCGACTGGGTTGAGCTGCACGAAGGGGCGTATGTGTCACGGCTGCCAGACGAGAATGGGGTGATTCACAGCCAGGTGTTTCCGGGATTGAGCCTGTCTGTGGAGAAGATGCTGGACGGCGATCTGGCGGGCGTGTTGGCCGAGTTGAGCCTGGGTCTGGGCACGCCTGAGCACCAGGCGTTGATCGAACGATTGGTGTAGAAAACAACGGATTGAGAATCAACCGGATTTCACCACAGGCGGCGATCATCACACGATGATCGCCGCCGCTTGCTTTGTAGCGCGAGTTGTCAACTCGCGGCGCAAGTCTCCGACTTGCGCTACTTCACCGCCGGATCAAGTTCCACCAGAATGCGCGGCGATCCGCCAATGGGGGCGCTGCCAGTGCTATCGGGCGCCACCCCGCCGATCGTGCCGGTGAAGTTTCGATTGGTCGCCAGCGGCAGCGAAATGGCGTACGTGCCACTGATCGGATAGACGATCTGATCCGTTCCATCCGGGAAGAAGAGCGTTGCCGTAGGAGCCGTGGCCGCCAGCAGCACTGTGTCGTCCGTGTAATAGCGCGTCCACATCACGACGAGGCGCTCACTGGAGGCGGGCCGCTTGAAGGCCAGAATTTCTTGATTGCCGCTGATCCAGTTGGTGGCGGTGAGGGTGCGGCGATCGCGCCAGTAGGGCTGCAGGTCGGCAAATTGATCGACGGCCAGTTGATACGTCTGATAGACCGGGCGCGTGGTGTCATCATTCCGCACCAGGCCAAAGGCATCGATGCCGCAGGCATTGCCGCAATCGTCGTACAACTGGAACCAGATGAAGGTCTGAGCTTGCGACCACGCGGCATACGCGGCGCTTTGAATGAGAAAAGCGGACTGCTCCTCGGGCGAGGCGCGATACCAGCGATTTTTCGGATCGGTACAGTCGGGGCCGGGCGCGTCGTCGCAGGCGGGCACGCCGGTTTCGGTAACCCACAGTTTGACGCTGGACAGGCCATGCGCGTCGAGCTGCGCCCGATCTTGATACAAGTAACCAAAGGTCTGCCAGGCCCACAAGTAGTTGTGCGCGGCCACCGCATCCATGAAGCCGTGATAGGTGATCGACATGGGATCGGTTGCGATCACGTTGAGCACGTCGTTGAGCCAGTGCGGCTTTGCATACTGGGCCAGACCACCCATGACAATCGTCGCTTGCGGATCGGCTTGTGTGGCGGCGAGATAGGCCACTTTCAGCAGCCGGGCGTAATCGGCGGGTGAACCGCTGAAGAAGTGATCGAGATCTTCTTCATTCCAGATTTCCCAGTGCGACACTCCCTGACCGTTGTTCCAGTTGTGAGCCTGCGCCAGGATTCCGCCGGGCTTATAACGATTCACAGCGGCATTCACAAAGACGGCCCACCGATTATTCCGGTTGATCGACTTGCCCGGACCGGGTTCATCGCTGCCATCGCTGAAAACGCGTAGATACAGGCCCCGCGGCGGAGTGGCGCCACTCGCCGGGATAGCTGGGCGATAGACAGTTGTATCGTTCAGCCTGGCGCGCAGACCATCACCCACTTGAGGGGCAGGTGCACTGCGGCTGCCGCCTGTATCCAACCCGATCGGCGTCAGCATCAAAATTGGCAGGACTTTCAAGCCATGATCGATGTCGGCCACGATGCTGGCATCCTGTTTACTCCAATCGAAGACGCGCGGCCGGCCGATCGCGTCTTTCTCAATGTTGGGCCAGTACATGGGACGGCGATTGAGTTGGCCGCCGCTGTCTGTGGCGCGTTGATAGCGCGTGTCATTCGCCGAAGCCTCGGCTGAACTGACAAAGGCCAAGCCCATCGGCGGTGCGATCGGTTTGGAGATGAACGAGAAGTTCTGAGCAACGAGAGGCAGATAGATTGGGTACGTTGGTGTGATGACGATCACGTTGATGAGCACGGTGAATGGCACACCGCTGGTGGTGGTCGGTTCGGCGGTGACGATCAAAGCGGCGTGGTAAGCGCCGGTGGCCGTGATCGTGTTGAGATCGATCTGCACGGTCACGGTCGTATCCTGCGTGCCGCTGATCGGCGTCACGATCGGTTGGACTTGCTCCGATAAGCTGATCGCGATCGACCAGGTGACGACGGTGTCGGCTTGCAGATTGGCAATGTGCAACGTCTGCGTCTGAATGGTGGGCGTGATCCACTCAACCTGAAACGTCAACGCATCAGGCGTGATGGTCAGCACCGCATCGGCTGAGATCGTTGACACGGCACGTTTGGGTAATGTAGGCCGAGCATAGGTGATCGTTTCAGTGGTGATGAGCAGCAACCCGATTGCCATCGTTGCGCCTGAGATGGCGGCGACTACGCGCGGCCAGTGAATGTGGTGGGTCTCTCGCATGATTGTTCCTCCAACCCCAGTTTACCCGAACTTCCGGCGACCCGTAGGCAGAAGGTAATGGATATAACGCAAAACTGTTGGGGGGCATACCGTCCGGCCACGCTCGCGCTGGATGGCACATCCGGCGCCACCAGACGCTGGATGTGCCATCCAGCAGGAGCGTATCCCACAAGTCACCAACACTTTTGCGTTATACTCGAAGGTAATATTTGCCTTCTCAGTTGCCATCACTTGGGTTATGATTGAGCGACATTTTCGGTGGTTCAGGAGAGGCTGCATGGGGTACTTTGATGGACAAGTGGCGTGGGTGACGGGCGCCGGGCGCGGCATCGGACGGGCCGCAGCACTGGCCCTCGCTTCACAAGGCGCGGCGGTGGCGGTGGTTTCTCGCACGCAGAGCGAAATGGAAGAAGTGATCGCCGAAGTTCGCGCCCATGGCGGCAAAGCGATTGCCTCGTTGCTGGATGTGAGCAATTGGGACATGGTGAACTGGGCGGCGCAGCAGATCGAGGCGACGTTGGGGCCGATCGATATTCTTATCAACAACGCGGGTGTCTTGGAACCGTTGGGCAAGCTGTGGGAAACTGATCCGGAACAAGTCGGGCGCTTGATCGATATTAACTTGTCGGGCGCGTACTACTGCATGCGCGCCGTGTTGCCCGGCATGATCGAACGCGGGCACGGCGTCATCGTCAACGTCAGTTCGGGCGCGGCGGACTCGGCGGCGCCCGGCTGGAGCGCCTATGCGGCGTCCAAGGCCGGGCTGGATCATTTCACGCGCAGTCTGGCGGCCGATCTGAAAGGAATACCGCTGCGCGTCTATTCACTGCATCCCGGCATTGTCGAAACGAAAATGCAAGAAACCCTGCGGGCCACGACATCCGATCAGCTGTCACCCGAACGACGCCAATTCTTCGTCGATCAAAAGGAAAAGGGCCGGGTGTTGACGCCGGATGTCCCGGCCCGTGCGATGGTATGGCTGTGTTCGCCGCAGTGTGATCTGGAGAACGGCACAGTGATCGATCTGTACACTCAACCGGAATTGCTGGAGAAAATCGATCGGGCGTTGCAACCCGATTGAGCCTGGCCGCACTTGAGCGTCACTCGACCGGCTCGTCGATCGGCGCTTCGACTTCTTCCGGTTCCTCCGGCCGGCGATCGAGCAGCTGAATGGAACGGGCCACCACGGTGGTGCGATAGTGAGTTTCGCCTTTGGGGTCTTCCCAACGGTCGGTTTGCAGCCGGCCTTCCACCAGGACCAACCGGCCCTTAGTGACATACTCGGCGGCGAAGTCGCCCAACTTACCCCAGGCATTGATCATGAACCAATCGGTGTGTTCCTGCTTCTCGCCTGTGGCTGATTTCCAGGTGCGGTTGACGGCGAGTGTGAATGTGGCATACTTCTTCCCAGTGGCCGTGAAACGCGCCTCCGGGTCACGGCCCAGATTCCCGATGAGCTGCACACGATTGAGCGATGGCATGTTAACCTCCGTGTATAATGGGATGGGACTATTGTAGCATCGAGACGGAGAAAATCGAAATGACGAATCTCCCTGATAGTTTATTACTACAGGCGCGCGCGCTGATCAATCAGGCCGTGGCGGAAGCTTCGGCGCAAGGCAAGCCGGATATTCGGGCGCTGTACTTTGTGACTTATCCGGCTGAAGACATCACGCTGGAGATGATCCGCGCGGCGATCGAAACGATGCGGCAGGCCACCCCGGCCGGTCAGGCCGAGCTGCACTTCGCGCAGCGGCCCGGCCGCTATGTGTGTTGGAATTGCTGCGGTCTGCGCTATGAAGCGTCCGACGGCGTGTGCCCCAACTGTGGACACGAGGGTCTCGTCATTCCGTTGGAGATGGTGGTCGCGTTGGAGAAGATCGAAGTGTAGAAAAACTCAGTAAGCAGAACGAAAAACCGGGTTTCTCCATCTCAACGAAATGAAACGTTGAGCACGGAGAAACCCGGTTTCTATTACTCAACCGGCTTCACCCAGATGGTGCGCGCCGCCTTCAGACCCAGCGCGATCGATTTGCCGTCCTTCGTGAAGGTCACCACGCCAGTATACTCCACCACTTCTTGAACCGTAATCCGTGCGCCAGGGATCAAGTGCTGCTTCTGCAAGTAATCCAACAAACGCGGATCACGTTCGCCTTCTTCGGTGATGCGCAGAATCTCCACGACTTGATTGGCTTGCGTATTGTCGAGCGTGATCGCCTCGGGCGGCAGCTTGGTGCTCATCATGCCGGGGATGGGATTGCCATGCGGGCAGGCGGTGGGATGTCCCAACGCCGCCAGCATCTTGTCTTCGATCAAGGGTGAGATGGCGTGCTGCAGCCGCTCGGCTTCGCGATGAGCCACGGCCCATTCAATCCCTAAGATGTCGGACATGAAACGCTCGATGATGCGATGCCGGCGAATGGAAGCCTCGGCAACTTCGTGGCCCTGCTTGGTCAGCGCGATCTCGCCATCAATCTTCACCAACCCGTCGCGTGACATGCGTTGGAGGGTCTGCGACACGGTCGGCGGCTTCAGGCCCAACCGATCGGCCAACCGCGCGTTGATGATCTTCTGCCCCGTCGCAGACGCTTCATCACGCATGTTGTAAATCGCTTCGAGATAATTTTCGTACGTTTCCGTGAGTTTGTAATCGATCGACATGCTCCCCCGCGTGTGGCATCTTCCGAAAGTGCAATAACCCCCGGAAGGCTTTGACTATTCGGTGTGTGGTCGAAAGCCTAACACGAAGGCAACCACGTTGACAATTCGTTTTCGGCTCTCTAAAATCCCTTGGTGAGGTTAGTATAACCTAATTTGACGCGGGGAGACAAGACGATGTTTGCCGGATTCCTGTTGGCGTTGCGCGAAGGGATTGAAGCCGTGCTGATCGTCAGCATTGTGCTGGGCATGCTCAAGAAGATGGGCCGTTCTGATCGAGCGTGGCTGGTGTGGCTGGGGGTAGGATTGGCTGTGGCGGCGAGCCTGACTGCGGCGATCGGGCTGAATATCATCGGAGCGGAGTTTGAGGGGCCGGGCGAAATGACTTTTGAGGCCTTCACGATGTTGTTTGCCGCCGCCGTATTAACGTGGATGATCTTCTGGATGCAAAAGCAGGGGCGGCGCACGCAGTTGGGTTTGGAAGCCGACGTGCGGCAGGCTTTATCGGGCGGGCAAAAGCTGGCCTTGTTTTCGGTCGCCTTCTTTGCCGTGCTGCGCGAAGGCGTGGAGCTAGCCTTATTTCTGACGGCTGTGAATTTCTCAACCTCACTGGTGGCGGGTGAAGCGCCCATCCTGGGTTGGCTGGGCGGCGTGCTTGGTTTGATCGCCGCGCTGATCCTCGGCTGGCTGATGTACGAATCGGCCATCAAGTTGAACCTGCGCCGCTTCTTTCAGTTCACCAGCATCGTCTTAGTCTTTTTTGCCGCCGGCCTGGTGGGACACGCGGTACATGAACTCAACGAACTGGGCTGGCTTCCGTCGGTGGTTGAGCACGTTTACGATTTCGCCCCGCTTTTGCCTGAAAATTCGACGGTGGGCGAATTCTTAAAGGCCCTGTTTGGTTACACGGCGAGTCCGTCCTTGACCGAGATGCTGGCTTACCTCGCGTACTTTGTGGTGGTGCTGGGCCTGCTGCGCTATCTCGACCGCAAGCCGATGAAGCAGGCCGTTGTCACGGAGACTCCTTAGGCGATAGCCGGTTGACGCCGACCAGCAATTCTCAATATGAAAACAATTGACGCCGGTAGTTGCGACTTCAGTCGCTTTTTGGCCGCAAACCACGACTGAAGTCGTTACTACAAATCCAAATTGAGAACTGCTGGACGCCGACCCTTTCGTTTGACTTTGCTCTTAATTCCGCCTATACTCTCGCGTGATCCTCATTCACGGGAGACCGAGATGTCGTTCAAACTCAGCGTGCGGCAAGGGCCCCGCCCCAACCTTGTTTTCGAACTCGATAAGCCTGGTTACGTGATCGGGCGCGAAGCGGGCAACGACATTGTCATCGAAGATCCGCAGGTGTCGCGCCGCCACGCGCAATTGACCCAGCAGGGTAACTCGTATCTCATCGAAGACATCGGCAGCACCAATGGCACGTACGTCAACGGCAAGCGTGTGACGGCGCCTACGCTGCTGGCCAATGGCGATATGGTCGGCCTGGCCGACACGGTGATCATCGCCGTGCAAGTGCCCCTGCCCATGGGCGGAGAAGCGACCGTGGTGAGCGATGCTGTGTTCCACGCGCCACCCACCGTGCCGGCTTTCACACCGCCGCCCGTTCAATCTCAACCTGCGCCGCAAGTTCCAGCGCAGCCGCCAGCTCAGGTTCAGTCCCCAGCCTATTCAGCGCCACGTCCTGCGCCACCGCCATCATCTGCGGCACCACAATATGCGCCGCAGTATGCGCCGCCTCCGGTTGATTACGCGACGTCCAACCCTGCCGACGACAAACGCCGCACTATTCTCATCGGGCTCGGCTGTCTGGGGCTGCTGTTGGTGGTGATGCTGGTGGCCTTCGTGGCGTGGTCGTTCATCGACTGCAAATCATTCTCGTCGGTCTTCCCGTTCCTCTTTCCGCCGTTCTCGTGCACGTGAAAGTAGACAAGTGATAAGTAGACAAGAAAAAGCCCTTGGCTGATCATGCCGAGGGCTTTTATCTGCGTTTATCCGTAACTACTCAGCCGTCACTGCGAGGAGCGTTTTGTGCGACGAAGCAGTCTCCTATGGCTGGCAACGGGCGTTGGCCGGGCATTGAGATTGCTTCGCACGCCCTGCCCGCAAAGCGGGGGCGCGCCTGGCGAAAACGCTCGCAATGACGGCGGGGGAGTAGTTACGTTTATCCTGTAAATCAGCGTCCTATTTTCTTCGCCAGTAAATCACTTCAGCTCGCTGGATGGCTTCAATTCGCCCCTGCTCCTCCAGCCAGTCCAGATGCCCGATGGTTTCCGATAACGCCAGAAATGCCTCGGTGCCGCTGAGGCGACCGAACAGCGGCTCGGCAATCTGGTAAGCCGATCGTTCTTCTGCCCCGATCAGATCCACGATGCGCTGCGCGCGTCGTTCGTGAAAGTGCAAGCGCTGCCGCACGACCCGCTGCACATCGTGAATGGGGTGGCCGTGTCCCGTCCACGCCATGACGGGTTCCAGATCGGCCATGCGCTGCATGTGCTGGATATACTGCACCAACCGATGGGGTCGCGGCCCATCGTCGGGATCAGGTTCGATCACGGGGTTGCTGCTGATGTCGCGCAGCAGATGATCGTTCGAGAGCAGCACGCGCGAGACCGGATCGAACAGGCAGATCAGTCCACCGGCATGACCTGGCGTGTGATAAACTCGCCACGCCCGATCGGCGAACTCGATCACGTCGCCCTCATCCAAGACCCGATCGATCTTCACTGCCTCGGCGTGTCGATCGCTGCTGCGGCGGCTGTCCGTTAGTCGCTGGCGTTGTTCCGCGGGCACGCCTGCCTCGGCCATGATGCGCAGATAGAACTCGTTGCGCTGGGCGTGGATCGTTTCGTAGGCTTCCAACTGAACTCGATTGTGGCGGTGTGTCCACACGGCGGCGTTCGACGCGCGCACGATCTCGGCCGCCTGCCCATAGTGATCGGCGTGCGCATGTGTGATGATCACCCGGCGGATGTCACTCACCTGCAAGCCTAACGCGGCTAACTCGGCCTGCAATGCCGCGCGTGATTCAGCGCCCGTCGTGCCCGTGTCGATCAAGGTGATCGGTTCCGTCGTCGTCACGTAGCAGTTCACCGGCCCTACTTTGAACGGGGTCGGGATCACAATCTGATGTAATCCATCGATAACGTGTGTTGGCATGATCCTAACTCAGGATGCAAGAGGCGGGATGCAGGATGCAAGATGCAAGAGGCAGGATGCAAGAGGCAAGAAAAAAAGCCGCCATGCTACGCGCCAGCGGCTATCCTGCTTCTTGCCTCTTGCCTCATTCCTTCGGCTTGCACTTTATCACAATCATCCACGTGCCACGCTGCACGCGCTCGCCGCGTTGATTCTTGACGTTCACATTGAACTCGACAAAACCCGCAGCGCCGCCCGGTGCGAGTTTCTTGTCTTTCACTTCGGCTTCCGTGTAAATCGTGTCGCCAATCTTGATCGGCGCGCGGAATTTCCAGTCGAGTCCCGTGAAGGCGTCCACCGTCCGATCGAGAAAGCCCAGCTGCATCGCCAGGCCCGACGCGATCGATAAGCCCAACAAACCGTGTGCCACGCGCTCGCCAAACATCGACGTCTTGGCCCACTCGGCGTCGACGTGCACCGGATTCCAGTCGCCGCTCAGCCCGGCAAACAGCATGATGTCCGCTTCGCTGATGGTGCGGCCACCGCTCTGCACCTTGTAGCCCAGTTCGAACTCTTCGAAATATAACCCACGGGGTTGCGTCATGCTACCTCGCTCCTCACACAAGATGGCGCGATTGTAAAAGAGATTACCTTAATGGTCAATCGATCAACTGCCAGCAACCAACCGCTAACCACCAACCACCCATATCCGGCTGCACTGGGGCTTGTGGCAATCGCGCACCAATAGGCACTGATTGCAAGCCAGATCGCAGCTCACCTTCATCGGGTGCAGCTGGCCCGTGCGCGTCATATGATCGATCATCCCCGTGACCACTTCCGGCGTCGTGTCCAGCTCGCGCGCCATTTCAGCGACCGTTACCGTACCGCCCCGCTTCAACATCGACATCAATTTATCGAACATGGCTTCTCCCTTACATGATGCGACTGGCGATTTGATACACCACCCACCCCGCCCCCACGGATATCACGGCCAACAGCGCCAGCGTAAACAACGTCCATTTCCACGAGCGCGTCTCTTGGCGAATCGCACCCACCGTTGCGGCGCACGGAATGAACAACAACTGCACGACCAGAAAACTCAACGCCGCCGCCGGCGCAATGACCGTGCCCAGCGTCGCCGCCAGATTAGCTGAGTCATCGCCAGTGCCATACAAAATACCCAGTGTCGCAATAGAGTTTTCTTTGGCGATGAACGAGGCCAGCAGCGCGACCACCAGCTTCCACGATAGCCCCAGCTGCGCCCCGAGCGGTTCCAGCGCCTTGCCGATCGATCCCAGGATCGAGGTTTCGAGGTGGCCGGTCGGGATGTTGGCCAGCGCCCAGATGACGATTGCCATCACCAGGATCAGCGTGCCGGCGTGCTTCACAAACCCGATCGTTCGCTGCCACACCAACAGACCGATCGTGCGTCCATTCGGTCGATGATACAGCGGCAGTTCCATGATGAACGCGTTGTGCCCGCCTTTCAACAGCGTGCGACTCAACACCGCGCCCACCGCGCCGAGCAGGATCAAATTCAGCAGCACCAATCCCAACGCCACCAACGGTGCAGCCACGCCGAAGAAGACGGGCGTCATGAAGGCCACCACCGCCAGCCGCGCCGTGCACGGCACCAGCGGCATCAACACGATCGTCAACAGGCGCGCCTGGGGCGCTTCGATCACGCGCGTGCCCGCCACCGAGGGCACATTGCAGCCAAAGCCTAAAAACAGCGGCAAAAACGATTTGCCGTGCAGGCCCATGGCGCGCATGAAGCCGTCCATCAAATACGCCGCGCGCGACATATAGCCCACGTCTTCCAGCACCGCCATCCCGGCGAAGAAGATCAACAGGATAGGCACAAAGGTCAGCACCAGGCCCACGCCGCCGATGACCCCATCGATGACCAGGCTTTGCAGCCACGCAGGTGCATTAGCTAATAGCGAGCTGGCCAAGCGCGCTAGGTTGTGTATCACAGTCACATCCAACCACGCTTGAAGCGGCTGGCCGATCGAGTAGGTTAGCATGAATAGCAAGCCTAGAATTCCGGCCAGCACGCCCAGACCCCATACCGGATGAGTGATCACGCGATCGAGCCGCGCCGTCAACGTGGCGGCGGTGGTCGTGCGCCGCGTCACCACTGTTTTCACCACGCGCGAAATCCACATGTAGCGCTCGCCCGCAATCGCGATCGGCGCATCGGGGTAGGTCAACAACACGCGATCGAACGCGTCATGCTCGATCGGGTTCAAGACGTTCCGCAGTTGATCGATTAGCGCCGCGTCGTGTTCCAGCACCTTCAGCGCGGCCCAATGCAGCGGATACACTTCCGGCAGCTTAGGGGCAATGATCTGCTCAATGTCGGCTTGAGCCTGCTCCAATTGAGCGGACCGGGCGGGCAGATCGATCGGGCGGTTGGCTGCGCACGCCGCCTGGATCGTCGCGGTCACCAGACGATCGACGCCCACGTTTTTGGCCGCGATAAGATCGACCACGGGCACGCCGAGCGTTTGACTCAACTTCGCCAGATCGATGCGCATGCCGTTCTGCTGCGCCACATCGAACATGTTGAGTCCCACGACCAGTGGCAGGCCCAGCTGCACCAACTCGGCGACCAGATACAAACTGCGTTCGAGGATGGCCGCATCGACGATAGCGACGATCACGTCGGGGTGCTGCGTGAGGAGGTATTCGCGGGCGATGAGCTCTTCAGGCGAGTTGGCGGTGAGACTGTACATGCCCGGCAGATCGACGATATTCAGCGTGACATCCGCCTGCGTAGACGAACCGATTTTTTGTTCGACCGTTTTGCCCGGCCAGTTGCCCACATGCTGATTGAGCCCCGTGAGCAAATTGAAAATCGTCGATTTGCCGGCGTTGGGTTGTCCGGCTAGCGCCACATGAATCCGCGTCGCGGGTCGGGTCTCCGTGACGCGGACTTCTTCTAAGGTCGTTGCACCGGTCGTTGCGCAGCCTGATCCGCTCATCATTCAATCCTGCGCGCGCGGATGCTGCCGGCTTCGCTGCGGCCCAACGCCACGCGCGTATGGATGACACTCACAATCACCGGCCCGCGCCCGCGATTGCGGATCATCGCTACACGCGAACCGGGTACGAAACCCAGCGCGGCCAACCGCCCCACGATGGCGCCCGCGCCGCTCAACGTTTCGATCTCGGCTTCATCGCCGGCCGGTAATTCATCTAAACCAATCGCCGTCATCCCTTGTTTCCTTTGCATTTTTCGCATAACCCGGTCAGGCACAAGCAGGCGCGCGCCACTTCCACGCCGGACTCGTTTTGCAGCTGGGCGCGCAGGGCCGACACGTGCTTCGATTGAAACTCGATGACTTTACCGCAGCGGGTGCAGGTGAAGTGATAATGCTCGGAGTTGGGAGTTGGCTCAAAAACTTCGCGGTGGTTATCCTGATCGTAATAGCGCGCTTTGATCAGTCCGCGTTCTTTTAGCAGCGCCAGGGTGCGGTACACCGTCGAGGGGTTGATGCTGCCATCGTGTCGCTGGGCGCGCGCCGTAATATCATCGGCGGTCAGATGATCGTGCGAGGCCGCGATGACGTCGAGGATGATGGCGCGCTGGCCCGTCATCCGCCCGCCTTCGGCCACAATCGCTTGTTTGGCTTGATCGATAAATTGACTCACGGCCTGTCCTTGTTGCAACCGACTTGCAATAAGGATACACCACGAGAAGTACTCCGGGGAGTGACAACCGTCCCGATAGAAGGGTACGGTTGTCACGGAAGTGGCTAAAAAGCGAAGTGCACCGCACGGTGGATCATTCCAACCACGTCGTTCGATCTTCAAACGACGGACGTTCATGCGGTGCCGCTATTTCCACCGGATAACCGACGTACACAAAGCCAATCAACTGCTGATCGGCTTCCCAACCGAAGAAGTGTTTGATGGCCGGGTCGGTAGCCGAAGGGCCGGTGCGCCACATCGCCGCCAACCCTAACGCGTGCGCGGCCAGGAGCATATTCTGTATCGCTGCCGCTGTCGCGCACACGTTCTCAATCTCTTTGGCTTTGGTCAACGCCGGTTTATCGACTGCCACGGCAATGACGACCGGGGCACGCAAGGGCTTGACGCGATCTTTTTGCACGTCTTCGTCTGTGGCGTCGGGTTTGTTCGCTTTAGTCGATTGCGCCATCGCCTCGCCTAACTTCTCACGACCTGCACCCGTCAGCACCACGAACCGCCACGGGCGCACTTTGTAGTGATTGGGCGCTTGCACGGCCGCCGCCAGTAACTGCTCGATCAATTCACGTGGTACTCGATCGAGCTTCACTTGCCCCACCGAGTGGCGCGTATGGATTGCCTTCAGTACGTCCATCTACTCCTCCACCAGATAAAAGATGTGCAACTGCTCAGTCGTCATTCCCGCATGTTGTCGGCGGGAATCCAGTGGCCTTACGAGTGCCAGCGCACTTGCCAACGGTCAATCGGGATGCCCGACACGCCCAGGGCGGCGGGCAAGGCGAAAGCACTCGGGCATGATGGTTGCGTCGCAGCAAAAATGGGGCGAAGTTCATTCGCCACAGTGATTCTATCATGACGCAGCTAGGCTGGACAACTTTTCGCCGTGAGGCCAGCAATTCTCATTTTGGAATCTGTCATCCTGAAGCGCATCTTCGCCTGGCGCGCCCCCGCCGCTGTGCGGCGGACAGGGTGTCGCGCTGAAGAATCTCGCACCACGGCTGAGATACTTCGTCGCAAAAAGCGCTCCTCACGCCCTGCCCGCGAAGCGGGGGCGCGCTAGGCGGCATGACGCCCGGTCAAATTGAGAACTGCTGGTAAGGCACTCTCACACTTCACTCACCTCCTCGTTTTTCGTCCGCAGCTTGACTTCGGCCAGTCTGAGCGTTGCCTGCCAGCGCGCCCAGAAGGGGTGCGAAGCGAAAAAGTTGGGTCAGGTTGGGCACAAGTGGGCGGTCAGAATTGAATCGCAGAAATGCTCCCACCTGCCGGCGNNATACTGCAAGCGCGGCAGACGAGTTTGAAAGTAGTCGAGTTCCTGGATCAAGTGGGCTTTCTGCTTGGATGGGGCTTGAGCGCACCGGGTTTGCATGTGCCGCACCACCGTGGCCGCCTGGCCCCGCTTGAGTTTCGCACAGGCTGGCTTGAACCCCTTTCGCGCGGCGTTCGAATTGGAAAAGGCGACTTCGGCAAAGGCACTCAGATGTTCGGCCGCATGATAAAAGTCAAGCAACTCGATGAGGCGGTCGGCGGGCAGCCCCAGTCGCAACAGGAGCGCGGGAATCCGCTCCCACATCCACAGCGCGCCATCGGCCAAGACGAGTACTTGGGCCGCGTGGCGAATCCCCAGGCGCACCAGATGCATTTCCAACACCTGCATAAACTCGTCCACCCCGCCGAACGTGCCGTCATTGGTCACCGGGAGGTCCTGCGTGGACACTTGAGGCCCGTCGGCATCGACCACATAAATGGTCAGGACTTTGGGTTCTTTCCATTCGCCCGAGTAACCATGCCGTCCGCTGGCTTTGCGCCGCCCGCCTTTGGTGCGCCGCAACCGCGCGTGGCCGCCATCCGCCGACAGCACCCCCCGTTGACCGGCCAGAAGTTGCCCTTCTGGCAAGGTGCCGTGCTGCACTTGGTCCAGTTGGCGCTGGCGCAGCTCCAGCCCGACTTGGCCAAACCGGTAGGTCAAGCGCGCGATGCGTTTCGCACTCAGAATGATCCCCCCAGCGTGCAAAGTGTCGCGGGCCGCTTCAAACGAGGCTGGGAGTACTCCGTATTTAGCCACTGTCGTCCAGACCAGGGGCGTGAGACCTTCCTCAATCCCCAGCCAAGCCAAGAACGGATAAAAGTTGGCGTCTTGGGCGACGCCCCG
>PMCF01000242.1 GCA_003154115.1 Anaerolineae bacterium
ACCGGTGGCTTTGGTGGAGAACTGGCGGCCGTGATTGCCGAGAGCGAAGCTTTTGATTATCTGGATGCGCCTATCCGTCGCCTGGCCGGGCTGAATGTCCCAATTCCATACAACCGGAATCTTGAACGGGCCGCTGTGCCCCAGGTCGAGGATATTGTCGCCGCGGCACGCTCGCTGGCGCAGGAGGGCAAGTAGCCGTGGCAACCGAAGTCATCATGCCCAAGGTCGATATGGTCATGGAGACGGGCACTTTTGTCGAATGGCTTAAGAAGGAAGGTGACCATGTCGACAAGGGCGACCCCCTCTTTATCATCTCTACGGATAAAGCGAACATTGAGATAGAATCTCCCGCGGACGGCATCTTGGCGGGTCTCAGAGCCAAACTCAACGATGTCATTCCGGTCACCGAAGTGATCGCCTATGTTCTTGTCCCCGGCGAAGCGCTGCCTAGTAAGGCGGCGTCTCAGCCGGTTGTGTCCGCTGCTGTGCCAGCTACAACCAAAGTTGTGACAGCAGTAGATTTGGCGGAGGCCGTTGTTAAGGCCTCCGAGCCGGGAAAGGTGCGAGCCACTCCGCTGGCGCGGCGCATGGCACACGAACTGGGGATAGATCTGAAGCAGATAGAAGGCCGCGGGCCGCGAGGTCGGATTCACAAGGCCGATGTATTGTCTTATCAAAAACCACAGCCGCCGGTTGAAGCGTCGAGTGTTCCAGCGGCTACGCCAGCCCCGAGTGTGTCTGCGCCTCCGACGATTTCGGCGTTTGTCCGCTCATCCGCGCCGATACCACTGCCGGATGCCCGTCGCAAGCAGGTCGTGCCGTTGGCCGGGGCACGCAAGATCATTGCCGAGCGCATCGCTTATAGCGCGTTCACCGCTCCCCACATTTACCTGTCCTTGCGGGTGGACATGACCGAGGCGATTCGTTTGCGTGAGCGAGTACTGGAGCCGATTAAAGTTCAGACCGGGCAACGCGTGTCTTATACGGCCATTCTGGTGCGGGCCGTCGCCACGGTACTCCCGCGTCATCCCTATCTGAATGCTTCACTCTCGGATGGCAACATCATTCTGTGGGACGACATTCATCTGGGCATTGCCACGAGCGTGGAAGAGAACCTAATTGTGCCCGTGATCCGCGAGGCGCAAAGCCGGAACCTGGGGCAGATCGTCACAGCATTGGCCGATCTAACCGATCGGGCTCGCAACCGACGCCTGACGCCAGGTGAAATGATGGGCAGCACCTTTACCATCTCGAATCTGGGGATGTTTGGCATCGAATCATTTACGGCCATCATCAATCCGCCTGAATCGGCGATTCTAGCGGTTGGCAAGCTGATCGATACGCCGGTTGCCGATGAGGGCCAGATCGTATTGCGCCCGATGATGGAGTTGACCGTCGCGGCCGATCACCGGGTCGCGGACGGCGCTACGGTGGCGCGGTTCCTGGCCGATCTCAAAAGCGTACTGGAAAATCCATACTTGCTGATCTGAAACGGACTCACATGATCGAAAGTTCGTATCAAGTATGGGAAGCCGCCTTGATTTGAGACTCATGCCATCACTCACAGAAATTACTCATCTCATCATTGATATGGACGGTGTCCTGTATCACGGCGATCGGGCGATGCCGATGTTGTCCGAGTTCTTTTCTTTCCTGCGTGAGCGCCCCATCCCATTTATCCTCGCGACGAACAACTCGACCCGCACGCCCCAGGAGTACGCCGATAAACTGGTGCGGATGGGTGTGCAGGTCTCTCCGGACGAGATCCTGGTTTCAGGTCAGGCCACAGCGCGTTTCCTGGCGCGCGAATATCCGCATGGGACGCGTGTCCATGTCTTTGGCATGCCGGCGCTCAAACAAGCCATGATGGACGAAGGTTTCGTCCTGGCCGATAAAGACGTTCAATTGGTTGTCGCCAGCATGGATCGGGAAGTCACCTATGAAAAACTCAAGCGGGCTACGCTGCTGATCCGTGGCGGGGCCCGTTTTATCGCCACGAACCTGGACCCAACCAATCCATCCGAAGAGGGGCTGATACCGGGCACCGGCGCGATGATCGTTGCGCTCCAAACGGCCTCCGGCGTGAAGCCGATGTCCATCGGCAAGCCGGAGCCGACTATGTACGAACTAGCCATGGAGCAGATGGGTGCTCGTCCCACGACAACCGCTGCTATCGGCGACCGCGTCGATACGGACATTCTCGGCGGAAAAAAAGCTGGCCTTATTACCATCTGCGTGTTGTCGGGTTCTTCCGATCGAACCGAGGCCGAGGCCATTGAAACGGATATGATTTTCGACGATATCGCGCATCTGCTAGAGACCTGGAAGCGCCTATAATGGTTGCACTCACTTCTGAAGAGCGGGTCTTGCAGCGCGGCAAGAATCTGATCGCGTGCCCAACATCGAAGAGGCCACGACCCTGGGCGCGGCCATCCTGGCCGGTATTGTCGGCCTGTACCGCAACGAGCAGGATGCTTTTGAGTGTGTCTACAAGCCGGGCAAGACCTATCAACCAGATCCGCAACTCGCGCCTAAGTATGTCGAGTGGTATCAAATCTATCAACAACTCTATCCGATTCTCAAGCCGATCAATCATCGGCTTTACGATCAATTCAGAGTCTGAGCAAAAGGGGCTAAGCCATGAATGAGCCGGAACATCTTGTGTCGTCGCAGAATCAGTTGGGAGAAACCCCGATCTGGGCACCTGAAGAGAATGCCCTGTACTGGGTTGATTGGGGAGGTGGGCCTACCTGCCGGTTTGAGTTAGCAACCGGCAAGTTCAAAACGTTTCCAGTGAGCGTGCCGGTAACGGCCTTAGCTCGTCGAACATCTGGGAGATGGATCGCCATCGCTCAGAATGGGTTGTATGCGTGGGATCCGACAACCAATGAGACTACGCTTTTCGTCGGACCACCAGAGCCAGACAAACCAGAGATGTGCTACAACGATGCCGCAGTGGATCGGCAGGGTCGCTTGCTCGTCGGAACGGTCAACACGCGAGATCCCTTTACGCCCGACGGCTCGTTGTATCGCCTGGACCTCGATGGGTCGCTCCACGAAATCGACACTGGTTATGCCACGGCGAACGGCATCGGCGTCAGCCCGGATGGCCGCACAGTTTATGTGGCGGATCAACGGCATCGCCAGATCATCGTCCTTGACTATGACCCAGTCAAGGGCACGACCAGCAATCGTCGGGTCTTTGCAAGTGTGCCGGATGACGAAGGGATGCCCGATGGATTGATCGTGGATGCCGAGGGCTTTGTGTGGAGTGGGCACTGGGCCGGGTGGAAACTCACGCGCTACGACCCCGCTGGCAAGATCGAGCGCCAGATTCGTTTCCCTGTGCAGCATGTCATCTCTTTCGCATTTGGCGGCAAGGATTTGGATGAGCTCTTTGTCACGACAGCCTGGTGGGGCTTTAGTGACGAGGAGCGGAAACAACATCCCTGGGCCGGCGACTTGTTCCGCGTCAAGACGGGTGTCAAAGGGTTGATCGAACCCGCGTTTGCAGGATAGTTTGAAGATCGGATCGACTGATCTAAAAATGCTCATAGCCCTCGTCCCGAGGGCGTTCCCCGGGGACGGGGAACGGAGCGTTTTCGTGGTTTGTAGTGAACGCGGTTCATGATGTCTGAGCGGTGAATCGGAAAGAGGCAGTATGAATTATCTGACGATGACGCAGATCTTGCAGCCGTGCCTGGGGCAAGGCTGGGCCGTAGGCGCATACGACACCTGTAATCTGGAGATCACACAAGCGATTGTCGACGCGGTTGCGGCCGATCGAGCGCCAGCCATTCTCATGATCTATCCGGGTCACACGCCGCAGGCGGAATGGCCGACGCTCGTGCGTATCATAGAAGCGGAAGTCGAACGCACGCGCATTCCGGTGGCGCTGGTGCTCGATCATGCCAGGACGCTTGACCAAATCGAAGTCGCGCTCGAACTTGGATTCTCCGGAGTCATGATCGATGCATCGCTGATGTCGTTAGATCACAACATCGCGCTCACCCGCCAAGCGGTCGAACTGGCGCATGCTCACGGTGTCTCGGTCGAGGCCGAGCTCGGGCATGTGGGTGAGGGCCAGGATGATCTCAGCACAGACCAGCAGCAGTCTCACCTAACACGCGTCGACGAAGCGGAACGCTTTGTGAAGGAGACCGGCGTAGATGCGCTCGCCGTGTCGATCGGTACGCTGCACGGACTGTATCGCGGCACGCCCAAGCTTGATTTCGATCGGCTGGCACAAATCCGATCGGTTTGCCCGATACCGCTCGTGCTGCATGGCGGATCAGATACTCCGGATCAGGATCTGCGGCGCGCCATCGAAATCGGCATTGCCAAGATCAATATCTGGACCGATGTGCG
>PMCF01000094.1:0-136 GCA_003154115.1 Anaerolineae bacterium
ACACCTTCCTCGGCGGCGACGACTTCGATCAGCGCGTCATCGATTATGTGGCCGATGAATTCAAGAAGTCCGATGGGATCGATCTGCGCAACGATCGGCAAGCGCTGCAACGCCTGAAGGAAGCGGGCGAGAAGGC
>PMCF01000094.1:184-3389 GCA_003154115.1 Anaerolineae bacterium
GCCGATTTGATCGATCGCTCGATCGAGCCGTGCCGCCGCGCGTTGAATGACGCGGGGATCACGCCGGACAAGATCGAAGAAATCGTGCTGGTGGGTGGTATGACGCGCATGCCCGCTGTGGTCGAAGCGGTGCGCAAGTTCTTCGGCAAGGAACCGCACAAGGGNNGCGTGAATCCCGACGAAGTGGTCGCGATCGGCGCGGCGATTCAGGCCGGGGTGCTGGGCGGCGAAGTGAAGGACATTCTGCTGCTGGACGTGACACCGTTGTCGTTGAGCATCGAGACGCTGGGCGGCGTGGCGACTACCTTGATTCAGCGCAACACGACGATCCCGACGAAGAAGAGCCAGGTCTTCTCGACGGCCAGCGATGGCCAGACCAGCGTGGAGATTCACGTCACGCAGGGCGAACGCCCGATGGCGGCCGATAATAAGTCGCTGGGCAAGTTCATCCTCGATGGGCTGCCGCCAGCCCCGCGCGGCATGCCGCAGGTTGAAGTGACCTTCGACATCGACGCGAACGGCATCATGAAGGTGTCGGCTTCGGATAAGGCTACCGGCCGCAGCCAGCACATTACCATCACGGCGTCGTCGGGCCTGTCGGATTCCGAGGTCGAGAAGATGGTGAAAGACGCCGAGAAGTTCGCCACGGAAGATCAGAAACGCAAGGATCGGATCGAAGCGCGCAACAACGCCGACTCGCTGGTGTATACCGCCGAGAAGACCTTGCGCGATCTGGGCGACAAGGTTCCGGCGGATGTGAAGAATGAAGTCGAAGCGAAAGCCGCCGCGTTGAAGGGTGTTCTGGAAACCGCCAGTGTGGAAGACCTGAAACACAAGACCGATGATCTAGGGCAGTCTGTGCAGAGGATCGGCGCGGCAATGTATCAGCAGCCTGATGCGGGCGGCACACCGCCTCCGGGTGGCATGGGTGGTGACGGCGGTCCGACCGGCCCCGGCGGCGACGACGTGATTGACGGCGAATTCACTAAGAATTAACAAGCAACAATGAACAATGAACGATGACCGCGCTGGATGCGGCATTGTTCATTGTTCATTGAACATTGAGAATTGTTCAATGGCTTCTCGCAAGCGTGACTACTATGAAGTATTAGGCGTCGCCAAAGGCGCCGGCACGGACGACATCAAAAAGGCCTACCGCAAACTCGCGCGGCAGTATCATCCCGACGTAAACAAAGCTTCTGATGCCGAGGCGAAGTTCAAGGAACTCAGCGAGGCCTACGAGGTATTGTCGGACGATAACAAACGCGCGGCCTACGATCGCTTTGGACATGCGGCGGTCGATGGCAGCGCGCCAGGTGGCGCGGGTGGTTTTAGCGGCGACTTCACTGCCGGCTTCGGCGGCCTGGGCGACATCTTCGAAGAGTTTTTCGGCTTCGGCGGCCAGCGCGGCGGCGCTTCGGCATCACGGCGTACGCCGCGGCGCGGCGCCGATCTGCGCTTTGACATGACGATCACGTTCGATGAAGCCGCGTTCGGGCTGGAGCGTGAAATCGACGTGGCGCGTTACGAGACGTGCCCGCGCTGCAGTGGCAAAGGCGCCGAGCCGGGCACCACGCCCAATCGGTGTGGTACGTGCAATGGCACTGGCGAAGTGCGGCGTGTGCAGCAATCGATCCTCGGTTCGTTCGTCAACGTGACGACGTGCCCTACCTGCCGCGGCGAAGGCGAAACGATCTCAATGCCGTGCAGTCAATGCCGTGGGAACAAGAAGATTCGTGTAACACGGCGCTTGAATGTGAAGGTTCCACCCGGCGTCGATACCGGCACACAAATTCGTTTAGCTAGCGAAGGCGAGCTGGGCGAATTCGGCGGGCCGCCGGGCAATTTGTACGTAGTGCTCAACGTCACGCCGCACAAGTTCTTCCGCCGTCGCGAAGACGACGTAGTGATGGAAGTGCAGGTCAACGTGGCGCAGGCCGCGCTGGGCGATGAGATCGTCGTGCCCACGCTCGATGGTGATGAGAAGATCAGCATCCCAGGAGGCACCCAGACCGGGCGCGTTATCTCGATCAAGGGCAAGGGCATTCCGCATTTGCGCCGGCAGGGCCGCGGCGATCAACTCGTGGTGGTGCAGGTCGCCGTGCCGACGAATCTCACCGCCGATCAACGGAAGTTGTTTGGCGAACTTGCGAAGACGCTGGGCAGGGAAGTGATCCCGCAAAGCGAGAAAGGGTTTATCGATAAATTGAAGGACCTGTTTACTGTTTAGGGATCAGTTGATCCGGGATTAGGGATCAGGAACGCCGGCCAAAGAAGAAGGTCGGCGTTTTTGTTTAGACGCCGCGGGCTTGAAATAGACCGACTTCCGTGCTATCCCTTTCAAAGGATGAGATAGCCACCATGAGAATGCTCTTTGAATGGGATGCTGGCAAAGCCCGACAGAATTTGCGAAAACACAGGGTTAACTTTGACGAAGCCCCAACCGTCGTCAGTGATGATTACGCGATAACTATAGCCGATGTAGCGCATTCGCACAGGGAAGATCGGTTGATTATCATTGGCACTTCACACAAAAATCGGCTGCTGGTGGTGGCTTATACGGAGCGCGGCAAGAAAATCCGATTGATCAGCGCAAGCCACTCCGCTGGAGCGTCAACACTATGAAGAAGAACTCATCTAAACCTATCGCGACGACTGATGATGTTTTGCCCGAATATGATTTTTCGGGCGGCGTGCGTGGCAAGTACGCCAAGACCTTGCGCGAAGAAGGCTACACCATTCGCGTCTATCACGATGACGGAACGTATAGTGAAGAGCATGTATTGGGCGAAAAGACGGTAGTGCTTGAGCCGGATGTGTGGGAATATTTCCAGGATTCAGGCTCTGTCAATCGTGCCCTGCGGACTTTGATCTCAATCGTGCCTGAGAAGCGAAAACTAGCCTCTAAAAAGGCTCCAAACGCGGATACAAAGTGTAGCTGTGGACATCGCTTGAAATCGATCTGGCGGACAAAATCAAACGAGACCACCGGACATGTTCCCAGTGTGTCTCGTTTTGTTGTGATAGTTTGTTCCGGTATGAATTACTCAATCCACAATGAACGCATCGACAACGAGCTATAGGTGACTCGATCGGCAAAGAAGCGAACTTGTTCATTCTTTTCCTGCAAGCCCAGGGCATAAAGAAACGGCAAATAGTGCTCGTTCGTCAGGAACCGATCTGACTCTAACGGATTCTGTGGTTT
>PMCF01000247.1:0-140 GCA_003154115.1 Anaerolineae bacterium
GGAGCAAGACCCGCAGCGCCTCAGCGCTCAAGTGGCGGCACTCCGTAGTGCTGGCGCAATCGTGTGTGACAGCAATGCGGCGGCGGCGAAACTCGTGGCGATGATCGTCGGCTAGCGTCATTGCGAGGAGGCCGTCAGGC
>PMCF01000247.1:186-7481 GCA_003154115.1 Anaerolineae bacterium
TCACTCTTCACTCTTCACTCTTCACGGAGACAAGTACATGCCTCAACTCAACGAACTCTTCAACCAACCCCTCGCCGTCGTTAATGTCGGTCTTAGCAGCATGGCACAGTCAGTGAAAGAGCAGGGCGTACCCGTGATCGATGTCGATTGGAAACCGCCCGTCGATGGCGTGCCGCGACTGCGGGTGACGAAGAACGGCATCGACATCGACACCGCTAACGAGGAAGCNNCGGCTCGTCGGCATGGGCCGCGCGCTCGACGTCATCCCGGGCATGAAGAAGAACGTGCTCCTGCACGCGGGGCCGCCGATCACGTGGAAGCGCATGTGCGGCCCGCAGCGTGGCGCGGTGATGGGTGCGTTGATGTACGAAGGCCTGGCACAAGACGAGGCCGAAGCGGAGAAACTGGCGGCGTCGGGCGACATCGAGTTTTCGCCGTGCCATCATCATCACNNAAGGTGCTGCGCTACGGCGCGTACTCCGAGGAGGTGATTCGGCGGCTTCGCTTCATCGCCGACGAGCTCGCGCCGGTCCTGGCGGGTGCCCTTGCCGTTCACGGACCGGTGGACATCCGCCTGATGATGGCGCAGGCGCTGCACATGGGCGATGAGGGGCACAATCGTAATCGGGCGGGCACCAGCCTGTTCTTGCGCGCCATCGGCCCGGCGCTGGCCCGCACGAATCGCGATAATGAAGTCCTGGCGAAAGTACTCGAATTCATCGATCGCAACGATCACTGGTTCCTCAACCTCAGCATGCCCGCGGGCAAATGCGCGGTCGAACCGGCGGAAGGCATCGAAGGCAGCAGCATCGTTACCGTGATGGCGCGCAACGGCACAGACTTCGGCATCAAGATCGCCGGGATGCCCGATCGGTGGTTTATCGCGCCCGCCGGTAAAGTGCTGGGCCTATACTTCCCCGGCTTCACCGAAGACGACGCGAATCCCGACATCGGCGACAGCACGATCACGGAAACGGCGGGCTATGGCGGCTTTGCGATGGCGGCCGCGCCGGCAATTACACAATTCGTCGGCGGTACGCCGCAAATGGCGATCGATGTGACGCGGGAGATGTACGAGATCACGTTCAGCGAACACGAGGGGTTCACGATTCCGATCTTGAATTTCCGTGGCACGCCGTTAGGCATTGATGTTCGCAAGGTGATGGAGACCGGCATCTTGCCGCGCCTCAACACCGGCATCGCGCACAAGAAACCCGGCATCGGCATGGTGGGCGCAGGGATATTGCGCGCACCGGAGAAGTGCTTCAAGGATGCGTTTGATGCGTTGAAAGCAGAGTGCATAACGAGTAACAAGTAACGAGTAATGGCCAGTTGCTTTACTCGTTACTCATTACTCATTAGACCAAACCATACCACCTCAAAAGGAGCCTCACCATGAAGTTCATCGACCTCACCATTCCTCTCGGTATTGGCACGCCCGCGTGGCCGACATATGAGCCGCTGCAAGTGAAGTACTTCAAGCGTCTCGCCCCCAACGGCGCGAACGGCCAAGTGATCACGCACTCGAATCACCTGGGCACGCACCTCGACGGCGAGATTCACTTTCACACGGCGGGCAAAGATATCGCGTCGCTTGAGATGGACTATCTTGTCCACGAAGCCGCCGTCGTCGATCTGAGCGACGTGTGCGGCGACTACGACGTGTACACCAGTAAGATGGTGGAAGAGCGCGTCGAGGTGAAAGAGGGCGACATCCTCGTCATTCACACCGGCTATCACCACTTCGGCTGGGATCAGCCCACCGCCGACGAGGTGCGCTACATGGTCAAGCACCCCGGCCCCGATCGCGAATTTGCCGAGTGGGCCAAGGCCAAGAAACTGCGTTGGATCGCGGTGGATTGCGGCAGCGCCGATCATCCGATGAACACCATCATCCGCGATTGGATGCCGCGCCAGGCCCGCCAGGCCGACAAGCATTTCCAGAAGAAATACGGCATGCCGTTGGCCGAATTCTTCGACGATACCAAGTATCAGTTGATGCACATCGAGATGTTCCCGTATGGCATCGTCCACGCGGAGTGCTTCGGCGGCGACATCGATCTGGTCTGCAATCAGCGTGTGACGGTGGGCTTCTTCCCGTGGCGCTTCGTCGATGGCGAATCGTGCATCGGCCGCGCCGTGGCGATGATGGAAGATGATCGTTACGCAGAATTGATGGCGAAGAAGGACGCCATGCCGAAGACTAAGTTCGGCGATGCGATCGAGACGAAGCACGTTGAGCAAATCGAGGCATTGACCAAGGCCAGCCTGTAATACAAATTCGATCCACGAAGGGCACGAAGAACCACGAAGTTTGACTTCGTGCTCTTCGTGGATAAAGCACAGCAGCATGCTCAAGATCATCGCCGCCGGTAATCAGTTGGAGATTGCATCCCATGCCAGCCATGTATGTTAAAGATGCTTCATCATCAAAGCAACGCCTCAAACTGATCGGCATCTGGGTCATAGCATTCCTGCTTTTCCAGTTACTATTCATTTATTCACTTTCTGCCCTAATGTTTATGAGGGTCGAATCCGAATTCAAGCAGATTGTAACTTTCCCTCAGTCATCACAGAAGCAATATGCGGCATTTCATGGTATTGGCCGGGCTGAAATCACTGCCACCTATTTGATTGACTTATCCGGTGGAGAATTCTATTCACGTTACACGCAACAGCTGCAGCAGCATGGCTGGTATTCTGAGGATGAGATTGGAATTATTTACTGTTGTGGTGTTTCGTGGTGGTATGAAAAAGAAGGTCTTGTGGCGATCGTTGATTTCCGCTACAAAGACCGAGGTGCCGAGGTTGATGCTAGCATCGTTTGGGGGTTATCTCCTTGGGATAACGCCACCAGAATTGCTGCTGGCCTTGATGTTCTGATCATGCTTGTATTATTAGCAGTGTGGCGGATAAGGGTCAGGCGTGCGTAGATAGCAAGAATCGTCATTTATCCGCTGAGATAGGAGGGACAGAAATGCTCAAAGTCACCGCCACCTGTGCCCAGTTTGCGATTGCGCCGATAGCCTTGCGCGAGAACTAGAGGGCCGCGCACTGGATCGAACGGACGGGCATGTGATCTCGTGTACCAGGAGGCATCAGCATTCTGACTAGACCAATTTGATGTAGTCAAACCCCTGAATAATGCAAAGTTGCACGCCGCATTGAGGTGAAGAACAGCGCGGCCAATCTAAAAATCTTGTTTCACAAGGAGCCTAACCCATGCCTTTAGATATGGAACTGGAGGCCGTTTTGCGGCCAATGCAGTATCCGATGGCGCCGTACCCGCCCAAGTACATCACTCTGGCGAACGGCAAAATCATGGTCATTCGCCAGGCCATGCGCGTGGATGTGCCCGCCATCCTCAAGTCGGTCCACCCCTGCCTGTTCATCGAGCGGGACTATTACGACATCGTCAGCGCNNGGCATCGTCAACGGGCGGCTGGAGAATGAGAAAGTCGGCATGAGCTACCACACGCTGGCGATCGATCGCGGCCTGCGCATCGGCTCGCACCTGTTTGCCGCCAAGATGGAATATCACATGGAGTATCTGAATCAGGACGAAGTCTTGATCGTCGCCGAAAGCCCGATCGGGTTCCGGCGCTGGATGATCGAGTATCCGCTGGAATACACCAAGATTCCGCACGAACTGGGCGGCGGCGATTCGTATCGCCTGACGCGCGAGATTTATCTCAAGGCCAAGCCCCGCCTGGTGGTGGGCACTCGCCCCGTGCCGCAGGAGTTGATGGATGTGGCCGAAGCGGACATCAAGTTTGCCGACGACGACACCATCCGCGAGCGGATCGCCGGACTGAAAGGACGATGACACCATGAGAGACGTTGCGATTATCGGCGCCGGCATGATCCCCTTTGGCCGGCGCGACGAAGATACACTGATGGAGATGTTGGCTTATGCATCTCTGAAGGCGTTGGACGACGCGGGTTTAGGTGACAAATCAGTTGATGCCGTGTATGTTGCCAATATGGGCGGCGGGATGCTTCAGCACCAATCGGCGATTGCCAGCTCGCTGGTCGATCGCCTCAGCCTGCTGCCCGCCGCAGCCGAGACCATCGAGAATGGTCCCGCCTCCGGCGCGTCGGCGATCAAGACTGGCTTGCTGGCTGTGGCCTCCGGCTATTACGACTACGTGCTGGTCGTCGGCGGCGAGAAGATGCGCGAGGTGACCGGCTGGCGCGCCACCGATTTCGTCGCGACCATGACCCACCCGCAGGTCGAGTATCCGTATGGCATCACGCTGCCGGGCATGGGCGGCATGTTTACTCGGTTGTATATGGAGAAATACGGCGTGACCCGCGAACACCTGGTGGCCGTGTCCCTGAAGAACCAGGAGATGGGCACGTTGAATCCATACGCGCACGTCGAGATGGCGCTGGATCGCGCGGGCATCTTCGATAGCCCCGATGCCATCGTCAACAATCCCACTTCGGCCGATCCGCTGCATCTGTACGATCTCTGCCCGGTGAGCGATGGAGCCGCGGCCGTCATCCTGTGCCCGTTGGACATGGCCCGGAAACTGTCGAAGCCTCCCGTGTTGATCGCTGGCTTCGGCCAGGCCACCGACACGCAGACCCTGCAGGAACGCGATGATCCGACTGATCTGAAAGCGGTGACCCTGGCGGCCCAGAAAGCCTTCGAGATGGCGAAACTCACGCCGGCCGACATCGACGTAGCCGAACTGCACGATGCCTTCACCATCCTGGAGATTGCCGAAAGCGAGCATGTCGGCTTCTTCAAGAAGGGCGAGGGTGGAAAAGCGGTAGCGGCCGGTCTAACCCGATTGGGCGGCCAAATCCCGATCAACGTGTCTGGCGGCCTCAAGGCGCGTGGTCACCCGGTCGGCGCGACCGGTGTCGCGCAGGTGGTCGACATCGTCTGGCAACTGCGCCATGAGCTGCCCGAGAATCGGCAGGTGAAGAACGCCCGGAACGGCCTGACGGTCAACTTCGGCGGCTTTGGAAATAATGTGCTGGCCTTTGTGTTGAGGAGCGTCGAACCATGAAAAAAGAAATCGCTATCACCGCCTTCAAGTGCAAGCAATGCGGCAAGCTCCACTATCCCTTTCACGATCGTTGCCTGGTCTGCAAGAACCGCGAGTTTGAGCCGATCAAACCTCAAGGCAACGCCACCCTGCTGACCTACACGGCGATCTTCAACCTGCCGTGGGGCTTTGATCAGCGTTACCTCATCATCGGCGTGGCTGAATTTGAAAACCACGTTAAAGCCATGGGTCAGATCAAAGTCGATTCGGTCGACCAGTTGAAAGTGGGGATGAGCGTGATCCCCAGTTGGGAGCCGATCCGCAAACAGTATGGCGAGGATGTGTATGGGCTGAAGTTTGAGCCAATGGAATAGGCTCGCTCGGCGCGCAACCACTTCGAACCGGCACGCCGCATCGAGAATCTAGGATAACACTGATCCACGAAGAACACGAAATTACACGAAGTTTTCCCTTGTGTGCCTTCGTGAACTTCGTGGATCATATTACCGAGACAGCGATTGCCATTCCCACCAGCGCATCAATCCCCGATGAATTGCCCCAGCTTAAAGCGCAGTCGACGCATTCACGGATCGTCGGCTGGCCCGTGACGATACCATCGACGACGTTCAGCAGGCGTTCGTCAGCCTGACCCTCAGCGGCACATCCGATCAAATTGGCGCTGAGGGTCGTCGTCTTTTGAAAGGCGGCGTTGATTGCGGCCCGATTGAGCCTGCTCCAATCACGATTGGCCTGCCAGCGATTCAGCATCAAGAGTAGACCCAGCACACAGTCGTCACCCGCTGGAGTAAGGCCATCACCTCGTCCGAGTAGACGGTCGATGCTTGTCTGCGCTGATGGCACATCGTTTTCGCGCACAGCTTGCTGCAATATTCGCAGAATGTTGAGCAGTGCGGTGTGATCGGAGGATAACGGGCCGCTGAAGGGTAGATCGAGAAAGGGGGCCAGCAACGGACTGAAGCCACGATCCGGCTCACGTGCTACGATGAGGCTGGCGATTTGTTGCACGGTCTTGAGTTGTTGATCGATCGGGCCGGGAGAGGCGAGAGGCGACGGGGCTTGCCACACCACCTCCGGTGAAGCCGCGATGGTGATCTTGGTTGTCGGGAAAATCAATCGGTTGTTGGCGAAGACCGCCGCAGCGCCGACGTGGAGCGCGCGGAGTTCTTCGATCGATCGGCCCAGCGTGATCGTCAATGGCCCACGCTGAGTTTCGAAGGAGACGAAGACCACTCGATCGGCCGCGCGAATGAATAGGCCGCGTGAAGTGATTCCGATCGCGTTGGCGGGTTGATCGTGCGACCAGGTCTGCCAGGCGGCATGTCCGATGCTGGTAGCGCTGAAGTTCATAACGTCGATTATAAAGCAGAAGCCCTCTTCGAGTGGCGAAGAGGGCTTCTATATAAGGTGACACCAGTTGAGGTTGATTAACGTTGGCCGTATACGTTGGTGTAGCGATCGTGCAGCTTTGCTACTTGCTCAGCCGGAATCTCATCGGGGGTGCCGATTTGCAGCGCAATCCACACGGTGCGCGCTACATCTTCTACCATCACCGCGGCCTTCACGGCGGATTCCGCATTCTTACCGATAGTAAACACGCCATGATTCTTCAACAGCACGGCCACTGAGCGCCCGATTGATTCCACGACAACTTTGCCGATCTCTTCGCCGCCGATCAGCGCGAAGCCACCCACCGGGATCGGCCCACCAAACTCATCTGCAATCGCCGTGAGATACACCGGGATCGGCTTGTTGACCGCCGCAAACGCGGTGGCATACGGCGAGTGCGTGTGCACAATGCCGCCCACGTCCGATCGGTGACGGTAGATGTACAGGTGACTCGCGGTATCTGACGACGGCGACAGCGTGCCCTCAACGATCTTGCCATCCAGATCGATCACGATCAGGTGCTCAGGCTTCAGATCGGGATACTTCACGCCCGATGGTTTGATCACGACGAGGCCGGTTTCGGGATCACGTCCGCTGACGTTGCCGCCCGTCCACTTTACCAGATCGTTTTTGGGCAGTTCCAGATGCAACTTCCAGACCTGTTCACGCAGTGCTTCTAACACGATTCACCCCTCACGCACCACGCACCACGCCTTACGTGTTCCGTATTGCGTGGTGCGTGATCATTTATGCGTTCTTGTTCTTGTTATACACGTCAAAGAAAACCGCGGTCAACAACACCAAACCTTTGACAACCTTTTGCCAATCGATCCCGACTCCCATAATAGACATGCCATTGTTCAATACGCCAATGAGAAAAGCGCCAAC
>PMCF01000344.1 GCA_003154115.1 Anaerolineae bacterium
AGTAGGCCTTATTGTGAATAGACTCTGGTGTAGAAGCAAGGCCCTGTGCGTCTTAATCTCAACAAAACATAGAGCGCTAATCAGGCCACGGGTTTTCATCAACGCATCTGCGCGTTTACCGGACTGTTGAAAAGTGTAGCCACTGGTGACCTGTTCGAGTTTTTTGTCATCAAGCTGGGATGTAAAGATGTAATTCAGGCCATAACCAAATATCCAAGGATTGTCTTCGAAAAACTTCTGCCACACAGCCTCAGGCCCATAAGCTTTCCATTCGACCTTCATAGTCTCGAAAAATGCCTCATCAGCGAGCAGATTCTTAAAGACCTCCAACGGGCTTTTTCGATACGCAAAGGCGATCACATCTGATTTCGTAATGTGGTGCTTAGTGATCTCCATTACAAGATCTGCATGTTCCAAAAAGTATTTCCGCCTCTCATCAACACTTACCGACCAATCGTTTAACACCTGCTCATCAAGCCGTATCTTTTCTGCATTTTCGAGATCGGAATATTTAACAAACTTGAGCATGTTGTAGAGTTTTTCAATTTCCGAGCCGCTGAGCGTGAATCCGATTTTATGAGGCTTGCCGTCCTTTCTCGTAAATCGCTGAATAGTAATGTGCCTGATCTCTCGTGTGTCTTCACAGAAAACAATCTTTATCTCGTACCGTTCGCTCGGAGTAATGTGAAGCACATCTTCTTTCTTTATTCGTGCAAACAGAAGCGACTCGTCCGGATCAAATACCTTTGACATGATTCGCATCCGCCTGATCTCGACAGTAGTGTCGGAAAAATCAACTCCCTCAAATGATTTGCTGATATACGTTCGATCAGGGCGTTTGTTCTCAAAGTAATCAATCTCTTCCGGCTCTTCAAGATCATCATCGTCTGTCATTTGGCGCACTCCATTCATCGATTCGAGGTTATTCGTTGACACCGTTTCATTGTTGTCTTCCTCTTACCGCGCCTGATAGATGATCACGCTGATCATCTCGCCTTGCCTGCCAGTCCATAAAACCTCCGAGGTCTGCACGTTTGGTTCAAGATAAACAGCTATGGCGGACTACGTGGTCACACCCACACAACATCGAGTTTAGGAATTGATTGATTTCGCTGGCTCAAATCTTTCGTTCTGCATGCACTATCAGGCAATCTATTGTCGAGATCATAAGATGGTTCATGAAACAAAGGATCAAAGATAGCAATTCGTAACATTTTGTCGTCCAATTCAACTCTTCTGCTTTGACCTGCAATCGAATATTCGATACCTAACCTTAAGTGATATATGCCTTCCACAATAGCTCGCACCCGAATACGAAACGCCTCTGTTTCTCCATATGACAATTTGAAATAATCAAACTCCTCAGACAATTGAGAACAAGTATAGCTTCCGACCTTAGAATCTATCTCAC
Organism: Anaerolineae bacterium; assembly: GCA_003154115.1. Lineage (GTDB taxonomy): Bacteria > Chloroflexota > Anaerolineae > Fen-1058 > Fen-1058 > Fen-1058. The sequence continues at coordinate 1,412 of PMCF01000344.1, forward strand.
ATATAAAGTTGCGGTAGCGCATCCCACCACCCAAACCTCCTTCCCACACCCCTAGTATGTCGATACTAACGAATTTGACTACATCAACGTAGAGACGCACAATCCTTGCGTCAAAATGATTGGGATTAGTTGCATCAAACGTAAACCGAGCGTCATCTGGACGAAATGCGGTTATCCCTAAATACTTCTCGCCGGTATTCCTATCGACAGCATCAAGAAATACTGGAGATGAACTCGATACGTCACCAAAAGCAAGTTCCTGATAGCTTTGCACGGCTATTTTTTCGCCGTGTTTTGCGGCGTTGCGACGTCTTTCAATTTCATTAAACAGCTCAGCGCGATAGTGCTTTGCTTCTTCAATCGTCCAGCCCTTGCTCTGGCTAGTCCGTGTGTCGTATTCGTCATGATGGACAAAACACAAGAATGCCAAGTTATCTATATCATTATTTTGATGGTTGTGATCAAGATGCGCTATTTGGCCTCTCTTAACTTCAAAATCAAAATGGAGGCCAAAACAAATGCAACAGCGTCTGCCACTGTGTTCCAAGACTTCACCTTCAAGTGTCTGACTGCCCATGTCATTCTCCATCTTGATAGAACAGAATTTTGCCGGTCACGATGTAGGACGCGGATCAACTTTCATCCCATAATCAGCGTCATCCGCGTTAATCCGCGTCCCATTCTTTCCTTCGCGTTCCTCGCGCCTTCGCGGTTAAACTACTTCACCACACCCGCATCCACCATCGCGAGGTACACCTTCTCCGGCAGATACGGCGGCTCGCCCGGTCGCACGCCGACCGCATCATAGATCGCATTCGCGATGGCCGGAATAGTCGGCACCAGCGCGTGCTCGCCGATGCCGCGCGCGCCCCACGGCCCGTCGTCCTGCGGCACCTCCACGATGATGGCCTCCANNAAGCCGCCTTCCATCTGCGCCTTCACCAGATCGGGATTGATCGCCTTGCCCATATCGAACGCGGCCACGGCCTTGATGACTTCCACCTTGCCCGTGTCCAGGTCCACTTCCACCTCGACGGCTTGCGCGCCCGTCGTGTAGTGGACCACCGCGCGCGGGCCTTGCCCCGTTTCGGGATCGAGGCCGGTGACGTAGGTCGGCATGAAGTTGCCACGCCCCACGATCGGGCCGCCGATCCAGCCTTGATCGTTCGGCTTCGCCATGCCGTAAATCACGATGTTTTTCAGCGGCAGTGTTTCTTCGCTCTTGTACGAAATCACGTTGCCGTTGACGATGTCGAGGTTGTCGCTGTCTTCGCCCCACGCCTGCGCCACCATCTCCAGCACTTGTTTCTTCGCGTCGAGCGCGGCCGCTTTCACCGCATTGCCCATGCTCCACGTCAGGCGGCTCGCCACGGTCTGCCATTCATACGGGCTATATTTCGTATCGACCGGCGCGGCGATGCGCACCCATTCGTACGGCACACCCAGCGCACCCGCCGCCATCTGCGCCATCACGGTGAACGTCCCTTGCCCGATTTCTTGTCCGCCGATGCCCACGGTCACGTGACCGTCTTCAGCCAGTTCCACCCACGCGCTCGATCCGGCATTAGGCGGCATCGCGGGCGCTTTCCACATGATGGCGATGCCCTTGCCGCGTTTCTTATTGGGAGCCGATGGTGCGCGTTTCTTTCCCCACTCGATCGCGTTAGTGGCCTTTTCGATGCACTGCGACAAACCGATCGGATGCATCTTCATCCCGGTGAGGATAATGTCGCCGTCTTTCACGCAGTTCAACTTGCGGAACTCGACCGCATCCATCCCGATCGCGAGGGCCAGCTCATCGATGCACTGCTCCAGACCCGCATGCATCTCCGGCATGCCGAAGCCCCGCATCGGCCCGCCGACCGGATGATTGGTGTACACACAGCGGCTGTCGATCTTGAGGTTCGGCACGAGGTACGGCCCGCTGCCGCTGTAGCCCGACGCGCGCGTGATGTTGACGCCGTACTNNGTCAGGCGCAGTTTCACCGGCCGCCCCGGCACTTTCGTCGCGATGGCGACCGTCAGCGACTCCATGCTGAGACCCGCCTTGCAACCGAAGCCGCCGCCGACGAATGGCGCGATCACTTGCACATCGCTTTGCGAAACATGTAACGCTTTCGCGATCAGATTGCGCTGTGCGAACGGCGATTGCGATGAAGCCCACAACGTGATCTTGCCCTTCTCATCGACTTTGGCGATAGCCACATGCGGCTCGATCGGCACGTGCTGCACGTGCGGGATTTTATACTTCCGCTCGATGATGGCCGCACACTGCGACCACGCGCTATCGACATCGCCCTTGCGAATCTTGAAGTGATTGGACACGTTGGTGCCCGGCTGCGGGAAGATGAAGTTGGGCGCTTCATACGTGCCCAGATCGGGATGCAGCAGCGGCGCTTCGGGGCTTGCGCCATACTCGGGATCGAGCACCGGTTGCAAGACCTCGTACTCCACCTCGATCAGCTCGACGGCCTGCTCCGCGATCTCTTCGCTGATGGCGGCCACGCCCGCCACTGGATCGCCGATGTAGCGCACGCGCTCACGCGCAAAGATCGAGCGGTCGGCGATGTACAGGCCCGTCAGGCCGGGAAATTCGTCGCCGGTCACGATCGCTTTCACGCCCGGCAATTTCCTGGCCTTCTCCACGTTGATCGATTTGATCAGCGCGTGCGGATGCGGGCTGCGCACAATGCGCGCGAACAGCATCCCCGGCCCGAACTGGATATCGTCGGCGAAGATCGCCGCGCCCGTCACCTTCTCATGTGCATCCACCCGCGGCACGCTGTCGCCCACGGGATGGGGAATCTTTTCTTGAGTTGCTTCTGTAATCATATTGCCTCCGTCTCTTTGGACACGGACGCTTCGCGCGGATTCAACGGATCGACACGGATTTCTTTATGAGGCTTTGCCGCGTCATTCCCGCACGCTTTAAGCGGGAATCCAGTGGCCTATCAACAAGTCTTGCTTATCGTCGCTCTGGATGCCCGACAAAAGCACTCGGGCATGACGTTCGCTCACAGGTTCATAAAAATCAATCCGTGTAAATCTGCGCAATCCGTGGCATCCGTGTCCTAACTCTCCGCCGCCATCTTCACCGCGTCGATGATGCGCGTGTAGCCCGTGCAGCGGCACAGATTGCCCACCAGCGCATCGCGGATTTCGTACTCATTCGGGTGCGGATTGCGATCGAGCAAGGCGCGCGACGAGATCAGAATACCGGGAGTGCAGAAGCCGCACTGCACGCCGCCCGCGTCGATCATCGTCTGCTGGATCGGATCGAGTTGGTGATCCGTCATCAACCCTTCCACCGTCACGATCTCCGCGCCGTCGCATTCCACGGCCAGCACCATGCAGCTATTCACCGGCTCGCCNNGTCAGCGCCAGCTTCTCGCGCAGCATCGTCAACATCGTCATGTTCGAGGGGACGTCTACCACTTCGGCTGAACCATTAACGGTAACTGTAATTCGATGAAATGACATATGTCCTCCAGTCAATTAGTCTCGTAGTCTGATAGTCTTGTAGTCCCTTCACCCAACGGTCACTTCTTGACTACAAGACTACGTGACTACCCGACTATCCGACTAACTTTTCCCAAACATCCATCAACGCCTTGCGCGTCAAATTCCGCACCATCAACTTGCGATAGCGCGCACTGCCACGTACGTCATCGATCGGGGCCACGGCATTCATCGCAAGTTCAGCCGCTTCATTGATGCTGGCTTCGGTGATCGGCTTCTCGCTCAGCAGCGCCATGTCCGGCATGAACGGTGTCGGCGCGACGGACGCTAGCGCGACGAAGAACCGGTAACCCGAAGGAGTGGCTGCGCCGTCGGGATAGCCGAAGGCCGTCACGCCCACGATCGCCAGATCGCCGATCGCGTTGCGGCCTAATTTCAGGTATTTTCCGGCTGATCCTTGCGGCGGCAGCGGATACTCAACCGCGGTCACGATGTCACCGGGCTTCAACACTGTTTTGCCCGGTCCTTTGAAAAACGCGCGCAGCGCTTCGACGCGGTTGCCGTCGACGCCGTGCACGTGCACCTTCGCGTTCAGCACCAGGCCCGAACCGACCGTATCACCAGCGGGCGAGGCGTTGCAAATGTTGCCCGCCACCGTCGCGCGGGTGCGGAGTTGATAACTCGCCACGGTGTGCGCCGCTTCGGCCAACACCGGATAATGCTCATTCACTTCGGGCGAGGCAATCAATCGGTTCATGTTGACCGCCGCCCCTACCCGTAAACCTTTGACCGGATCGAACGTGAGATCGTTCATGCCCGGCAGACTCTTCACATCGACCAGATACTTGTCTTTCCACGCGCCATCGCGCATGCGGACGAAGACGTCCGTGCCACCAATGAAGGCCCGCGCCTCGCCGACATGCTGCGCCAGAAACGTGCTGGCCTCCTCTAGTGTGGTGGGTTTGATGTAATCGAATTCGGGTAATCCGGGGTGTGCTGTAATCATGTCCGCCTCTCATTTATCTGCGAAGAACACGCTGCCTGGCGCGCCAGGCTGGGTAACCAACGGAATGGCGATGGCCCAGGCATCGGCATTGCTGAAATCCGGGAAGGTGATGTGTTGCGAACACGTCTGTTTCCTGGATGGACTGTAACCTCGTGGCAGGACCAGAACGACTGCGACTACCACAGCGATGAGGAACAGCTCATTAGGAGAAAGCCGATTCACCTCCTACAGCCGGCCAAACACGACATGCCCGGTCAAGCGCAGTAGAAAAGCCTTGCCATACCTAGCGGCGACGGTACAATAGTAGCATAAAGCTGCCACAAGATACCAGTCCTGTCTAATGTCGAATGTCATTCCAAATGGATATGATATTCAGTTTTCAACCTGAGCAACAGATATATAATGGAGCTCCATCATTCTCCCAAAAAAGGCTGGCCCGCATGCCACCTCGTCAACCCAGCTCCATGATCAACAGCGTCGCGCCCATTCGCGTGTGCGATAACGGCGGCTGGACCGACACGTGGTTCGCCGGTCACGGGCGCATCTTCAACATCGGCGTCTATCCCTATGCCGAAGTGCAGCTGGCTGTTTTTCCCGATGGCGATCAGCAAGAGCGCATCGTCATCAACGCGGAGAACTACGGCGAACGCTACGTGGTCAATCCCGAAAAGCAATGGAACAAGCATCCGCTGCTGGAAGCGGCCATCGCCTACATGCGCGTGCCCAAGGATCTGAGCTTCGAAGTGACGATCTATTCCGAAGCGCCCGGCGGCGCCTCGACCGGCACCTCGGCGGCCGTCACGGTGGCGTTGATCGGCGCGCTCGATTCGTTGACGCCGGGCCGCATGACGCCGCACGAGGTGGCCCTCGCAGCGCAGCGCATCGAGACTGAGATGCTGCATCAACAGTGCGGCATTCAAGATCAACTTTGCGCAGCGTATGGCGGCATCAACTACATTGAGATGTACCAATACCCGCACGCCTCGGTTTCGCCGATCGTCGTGCCCAATCCGATCTGGTGGGAGTTGGAACGGCGGCTGGTGTTGATCTATCTGGGGAAGTCGCACCAATCGTCGGCGGTGCACGAGATGGTGATTCGTGGCTTGGAGAATGCGGGGCCGGATTGCCAGCAATTGCAGGATTTGCGCGGTACGGCGCCTCGTTCGCGTGATGCGCTGTATGCCGGTGATTTCGGCGCGCTCGGCGCGGCGATGACGGACAACACCGAAGCCCAGCGGCGTCTGCATCCCGATCTGATTAGCCCCGAACATCAGCGTGTGATCGATATCGCGCGCGAGCACGGCGCATTGGGTTGGAAGGTCAACGGCGCAGGCGGCGATGGCGGTTCGGTAACGATTCTGTGTGGCGATGTCTCGCAGGTGAAGCGCGCCATGATCCGCGAGATCGAGCAGGAGAACGCACTGTTCAAAAATATCCCGTTGTACCTCAGCCGGTATGGATTGCGCGTGTGGAAGCAAGAAAGGAAATCACCATGAAACGATCCGAAATCAACGCCATCCTTCGCGAAGCCGATGATTTTATTCGCGCCCACGGCTTTCACCTGCCGCCGTTCGCCCATTGGACGCCGGACGAATGGAAGACCAAAGGGCCGGAAGTGCGCGAGATCGTCGATCGGAAGTTGGGCTGGGACGTGACCGACTTCAATCTCGGCGAATATCGCCAGACCGGACTGCTGCTCTTCACCATCCGCAACGGCAACGTGAAAGATCCAGAGAGCAAGCAGTATGCCGAAAAGATCATGCTGGTCGACGTCGATCAGATCACGCCCATGCACTTTCACTGGCACAAGACCGAAGACATCATCAACCGCGACGGCGGCCAGCTGGTCATTCAACTCTATAACTCCACGCCCGAAGAAGGGCTGGCCGATTCTGATGTGACTATTAGCACCGACGGTGTACAGCGTAGGGTGAAGGCCGGCGAGTGCGTCGTGCTCAATCCCGGCGAAAGCATCACCCTGCCCGCTTTCTGTTATCACAAGTTCTGGGGCGCGCAGGGCAAAGTCATGGTGGGCGAAGTCTCGGCCGTCAACGACGACGACGACGACAATCGGTTCTATGAACCGCTGCCGCGCTTCTCGACCATCGAGGAAGACGAGCCGCCGACCTATCTGTTGTGCACCGATTATCCGGATTACTATCAAATCACGCGCTAGACTACCCAGATTGGAGGCTCTTGAGCAGTGTGCGATCGTGGGAAGCAACCACGCAACACATCGCACAAGATTGGGCGCGCTATACGCCGTTTGTCACGCCGATTCTGCGCGCCGCCGAAGCGACACAGTCGCCCGTCATCGTGTAGATCGCCCAGATCGAGCTGCAGTGGTATGACTTGACGCTGGCGGAGTTCACGAAGCAGTTCTGGATTCAATTGGAAGAAGTGAAGCCGACGGTGCCCGTCTGCCTGCATCTGGATCACACGCAGCCGTTTGAATTGATCAAAGAAGCGATCGCGCTGGGTTTCACGTCGGTGATGATCGATGCGTCGGCATAGGAATTGGAGGGCAACATTGCTACCACGCGGTGGGTGGTAAAATACGTGCATGCGCATGGCGTGTCGGTGGAGGCCGAGTTGGGTCGCACCGAGCGCTTGACCGATGCGGGTCTGCGTGCCCTGCCCGCCGTGGATATCGCGCGCGGTCAACGCGCCGTGCAGGCGGTCGTAGCCGAGAAGATCAAGAATTTTTTGATGAGTGACGGTCATGCCCAAGACTATTAGAAACCGGGTTTCTACATCTTGTCTTACATTACGCCAGGAATGAAGAAACCCGGTTTCTCAAAACGATCAGGAGATAACACATGCCCACTCTTTGGGGACGTACTTACACGCAAGCAGAATTGTTGAGCTACCTCGGCGATGTGCGCCAACTGGCCGATGTGCGGCCGTTTGAATTGAGCGATGGCCGCGAGCGCGGTGTGCGCTGCGTGAAGGTGCGCAACGCGGTCGGGTTGGAGTTCACCGTCCTCGCCGATCGCGGCCTGGGCTTGTACGATCTGCAATTTCACGGCGTGCCATTGGCCTTTACCACCGCGGTCGATATCGCGCATCCCGCTTATGCCGAACACACCGGCTTCGGTTGGCTGCGTACGTGGCCCGCAGGATTTCTGACGCCGTGCGGCTTGACGCAGGTGGGCAGCCCCACCGAAGACAACGGCGAGCAGCTCGGCATTCATGGACGACTCTCCAGCATTCCAGCTCAACAAGTGAGCTGGGGCACCGAGTGGCAACAGGATGAGTGTCGCTTGTGGGTCGAAGGCACGCTGCATGAGACCGCCGTGTTTGGCGCGAACCTCGTCATGAAGCGCCGCATCTCGACCAAGATCGATGAGCCACGGATGTGGATCGAAGATCGCATCGAGAACCAGGGAGACAGTCCTACGCCGTTGATGATCTTGCAGCACTTCAATCTGGGCTTTCCGCTGGTGGATGCCGGCACACGCTTGATTCTGCCGGCCCACACGACCGTTCCACGTGACGATGCAGCGCGTCCCGGACTCGATCAATGTTGTGAGTTCAGCACACCCAGCGACGGTTATCAAGAGCAGGTCTTCTATCACGATCTGCAAGCGGATGCCGCCGGGAACGTCGAGGTGCGCCTGGTCAATCCCGCGTTCAATAACGATCAAGGTCTGGGTGTGGCGCTGCGTTACGCCAAGAGCGAATATCCGGTGCTGGTCGAATGGAAGATGATGCGCGCAGGCTTTTACGCTGTCGGAGTAGAGCCCGGCAATTGTCATGTGGAAGGGCGCGTGAAAGAACGCGAACGCGGCACACTGCAAACGATCGCGCCGCGCGAAGTACGCACGTTCAACATCGAGGTTGATTTCTTCAACAAATGAGGTTCTATGAAAATCTACGGCGGCATTGAAGCCGGTGGCACCAAATTTGTCTGTATGCTGGGCACCGATCCCGATCACGTGCTGGCGGAGGAACGCTTTCCGACTACGACGCCTGCCGAGACGCTCGGGCGCGCGATCGAGTTTTTCCAGCGCGCGGCGCAGGGCCACAAGTTGATCGCGATCGGCATCGGGTCGTTCGGGCCGGTGGATCTGCACGCGGAGTCGCCGACGTACGGTTACATCACGACTACGCCCAAGCCCGGCTGGGCGCAGACCGATCTATGCGGTATGCTCCACCAGGCCCTACAAGTCCCGATTGCTTTTGACACGGATGTGAACGCGGCGGCCTTTGGCGAGCACACCTGGCTGCCGGAAAATCGCGCGCTCGATCCCCTGCTCTATCTCACCGTCGGCACCGGCATCGGGCTGGGCGCCATCGTCAACGGCCAGCCGCTGCATGGCCTGCTGCATCCCGAAGCGGGACACATGCTGCTGCCGCACGATCGCACGGTCGATCCCTTTGAGGGCGACTGCCCGTTTCACGGCGACTGTTGGGAAGGATTGGCCTCCGGCCCCGCCGTGGAAAAGCGCTGGAACCGGCGTGGAGAAACGCTGCCGCCCGATCATCCCGCGTGGCAATTAGAAGCGCGCTACATCGCGTATGCGGTGGCAAATTTGATCTATGCCTTCTCGCCGCAGCGGATTGTGTTGGGCGGCGGAGTGATGCAGCAAGCGGGCTTGCTCGATCGGGTGCGGCATGAAGTGCAGCGCATCATCAACGGCTATCTCCAATCCGATCGCATCACGCGCGACATCGATCAACTCATCGTCGCGCCGGGGCTGGGAAACCGATCGGGCGTGCTGGGGGCGATTGCGCTGGCAATTCAGACGGCGCGCTGAGCGAGATCAAGACAAGCCGCGACAATCACGGTATAATAGGGTTATCGGTTGTTTTGCGTCACAATACCCGCAGGAGAATGCACATGGTAATCAACTGGGATCCCCAGAAAATGGCGACGGGTGTGCCCGAAGTCGATGCGCAGCACCAAGAATGGATACGTCGCTATAATGAATTTGATGAGGCGGTCAGCCAGGGAAAGGGCTTAGAAGTTGTGCGCAGCACCCTGGATTTTTTTGCGAACTACGCCGACACTCATTTCAAGCTCGAAGAAGCCTACATGACTGACCGCCATTGCCCGGCCGAAGCAGCTAACCGCGCCGCCCATGAACAAATGCGAAATATCCTGGCTGGCTTCAGGGCGTATGTAAAGCGACAAGGCGTCTCGATGGTTGAAGTCGCCGCCCTGAGAAAAGAGATGCAGGAGTGGCTGGTCAAGCACATACTGACCATTGATATTCAATTGCGGGATTGTTAAGTGGGGGGAGCAAGCTGCCCATGGAGTTGACCTGGAATTTGCCTGAGAACGACCGGGGTTGGAGGCCGCTGCGGCTTTGACATCGGCCACTCGCAGAATCCCAAGCCAGGAGAAAGCACATGATTATTTGGGATGATTCCCTGAGCACTGGCGTAGCGATCATTGATGAACAGCACAAAATGCTTTTTCAGAAGTTCAACGAATTTTCCGAGGCGATATCTGGAATGACCGCCAGAGAAACCGCGGGGGAAATTTTAGATTTTCTCCAGTTCTATGTCACCTGGCATTTCGGGCAGGAAGAGAAATGTATGAATGAATACCAATGTCCGATTGCTGCCGCAAATAAACGGGCGCACGCCGAATTTACTAATACCTTTAGTCAGTTCTACACCCAATGGCAAGAAGGAACCATGACCCCGACTCTGGTGAGCCGGACTTACCTGGAATTGGAAAAATGGTTATTGAATCACGTTCTACGGACGGATACTCAACTTCGTCCGTGTATAAAAAAAGCGGATTAACCAAGCAGAATGTCCCGCCCATTGGGAAGTGGCACACAGATCAAGAGATAATGAAGAAAAGTGGCGCACCGCCAGCAATTCCCGTTTTGAGTTTGGT
>PMCF01000063.1:0-11833 GCA_003154115.1 Anaerolineae bacterium
GTGCAAAATGTGCTGACTACGGACACATAGTGCGTTCGCTTTCGAGAACTGCTTCGGTCGATCACGATGATAGCACATCTCAACTTTGCGCCCGATCTGCAATACCACGTTTACTCTCCCGTGGGCAAATTTGTGGCGGTGCTGCCACATCGGCTTTTGTTGACACTGCCTGGGCGGGATGCTACAATCCCTGTGCATTGGGCAGAATTGGATTTGTGATAAAAGACGAGGCATCACATGAGCGTTCAACTGGAAGGCGTGACACTTCCAAAATCTGGGCGGGTAGATGTGGACATTCATTTGTCGGCGGATATTCACGTCACCGCGACAGCGGCACGCCGCCGCGTCAGTCGCCTGGTGATTAGCGAGATCGGCAATCTGTTGTACGGGGGCGAACCGACGTTGATCGTCGGCGAGCGTGTCCGCTGGCATGTGCCGGTGATCCTGGCTTATCCCGATACCGGCCCCGTCGGTCAAGTGGGCGTGCTGGATGTGGACGTTGAAACCGGTGAAGTGTTAGCCACTACCAAACAGATTGCGGAGATCACCGATTATGCCCGGTTTGTCGCGCAGCGTGCCGCTCCTCGCGCAGAGTGATCGCGCAGATTGTCTCCCCGTATGCGTTGAAATGGTGTTGACCTCGTTTGGTCAGCGCGTTGAGCGAAATTGGCTGAAACAGGTTTTGGAGACGACGCCGTTAGGCACGCCGGGCTTCAAACTGCTGAATTTGCGTGCGCGCGGTTATGAAGTCATCTATGCGGCGGCGATGAACGAGCGTCCCTTAGCCGAAGCGCTATCCAACAACGTTCCACCGATTGCTTTGGTCTATACGACAGGCCTGCCCTATTGGACACGTGAAACGGCTCACGCCGTCGTCGTCGTTGAGTTTGGCGAACAGGTGGTACTTCACGACCCGGCGTTTCCAGAACAGCCGCAGATCGTCTCACGTGAAGCCTTCATGCTGGCCTGGTCGGACTTCGATTACTTGTATGCCGTCATACGTCCGGCATGATGAACGTGTTGTGCCAAAACAAAAACTCGCCCCCGGTTGGAAGCGAGTTTTTGCATAGAGCGATTTTAATACGCCAGCACAAACTCCCCCGTGCGGCCCAGCTTCACTTGATCGGGGCCGAGTCCTTCCGGCAGCAGTTTCGCCGCTTGCACGGCGCGATTGAAAGCCTCGTCGTCCTCCAGTCCCAACGATTTCAGCACCGGGTTGTGGATGAACTGTTTGTGCCGTTCGGCAGTGTGGATGCCGGTCTGGTGCACCGCGCGGACAAAATTGCGCGCGTTCGGAATCAGGCGCAGCGACGGCATCTGAAAGCCCGCAAAAACCTGTTGCATCGTATCGAGCGTTTTCTCCGGCAGGTACTTGAGGTGCGTCAACACGATTTGCAAGAAGATGCCGTGGTGCGCGATCTCGTCCACGCCGACAATGCGAAACGCTTCCGCTGCGCCGACTTCATAGCCGCGTTCACGTTCTTCTTCGGTCGGGTTGGCGGGCAGGCCGTATTCGCTGCGGATGCGGGCGCGCGTCTCCTGATAGTTGAAGAACGTGGCGCGTTCCTGCACCATCGCGTACACAGTAACGCCCAACGGGCTATCGGCCCCGGCGTGATTCTTGATCGTCCAACGATGCTCCTGCACTTTGTCGCAGTAAGCCTCAAGTTGCTCCTCGGTGCGCGCGCCGGAATGCAGCAGCGTTTTCTCCCACGCCACGCCGTGCTTCAACTCTTCTGATCCCCATTGTAATTGCAGGTGACGGCGCATGCGGTTGTTGCGGAACATCTCCAGCCCTTCTTCCACGTAATCGCCGACATATTCTTCGATGCCGAGGAAGCCTTCGATGAGGTTGATGGTTTCCTGCGTGAGGCGCTGGCCGAACTTCTTCATTTCCTCGATCGGCAGATCGTGCCACGGCGACCAACGGCGCGTCTTCATGGCCTTGCCGAAGTAGTCGATGAAGTGCTGGAGGCATTCTTTATCGATGGCCAATTGGCGGGCGGCGGACGTCCACGGCCCTTTAACGATCAATGGCAATTCGAACTGACCCGGTGGGGCAGCGATTTGAGTAGTCATGGCAACTCCCTTGGTTGTGAAATGCTGAGGATTTTCAGGCGGCCCGATGGCTGGTCGGGTGCTTGATTGATTATAACACGCCCCATCGAGATGCGATGCGAGCGAGGCAGTACACTTTGCTCTGGCTCTCAAAGACGAGGGCGGAGAGCACTTTGTGAGAGCCGTGGCGAGAGCATGACTATGCCAGCCAGTTTTCGATCTTGACGCCAAGAGATGCAAAGTGATCTTCGTTGGCGGTGACGACAATGGCCTTCAGGCGATGGGCTTGCGCCGCAATGAGGAGATCGGCGTCTTGCGGCGGACGCCCCAGCGCGGTTTCATTCGCCCACAATTCGGCGGCGGTCAGCCAATCGACACGTTGCACATCATCCCATACCAGTGTTTTCATCAAGCGGTCGAAGAAGCCCATTTGCTTGCGTGCATCGCGGCGGAGCAATCCGCGCCTGGTCTCATAAAACCTGGACTTTGTCCATTTTCTGACGTGATGATGAGGTGAGCGCGGGCTTCTGCGGTAGAATAGAGTTTGCCGACTTTATTCACTACAGGAGAACCCGCATGCCCACCCCATCGCCTGAGATTATACACCTACTCTCGGTGTTTGCCGTCGCCATGACGGCGCCCACGTTTGCTAAATCGTTAGTGCTGATCTACGGGACGATTTTGACGCCCGGCATTCGAACGGTCAGTGCCGTGTTGCGGGTCATGGGCCTTGGCGATCTGGAAACCTTCGGCAATTATCATCGAGTCTTGAATCGCGACCGGTGGTCGCCGTGGGTGATGAGTCAATTGCTGTTGGCCCTACTCATTCGCGTCTTTATCCCGGACGGGGCCAGCCTGATCCTGCTCATTGATGAAACTCTGGAACGGCGGCAAGGCAAGCGCATCGCCTACAAAGGCCGCTTTCGCGACGCCGTGCGGTCGACCGTCCACCAAGTGGTCACCTGTCTGGGCATTCGTTGGTGCTGCGTCGCGCTCCTCTGAATGTGGGCGAAAACAAAATCGCCCGACCTCGACGCTGCGCGAGGTCGGGCGCTGGTGCTGGCTGTGGATACTTGGCGACTACGACCCTTTCACATACTTGTCGAAGAATTCGATAGTGCGCTGCATGGCCAGGCCGAAGCTCTGCGTGAGGTTGTGATCATCGCCGGGGTAGGTATACATCTCGACGGGTTTGCCCGCGGCTTGCATGGCCTGATATAAATACTGTGATGCGGCCAACGGCACTTCTGAATCGGCGGTGTCGTGATGCAGTTGCAGCGGGCCGGAGATGCTGCCCACGAAAGCAGGCGACGAGATCGAAGCCCAGAACGCGGGATTTTCTGCGGGCGAGCCATAGGTCTCGACCAGGTTAGAGCGCCAGCGGCCGTTGAAGTCCGGTGTGCCGGTGTGCGTCGGTTCCGGCGTCGCCGTTTCAGGCGCAGCGCCTTCGGGCGTGGGTGTGGCGGTCGGGCGTTGGAAGAGATTGGGATACGGTCCCACGACGCCCGCCCAGATCACACCAGCTTTGATCGTGTTGGTGATCACCATCGAGCGCAGGGTGATGTAGCCGCCCATCGAATGGCCCCACATGCCGATCCGCTTCGGATCGGCCTCGGAATATTGTTCCATGGCCGACAGGGCGTTGAGCACATCGACCGTGTAATCGGGTGCGCCATATGCGCCGTGCGCTTCGCCCTCCGATTGATCGTGGCCGCGATAGTCCGATCGGAAGACGATGTAACCGTTACGCGCCAGCCAGTCCACGTAGGCCACATAGCGTTCCGTCGTGCGATATTGATCGGGCGGGATGAAGCCGTGATTGAAAATGATCACAGGCCAGCCGGTGGCGGGTTTCTCACCATTGGGAATGGTGAGCAGCGCATTGATCTTCAGCCCCTCCGATTGATACGAAGCGATATAGCGGCTGTAGTTGCTGCCCGGCTGGAGTGTTTGCTCGATCGTAATGGCGCTGCCCGGATAAGATCGCTCGCGCATCGATTGAATGGTCAGCGGGTGGAGTGTCGGCGTGGGAGTCGGGGTGGCGGTCGAGGTGGCCGTCGGCGTAGCAGTCGCCGTCGGCTGCGCCGTGTTAGTCGGCGCCGGTGTAGCCGCTGTGGCGACCACCGCAATGTTGGCTACAGGAGCGGGCGGCGGACCACTGCACGCGGTGATGGTCAGCACGACCAGCACGAATATGAAGCTGGTGAGTTTCATGGCTTTTCCTCCCTGGTTGAAAATATTGGCTCTCCCGACTTCAACGAGAATTGCTCCCGCTGGATGGGTACATCCAGCGCCTGATAACGGCGGATGTGACCACGCGCAGCGGACCGGGAGCGCCTGGCGATAATCCCGCTCAAGTCGGATGAGCCGAAAATATTTAAGGCACGCCGGATGTTCCTCATCTTGCCAGCCGCACCTGAATCCGATCTAAGCGTAACCTGAGCATTGGATGAGAACGCCTCACCTCTGGTGAGGACCTCTCAGCATTCTCTCAGCGTTTGCTTAGAAAGACCTTACGCGTCCGGCCTACAATGAGGTATTATAGGGAAAAGATCTTAGCAGGAGCATAGTGTGACAACCATCCTGGTGGTCGACGACGACCGCAAAATTACCGACATGCTGCGCCGCACCTTGATCTACGAGGGCTATCGCGTGGTGACGGCGGCCAATGGCGAAGAGGCGTTGACCAAAGCGCAGGCCGAACGTCCCGATCTCGTCATCCTCGATTGGCTGATGCCCAAATTGAACGGTATCGAAACGGCCAAGGCGCTGCGCACGACCGACGCCACGCCGATCTTGATGTTGACCGCGCGCGATGCAGTGGAGCAGCGGGTAGAAGGGCTGGATAGCGGCGTCGACGATTATCTGGTGAAACCCTTTGCGCCGGAAGAATTGCTGGCGCGCATTCGGGCGCTGCTGCGCCGATCGGAAGCAGGCGACAAAGATAAGCCGATGTCGTATGCGGATCTGTCGCTCGATCCGTTGACGCGGGAGACGCGGCGCGGCGACCGATCGTTCAATCTCACGCCCAAGGAATTCGATCTGCTGATGTACCTGCTGCGTCGTCCGCGCCAGGTGATGGCGCGCGACCGCATCTTGCAAGACGTGTGGGGGTATGACTTTGACGGCAACGGCAACGTGCTGGAAGTCTACATCGGCTATCTGCGCAACAAAACAGAAGCCAACGGCGAGCCTCGCTTAGTTCAGACCGTGCGCGGCGTGGGTTACGTGCTGCGCGAAGAAACGTAACGACCATGTCGATTCGTCTGCGGCTGACGCTGCTCTATAGTGGTCTCCTGGCGCTCACACTGTTCGTTCTGGGTGTGGTGTTAGTCGTGACCGTTTCGCGTGTCACCCTCAGCACGATCGAAAGCGCGCTGGTGGAAGAAGCGCGGAGCATCGTCTATTCACGCCCGTTCCGCCCCGATTTCAATCACGAGGGCTACGATTCACGGCGTGTTGCAGCGCCGGCGACCTACGTTCAAGCGCGCGGCCCTGATGGCGCGATCCTCTCCCGCACGTCCAACCTGGGCGACTTCGATCTGCCGATCGATAACAGCCGACTGACGACGGCTCAAAATGGTGAAGCATGGACTGACGTTGTCTCGACCGACAATGGCCGCCTGTTCATCCTCAATCAACCCGTCGTAAGCCGGGGACAACTCGCGGGTGTCGTGCAGTTCGCGCGTTCATTGGCCGATCAGGATGAATCGCTGGAGACGCTGCGCAATATTCTGGTCGTCGGCAGTCTCTTAGTTGTAGTAGTGGCTTTCGTCGTCGGTTGGTTTTTGTCCGGCGCGGCGCTGCGGCCCATTCAGCGCATTACGGATACCGCCCGCGTCATCGGGGCGCAGCACGATTTCGATCGACGCGTGGACTACCACGGCCCGCCTGACGAAGTCGGTCGGCTCGCCACCACCTTCAACGGCATGCTAAACGAATTGCAGGGCGCGTATCGCCAGACCGAGCAAGCCCTGCAGTCGCAGCGCCGGATGGTCGCCGATGCCTCGCATGAACTGCGCACGCCCCTCACGACGATTCGCGGCAATTTAGGCTTGTTGCAGCGCAAGCCGCCCATTGGCGAGGAAGACCAAGAAGCAGTCATGACCGATATGGTCGACGAAACCGATCGGCTGATCCGGCTCGTCAACGATTTGCTGGTGCTGGCCCGATCGGATACGGGACGGCCGCTGCGGAGTGAACGAGTTGCGATCGTTCCGCTCATCGATGATGCGTGCCGGCAAGCCAGGTTGTTGGGCGCAGAACGTACCATCGAGTGTGAGGCAGTGCCCGCTGTGGTCGTCGTCGGCGATCGCGATGCGCTCAAACAAGTGCTGCTGATCCTGTTGGATAATGCGCTGAAATATACGCCCGCCGGTGGTACGATTACGATCGGGGCCGCCGTGGCCGATCGGGTGGTGGCGCTGCGCATTCGTGATACCGGGCCCGGCATCGCCCCCGAGGCCCTGCCGCACATCTTCGAGCGGTTCTATCGATCGGATGAAGCGCGCAGCAGCATCGCGACGCGCAGCGGTTCAGGCGCAGGGTTAGGTTTGGCGATTGCGAAAGAGTTGATCGAAGCGCAGCACGGCCAAATTACGGCCGAGAGTGAAGCGGGCAAGGGCAGCGTGTTTACGGTGACGCTGCCGTGGGCGCAAGAGTGATCTTCAACAGGAAAGCGTGAGCTAGAAACCGGGTTTCTCCGCGATAATCGTTCCATTCCTTCCGGAGTGGAGAAACCCGGTTTCTTGGTTGACGTTGATCCCGTTCAAGTTGCCAGAGCCGCAAACACAAACGAGCGCGACTCTCGTCACGCTCGTTTGTGTTTCCCCGACCGCTAGGTGATTAGAATGTGTAGCGACTGGGCGAAGGATTGCTACTGCTGTTAGGCGTAGTGCCGTTGGGAGTGGTTCCCTTCGGTACGCCGAAGCCGTGACCAAACCCGCCACGTCCACCACGACCACCCATCTCCATGCCGAAGCCCATCCCGAAGCCACCCTTACCGCCGATATAACCCTTCGTGATCCCTTCGATCAGCCAATCGGCGTTGGCTTGCGTGATCTTGCCGTCTTTCACAGCTTGATTGATGGCGTCGATCTGCGCTTGCTGGCACGCGGCCTGCACGGTGCTTTGGACATCCGTCAACTTGACGCCTGCCTTGTCGGCGAGGCCGGACAGCGTCTGGCCGCCCCACAATTGCGCGGACAAGTCAGTGCTCGTCATCTTCAGCGCTTTAGCCGCGGCGTCCAGTCCAGCCTGGCCGCACACGCTCTGCGTGCCGCCTCGTCCAAAGCCGCCGCGCATTGTCGGGGCGGCGGGGGGAGTTGCGGTCTGCGCGAAGGCCGGCACCACGCTGAGAGCCAGAGCCACTACGATTGCTCCCATCACTAGCCAACCAATTGTTTTGCGTTGTTTCATATTTTCCTCCAGATATTATTTAGCACAGCTGATTCTCGCGCGAGAATCTAGTCTAAGGATAGCGCTGGCGCATGAAAGCACGCCAAGCACAACCTGAGAGAAATCTGAGAAAAAGATAAGAATCGGCCTATGATGACTAACGAACTTGGCTCTTCCAGGTTGAGCGGGACTATCAGCAAATGCTCCCGGTCCGCTGTGCGTAGTCACATCCGCCGTTCAAACGCTCGCGGAGCGTGTGACCATCCAGCGAGAGCAATTTCCGTTGAAGCCGGAAGAGCCTTACTTCTTTAACGCCAGCGGCAGATACATATAACCATCCCAATCTCCGGGCTGACGCTCCACCGCGCCGATGTCACACGCGATGCCGACGGGGCGCGGTTTGCCGCGTTGATCGGTGCCTGTGCTGCATTGGCCTTTATCGATCAGCGGACTGCCGCGCAGTGGCATGTGCGTCAACGTGGAACCGCCGTAGTTTGCTAGTCCGCCTAGATGCGCGTTGAGGTTGTTCTTGTCACCCGGTTGGATGAAATAGGCTGTGCAAGAGTTGTCATCCGAGAGGTTGAACCCGTTGGAGTTCAAGTGTGAACTGGGATTGTTAGCAAGTACACAGTTTCCGTTGCTAGGGCTGTTCGCGATAACAGTGTTCTTGAGAATGATTGTTCCGGTATACCCCCAGATACCGTCCCCCAGGTTCCCATCAAGGGTGGTGTTGGTCAAGGTCGCCGTGCCACCGTTTGAGATGCCACCACCGCCAGCCCAGTTGTTGCTGAGAGTGATATTGTTTAAGGTCATTGTGCCCTCGTTGTCGATGCCGCCGCCACCATCGTGCGCATAGTTCCCGTTGAGGGTGACATCATTTAAGGTTGCTGTATTGTAGTTTTCGATGCCTCCGCCAGAACCGGGGAAAGCTGTGTTGTTGCTGAGGGTGACATTGGTCAACGTCACTGTACCACTATTTTCGATGCCGCCGCCCCAGAATGCTCGGTTGCCGCTAAGCGTGACGTTGATCAAGGTCGCCGTGCCATCGTTGTAGAGGCCGCCGCCCGGCGCAATGCCGCCATTGCCACCGGTCAGTGTCAAATTCTTCAGTGTCATTGTTTGAAAGGGTGTTACTGAAAACAGGCGCGTGCTGTTATTGCCGTTAAACACAATCCTGTTGTCACCATCGATCGTAACGTCGGCTGAGATGACTTTTTGGCTGGTAAAAATATAGTGGTTATGCCACAGTTGAAGGTAAGAGTTCCACCACCGCTATTGACGATGTTGAAGGCGGTGTTGAACTCTGCTTCACCGCACGGCGGCTGCACGACGGCATCCGTTCGAGGGGCAGCCGGGTAGGCGCGCGCAATGGATACCTGCGAGTCAAACATCGGCATGAGAACTGCAAACATGACACTGAAACTCAACATTACTAGAACGACGAAGACGAACTTACGCATAGTGGACTTTCCTGTTGTGTGGATATTTTTCGTTGAGGAGTAACCATGCCTATCATAGCACATGAGCCGCTGCACTATTATTGACGCGATAATGCGGTTTGGGTTGTTATCACAAACAGGCTCTCTGGGAGTTGCCGTGGTATTCTGCGTTTTTTGACTAATCTGCCGCCACATATGGGGAACCTGGTGTCCAGCACCCCCGTATCTAGCGTAGCACAAATGTTCGCCACGGCAATTCCCAATGAGCCCACAAACAATTACCAGAGAGCAGTGTGGGATAGGCTCATGATATAATGCGCCACGATACCTCTCGACCAGGAGGCTGCTCATGTCTGTTACTGCTCTTATCGGCGCGCAGTGGGGGGATGAAGGCAAGGGCCACATCGCCGATCGACTCGCCGCCGAATCCGCCATCGTCGCGCGTTACAACGGCGGCGACAACGCCGGTCACTCCATCACGATAGGCAGCCAGGTGATCCGCACGCATCTCATTCCTGCCGGCGCGTTTCATCCCACGGTGACCAACGTCCTCGCCCCCGGCATGGTGATCAATCTCAAATCGCTGGCGCGCGAAGTCGATGAGTTGAATCATCTCGGCGCGAATCTCACGCCCGATCGGTTGAAGATCGACGGCGCGGCCAATCTGTTGCTGCCCGGCCACATCGCGCTCGATGGAGCCAACGAAGTCGAGCGCGGTTCCCACGCCATCGGCACGACGAAGCGCGGCATTGGCCCGGCTTATACCGATAAGGCCGCGCGCGTGGCGGTGCGCGCGGCGCTGTTGGGTGATCCGGATGCGTTTGAACGGGCCGTGCGCGAACACGTCGCTCATTCCAACCAGCTCCTCACGCTGTACGATCAACCGGCGTTGGATGCGGACGCGATCGTGAAAGAGTACGCGCCGTTGGCCGCGCGCTTCGCGCCGTTCGTCGGCGATACGACCGCGCTCGTGCATGCCACGCTCGAACGTGGTGAGCACATTCTCGCCGAAGGTGCGCAGGGCACACTGCTCGACATCGATCACGGCACGTATCCGTTCGTTACCAGCTCGTCGACTATCACGGGCGGCGTCTTGACCAGTTTAGGTGTCGGGCCGAAACACGTGAAGCGCGTCATCGGCGTGGCGAAAGCATTCTGCTCGCGTGTGGG
The DNA here is from genome assembly GCA_003154115.1 of Anaerolineae bacterium. Taxonomy (GTDB): domain Bacteria; phylum Chloroflexota; class Anaerolineae; order Fen-1058; family Fen-1058; genus Fen-1058. Next base: position 10,065 of record PMCF01000063.1, read on the forward strand.
AGCAGGCCCTTTCCCGACCGAATTATCCGACGATATGGGTGCGCGCTTGCGCGGCACCGGCGCGAATCCGTGGGATGAATATGGATCGACGACGGGTCGTCCACGCCGCACGGGCTGGCTCGATCTGGTGGCGTTGAAATACTCCGCGCGCGTCAATGGCCTGACCGAGATCGTGTTGACCAAGCTAGACATCCTCACCGGGATTCATCCGCTGCGGGTGTGCATCGCCTATTCGTACCGCGACGAACCGATCAGCAACTTCCCCAGCGACTTAGCCGTCTTAGAACAATGTACGCCCATCTTTAGCGAGCTGCCCGGCTGGGAACAAGACATCAGCGGCGCGCGGCGCATCGAGGATTTGCCGCTGGCGGCCCGCGTCTACATCCTTCAAATCGAAACGTTCACGGGCGTGCGGGTCTCGCATGTGTCGGTGGGGCCAGAGCGTTCACAAATCTTTGAGGTGTAGCTATGTCCGATCGGTTTGAGAAGATGCCCGTGTGGCAGAAATCGCACGAATTGACCTTGTTGATCTTTCAGGAAGTCGCGCCGCAGTTGCCCGGCGGCGCAGAGAGCGCGCTGGCTGGCGAGATCATGCGGGCCAGCATGACCGTGGGCGCGACACTGGCAGGAGCCAGCGGCCATTCATACACCAAAGAACGTGCGCGCCGCTGTTTTGAGGCGCGCGGCCTGTTGTATGAAACGCTCAACTATCTGCTGCTGATTAACGATCTGCATTACCTGCCCGACACGCTGTATCAACGCACGCGTACTCTCACCGGTGAAGCCATCGCCTTGCTGAATGACTACATCGCTTCGCTAAAAAGAAGGTAACTTGTGGATCATTCGAGTTTCGTGTCACCCTTTTCATGGCGCTATGCTTCCGCTGAGATGCGCGCCATCTGGAGCGAAATCTATAAACGCACCCTGTGGCGACGCATCTGGGTGGCGCTGGCCGAAGCGCAGTCACGTTTCGGATTGGTGACGCCGGAGCAAGTGGCTGATCTCAAAGCCCATGCCGAGCAGATCGATATGGAGCGCGCTTTGCAAATCGAGGCGGAGATCAAGCATGACCTGATGGCTGAAGTTAAGTCCTATGCAGAGCAGTGTCCAATCGGCGGCGGCATCATTCATCTGGGCGCCACCTCAATGGATGTGGAAGACAACGCCGATGCGCTGCGCGTGCGGGCTTCGTTGGATGTGATTATCAGCGCGCTCAAGCAGTTGTTGCAGGCCGTGGCAGCGCAGATCACGCGTTATGCCGATGTCCCCACGATGGCCTTCACTCACTTGCAGCCCGCCGAACCTACCACGGTCAGTTATCGTTTGGCGCAGGTGGCACAAGACTTGTTGACCGACTACGCGGAACTGGCGCGAGTGCGCGGCGCGATTAAAGGCAAGGGGTTCAAGGGCGCGGTGGGCACGGCGGCTTCGTACATCGAGCTGCTGGGCACGTCGGTCGATTACGACGATCTGGAAACGCACATCATGGAGACGCTGGACCTGGAAGCCTTCGATGTGGCGACGCAGACGTATCCGCGCAAGCAAGATTGGCTGGTGTTGAATGCCCTGGCCGGGCTGGCGATGTCGCTGCACAAATTTGCGTTTGATCTGCGCATTCTACAATCACCGCCCATCGGCGAATGGAGCGAGCCGTTCGGGGCGAAGCAGGTGGGCTCATCGGCGATGCCCTTCAAGCGCAATCCCATCAACGCTGAGAAGATCGATTCACTGGCGCGCTATCTGGCGCAGCTGCCGCGCGTGGCCTGGGA
>PMCF01000063.1:11885-13825 GCA_003154115.1 Anaerolineae bacterium
GATGCACGAAGTGATCCGCGAGCACGCGCTGCAAGCCTGGGCGGAGATCGGCGCGGGCCGGCCGAGCGGATTGATCGACACCCTGTGCGCCGATCCGCGTGTGACCCACTACGTGGATGCTGTTACGGCGCACACGTTATTGGACGCCCGGGCGTATGTGGGCAATGCCTCGCAGAAAGCGCGCATGATTGTGGCCCGGCTTCAGACGGTGTAACTCACCGGGTCTCCGCCAGAGATACGTGAAACGCCCGACGATCGTCGGGCGTTTTGATCTTCTATTGCGCAGCGCTGCTCAACTTCAACAGGCCGGTCTTAGCCAGACGGTGAAGATCGCGCCTTGACCCAACTGGCTTTCGACGGTGATGTATCCGTCCATCCGCTCGACGATCTCTTTGCAGATGGCTAGACCCAATCCCGTGCCGGGGGTGTTGGATTTGCGGCTCGCCAAGCCGCGAAAGAAGCGTTCGAAGATGTGCGGTAATTCCCGCTCGGGAATGCCTGGTCCGGTGTCGCGCACCGTGAAAGTGAGCCAGTCGCTCCCGGCTTGTGGCCGGACCGCCGTGCTCAACGTGATGAGGCCACCCGCTGGGGTGTAGGTCATGGCGTTCGTCGTCAGATTGGACATGACCTGCGTGAAGCGTTGCGGATCGATGAGGGCCGGGGGCAGATCGGAGGTAAGCTGGCAGTCGATGATCAAGCCGCGATCCGTCGCCAGCGCAATTCGATCTTGAGCGAGTTCGGTGGTCAGGTAATTGACATCGGTCGGTTCCAGATAAAACGCCGCGGCGTCGAGATCCAGGTGCGACAGGTCGAGCAAATCGTCGATCAATTTTTCCAGGCGGCGTGTTTCGCGGTGCAGCGTCTGCATGTAATCGTCGTGTTTATCGGGCCGGCCGCGGGTGAGCAGTTGCAGATACAATTTCACGTTGGCTAACGGCGTGCGCAGTTCATGACTGACGCTGGAGACAAATTGATCTTTTAGACGATCGAGTTCGGTGAGCCGCTGATTCGCTGCGGCCAATTCGAGCGTGCGCTCGGCCACGCGCTGTTCGAGTTGCTGGGCGTGCTGCTGGACGGTGGCGTACAACTGGGCATTCTCGCAGGCAATGGCGGCCTGATTGGCCAGGATCGAGACTAACGTGAGGTCGGTGGCTTGAAAGGCGGCCGCGGCATAATGTTGCACCTGCATCACGCCGATCACTGCATCGTTGCTGATCATGGGGACGTAGAGCGCCGACTTGGGGCTTGGCCCTTGCCCGATGAGCTCGGCGTGTCCTTTCGCATTCTGGCTAAAATATTCTGTTTCCAAATCCACCATGCGCGGCTGCTGCGTCCGGATCGTATCACTGACCGGGCCGGCCCCGATTTTCAGAGGCGGGAATTGGGACGGATCAAATTCTTCATTGTCGCCGATGGCAAATCCACAGGTGAGCGTTTCCGTTTCGGCATCAAACAACGCAATCAACAGGTGCGAAGCGCCCAATAGTTTCTGCGCAATTTCGCGAAACATCGCCCGATAGATTTCGCGGAGGTCGAGTGTGGCGGAGAACGTTCGCCCGATTTCGTGGAGCGCCGTCAATTGGCGGTTGCGCTGCTCAAGCTGGGCATTGAGCTGCTGTACCTGGGCTAGCGCCACGGCCAGGTGACTCGCGTCCATACTGACCTCTTGAACGTCACGCAGCGTTGCCAGGTTCATCTGGTCCAATACCTCCCCGCGGTCAAGCGGATCCAACGGAGTTTCAGTCATCAATCGATGTCCGGGTCTAACTTCTTCTATCATATCTTCTTCTAGTTTGCAGCTCGTTGGGAGCTGGGCCTTTTTTGAGAAGTAGATGTTTTCAGCGGCGGCGCGGTGTCTGTGTCGAGTTCCCCTGGTACGATTGCGCCAACGGCCAGCATAATGATAGACTGCCTCACTATACTTCAAACGGGCATAAATT
>PMCF01000132.1 GCA_003154115.1 Anaerolineae bacterium
AGCCCAATTTGCGCAAAAATTGGGTGGCAGGTTTCCATTGATGATCAGGCTCGCCGTGATGATCGATCTGATCGATCATCTGGCTGTGCTTTCCTGACGATCGAAACCTGCCAGGTCTTTCCCTTCCCTCTTACCGCTTCCCGCCCCTCGGCTTCAGACCCAGCTTCGCCAACAGATCAGGTCGATCTTTCAGCGCGGGCACGACGACGCCCGTGAAGCGACTGACCCACGCCTTGAGTTCTGTCAGCGCCGCTTTCTGAGCCGCCGTGCTGCCTTTGGCTTCGGCCTTGCTAATCTTTGCTTTGACGGTTGCTACCATTGTACGCAAGATCTCGGAGGTTTCAACGTGCCGTCTATCCTTGCCTGCCAATCGATTAGATCGATCATCTAGCCGCGCCTGCCGGAAGATACCCGCTTCGCTACGGGGCACTGCGCGAAACCTCCGAGGTCTTCGTTTAACTGATCGGCCAACTCGGTATCGCTGCATCGATCTGCTTCATCACGCGCATTGTCTCTTGCAAAGCGACGACGATGCGTTGATAGTGCGTGATGTCGTCGTTGCTGAGCGTGCCGCTGACGGAGAAATCGGCTTGAATCTTGGCGAGGTAGGCGTCAAAGGGCGTGGTCATGACGACAAGTATAGAACGAACGCGCGGCAGAGGCAAACGCCTGCTTGGCTAAGACACACTGCCCCGCGCAGCGATCCGCAGACCTGCTTGGTGTAGGGCCTACCGCACCATGAGACCGCCCGATCGAATTATTCGATCGGGCGGTTCTGCTTAGATCGGTTCCCGTTTTGATTTACGCCACTGCTTCCGCTGGATGGCCACATCCAGCGACCAAACGGCCGCGGAGCGTGTGACCACGCGCAGCGGACGGCGAGCGTAAACCATTTAGGAATTCGCTCTAGCCGAGGCGTTCCTTGAAGAAGGCCAACGTTCTTGGCCACGCATCGGCCGAGGCTTCAGCATTGTAATTCGAAGGACGCTGATCATTAAAGAAGGAGTGTTTCGCTTCGGGATAAACCTTGATGTCGTGCTCAATGTGATAAGTGTCCAGCGCCTCGTCGAGTTTGCGGCCCAGGCCGGCGGTGAAGTCTTTCTCGGGATACGAACCCACCACGGGGCACGATCGCGCCACGGCCTCCAGCGGACGTGGATTCATCCCGTAAAATGGCGCGATGACTTTCAACCGATCATCCGTACACGCCCACCCGATGGCAAAACCGCCGCCCATGCAGAACCCGATCGCGCCGAGGCGCTGCGCGTCAACACCGGGCTGCTGCGTCAGATAAGTCAGCGCGGCTTTCAAATCTTTGATGCCGCGATGATTCAGCGAATTGGTGAACAGGCCGCCCATGAAGCGAAACATGCACACCACGCGATTGCGCCCCGCAAACAGATCGACGGCCAGGGCCACGTAACCTTCAGCGGCAAAGCGCCGCGCAATATCGCGGATGTTGTCGTTCAGCCCGAAGATTTCGTGGATGACGACCACGCCGGGAAACAGCCCCGTGGCGGGAAAAGGTCCTATGCCTTCCGGCCTGGCGAGATATGCCTCCAGGGTGGACTTGCCTGACGAGAACGATACGGTCTGCGTGCTGATGGTCATGCTGCCTTTTCCTATAGTTGAAGTTAGGGCTTGCCAAGAAATAAGTCCGCACTTTCGACGCTCCCGCCGGATTGCAAATCCGGNNTGTGACCATCCAGCCTGGAGCAATCTACGGAGTTGTTCTTTGACGGCTTCTTAGCGTAATTGTCCACTACGGCGTGCCGCACGTCAATCTACTGATCAGCAGCCCGACTTCATCGCTTCCGCGCAATAGCACAATGTTGTGCTAAAATCGCACCACCGTTGTAATACGCATACCAATCAAGGGGTCTTGTAACCGATGAAAAACCGTTCAATGTTGAGTATTCTTGTGGCAGGCCTGATTGTGCTATTAATATTGGCAGCTATCATCGCCGTGATGAACACTGGCAACGTCAACAGCGTTTCACCAGCGGTTATTCCTGTGTCACCAGCTGCGGGAAATAGACTGTTGCCTGTTGATATGCCAACACCAACTGTGGCCTGGGTCGTACCGCCATCGGAGCCCTGGGTCAAAGAGTTGTTCTTGCAAGAAGGCGAGATACCAGCAGGCTGGAGACTAGAAAACACGACCTGGGATGGCGAAAGTCTAGGTGTTGCATATAGAACACAACCGCGCCAGACAGGTGTTTCCCTGAGCCAGGATGTCACTTTTTACTCTACGACGCTGCTTGCGGAACAAGGTTACTCGCGTACGCTCGATCAAATGTTTCCGCCGGAATATATCAAGGATTGGAAAGATGTGCCTGAGCTCGCCTTTCCGCATCACGCGGATGCACTAAAAGTAGCTTGTCTGTCTTCAAAACTTAACGGGCTTCCATCTCAGGACTGTAGATCAATCGCGCGGTATCAAAAGTTGATCGTCATGACGTTCGGCACTGTCTTTGAAGATAAGTGGTTGACTATGTCCGGTTATCGGCAAATGCTTGAGGCAGTCGATCGCCGCGTCACAGACGTATTGTCTCAACAGGCGAAATAAGACAACGTAAGGGTTGGCGTCGAGATTCAACGCCAACCCTTATCATGATTGCTGGAAACCGGGATTCTCCATTCCTCTGGGAGAAACCCGGTTTCTTTTCACTTCGAGGTTGCGCTCAATCCGTCAAGCGCATGGCCTGCTCTACCAGAGTTGCAAACTCGTTCACATCCTGATCGTAGGGCAGTTGATTGCGCACGTTGGTCATCACATTCAGCACGTCGCGCATCTTGGCGTTCTTGGCCCACTCGTTGCCGCGCAGAATCTCGGCGAACTGGGCCACGCTGGCCGTCAACTGGAAGCGCGGCGACATGCGATTGAAATCGCTCTGGAAGTCACGCGCCTTGAACGCTTTGTTCAGTTCGGTCACGGCGTGGGTGTCCGGGTCCTCGTAGCGGATGCGGACGATGGCGGCATCGTCGTTGCTGTCTGGATTGACTACCACTTCATACAAGGCGGTCACACTATGACCCGCCCCCACTTCACCGGCATCCACCGCATTGTTGCGGAAGTCCTGATCAGCGATGGCGCGCTTCTCGTAACCGATGAGCCGGTAAGCACGCACCACGTTCGGGTTGAAATCAACCTGGATCTTGGCATCCTTCGCGATGGTCTGCAGCGTGCCGTTGAGGTCTTGTGCGAAGATGCGCTCGGCAGCCTGTTGGCTATCGAGGAAGGAGTACACCCCATTGCCTTTGTCGGCCAGAGTGACCAACAACTGATCGTTGTAGTTGCCGCGCCCCACACCCACCGTCGAGAGGAAGATGTTGCGACCGTAGTAATCCTGCGCGTACTGCGCCAGCACATTGGGATCGGTATTGCCGACGTTAGCCACACCATCGGTCGCCAGAATCACGCGGTTGTTCACGCCATCCCGATAGTAGCGCTGCGCCAACTCGTACCCCAGCTTTAGGCCGGCTTCGGTGTTGGTTGAATTCATCGGATACAGGCTGTTGATGGCATCGAGGATGCGGTTGCGATTCTCGACCGAAGTCGGCTCCAGCACCACCCAGGCGGTGTCGGTAAAGGCGACAATCGCCACCCGATCGTTGGGGCCTAGCTGATCGACTAGCGTGGTCAAGCCGTGCTTCACCATGTTGATCTTATCATCTTCTTGCATCGAGCCGGACACGTCCATCACGAAGGTTAACAGCGCGTCTTTGCGCTGCCAGTTGGCCAGATGCTTGCCCTGCAGGCCGACCTTGAGCAAGTAGGTTCCCTCGGGGCTGAACGGCGAGCGTGCTCCTTCGAGGTTGATGCTGAACGCCCCCTCAGTCGGATCGGGATACTCTTGCTTGAAGTAGTTGATGAACTCCTCGACGCGCACCAAATCGGTCGGGGGGAGTTGGCCGTTGTGCAGATAATCGCGCATTTGCGTGTACGACGCGGTATCGACATCCATGCCAAACGTCGAGAGATGATCCTCGCGCGTATCGATGAACGGCTTGGCCGAAGAAGGCCGCTCGGATTGGGGCGGATAAGTGGGCCACGGCAGCGGCGTGGGCGGGCAGCACGGTGGATTGGCTACCGGTGGTTTGGCGGCACTATCGACGGGCGGTTGAAACGGCGCCTGAGTGGCCGCCACTTTGGCTTCTGCACCAGCCGCGGGCTGGGCAACCGGTCCGCTAGCCGCGGGCGCTTGTGTGGCCATCATGGCCGGCGCTGCAGTAGGCTGGGCAGCAGGCCGGGGGGCCTGAACTTCCTTGGTCACTACTTGCGAAGCAGGGCCTTGAGCCGGGGCTTGTGTAGGAGCCGGGGCAGCTGCAGCACCGCAGCCCGACAGGACCAGGGCGAATACGACGAGACCGACGACAACGGTGTAGAACTTGGCGAGCGAATGAGTAGACATTTTCCTTTCTCCTCTGTGTGATATGAATGTGGTCGCAGCGAGTTGACTTTCTGCTTTTAAGACGCCGCACACGTGGATTTGTTCCCGACTGGACAACCAGAAACCGGGGTTCTCCTGGTAGAGCAAATTCCAGATTAGTTTACGACATCGGACTCGAGGCTTTAGCCGGATCCGTCGTACACCAGCCAACCGGCTGAAGCCTCGAGTCCAAACGAGACCGTAAATCAACTTGGAAACCGCTATAGTCGTTCAATTCCTCTTGAACTGGAGAACCCCGGTTTCTTTGCACTTCGTCTGCTGCGTAGCTGTGCTCAATCGTTACTCCTTAGCCGTCATGCCCCGCGAAGCGTGCTTACGCCTTGCCCGCCGCACTGCGGCGGAGGCGCGCTGGGCGTGTCGGGCATCCAGATTCGCCGCCGGCAGTGTCTCTGGATTCCTGCTTACTACTGCGGGAATGACAGCGCCGCGCAACGGCTGAGTAGTAACGTTCAATCCGTGAAGCGCATGGCCTGCTCCACCAGGGTCACGAACTCATTCACATCCTGATCGTAGGGCAGTTGATTGCGCACATTGGTCATCACGTTCAGCACGTCGCGCATCTTGGCATTCTTGGTCCACTCGTTGCCGCGCAGAATCTCGGCGAATTGGGCCACGCTGGCCGTCAACTGGAAGCGCGGCGACATGCGATTGAAGTCGCTCTGGAAATCACGCGCCTTGAACGCCTTGTTCAACTCGGTCACGGCGTGGGTGTCCGGGTCTTCGTAGCGGAGGCGGACGATGGCGGCGTCGTCATTCGACTCGGGATCGAGTGACACTTCATACAGGGCGGTGACACTGTGGCCCGCGCCCACTTCGCCGGCATCCACTGAGTTGTTGCGAAAGTCTTGATCGGCCACGGCGCGATTCTCGTAGCCGATGAGACGGTAGGCGCGCACCGTGTTCGGGTTGAAATCGACCTGCACTTTGGCATCCTTGGCGATGGTCTGCAGCGTGCCGTTGAGATCTTGCGCGAAGATGCGTTCGGCAGCCTGCTGACTATCGAGGAAGGAGTACACCCCATTTCCCTTGTCGGCCAGCGTTTCCAACAGCTGATCGTTGTAGTTACCGTGCCCCACACCCACCGTCGAGAGGAAGATGTTGCGGCCATAGTAATCCTGCGCATATTGTGCCAGCACATTGGGATCAGTATTGCCGACATTGGCCATGCCATCGGTGGCCAACACCACCCGATTGATCATCCCATCTCGATAGTAACGCTGCGCCAGATCGTAGCCCAGGCGCAGGCCGGCTTCGGTGTTGGTGGAATTCATTGGGCGCAGGCTGTTGATGGCATCCGTAATGCGGTTGCGATTCTCAACCGAGGTCGGTTCCAGCGCCACCCACGCATTGTCGCTGAAGGCGACGATGCCCACGCGATCATTGGGACCGAGTTGATCGACTAGCGTGGTCAGGCCGTACTTCACCATGTTGATCTTGTCGTCTTCCTGCATCGAGCCGGATACATCCACCACGAAAATCAAGGTGGCGTCCTTGCGCTGCCAATCGGCCAGATGCTTGCCCTGCAACCCCACCTTGAGCAGATACGTCCCCTCGGGGCTGAACGGCGAGCGGGCTCCCTCGATGTTGATGCTGAACGCACCATCGGTCGGATCGGGATATTCTTGCTTGAAGTAGTTGATGAACTCTTCGACGCGCACCAAATCGGTCGGCGGGAGTTGGCCGTTGTGCAGATAATCGCGCATCTTGGTGTAGGACGCGGTATCGACATCCATCGCAAACGTGGAGAGATGATCGGCGCGCGCATCGATGAAAGGCTTGGCCGAGTAAGGCCGCTCCGATGGGGCCGGGTAGGTGGGCCACGGCAGCGGCGTGGGCGGGCAGCACGGCGCGTTGGACGCGGGCGGTTGAGCTAGAACATCGGCCGCTGGAGCGCGACCTTGAGCCGGTGCGGCTGGTTGAGCTGCTTTGGGGGCGGTATTACCGCCAGGTGCTGGGGCGTAGGTCGGTGCAGCAGCCGAGGAACAACCGGTCAACGCCAGGGCGAAAACGACGAGACCAACCATGACGGTATAGAACTTGGCGAGCGGGCGAGTAGACATCTTTCTTTCTCCTGAATAGATTTCAAATGATGACGGCGGATCGGGCCGGTCGCTCAGCGGTGCGACCGGCAGGCGATGGCCGTTTCTATTCTAAAGACGCTACACGCTGGATTTTGTTCCGGGAAAGTTACTACTCAGCCGTTTCGCTATGCGCCGCGTATTGTCATTCCCGCGAAGGCGGGAATCCAGCCGCCGACAGTGGATTCCCGCCTTCGCGGGAATGACGGCTGAGTAGTAACCCGGGGAAACAAAAAGACCCCGCGATTTCTCGCGAGGTCGGTGGCTGGGGGTAAGGGATTCGAACCCCTCCATACAGATCCAGAGTCTGCTGTCCTGCCAGCTAGACGAACCCCCAACGGTCAAGCGGGCGGTATTTTATCACGCGCCCTCAAGTTCTGCAAGGGTCTGATCAATCTGGAGTATAACGCAAAAGTGTTGGTGACTTGTGGGATACGCTCCTGCTGGATGGCACATCCAGCGCGAGCGTGGCCGGGCAGCATGCCCGCCCAACAGTTTTGCTGTATACCCGTCAATCTGCGTAACGGCGCAAAATCGCATCGACTGATCCGCCGTAGCCTTCACCAAATAGGTTGAGATGATTGAGCAGATGATAGAGGTTGTACAGATCGCGCCGATCGGCATAGCCGCGATCCAGCGGCCACGCTTCGTTGTACGCCGCGTAAAACCGCGCGCTGAATCCGCCGAACAATTCCGTGAAGGCCAGCTCGGCTTCGCGGTCGCCGTAATACACCGCCGGATCGATCAACACCGGCTGACCCTGCGCATCGATCAGGTAGTTGCCGCCCCACAGATCGCCGTGCAGCAGCGCGGGTGTTACGGCGTTCTCGTCGATCCACCGATCGAGGTGGTTCATCACCCGATCGAGCCGCCGCGCCCGATCGGACGTGAGATGGCCGCGCTGCCGCGCCAGATCGCGCTGCACGCCCAGCCGTCGATCGCGATAGAACTCGATCCACGATCGAGTTGGTGTGTTGCACTGCGGATTCGATCCGATAGTGTTGTCGTGATCGAGGCCGTAGGTGGGCGCGCTCGAACGGTGCTGCTGTGCGAGGCCGCGTCCTAATGCTTCTGACGCGGCTGGTTTATTGGCGCCCACGTCGATCCATTCTAATACCAGTGCGGGCGGTTGATCGATCAGCGCGATAACACGTGGAATGCGGAGGGCGTGGGCGCTGTCCAGCAGTTTCAGGCCACGCGCCTCGGCTTCGAACATGCGCGGCAGCGGGGCGGTGTTCCATTTGACGAAGTAACGCGCGTCACCGGCTTCGCCGTGCGAAGCGGTTTCTACTCGCGCGGCGTTGTTGATGTCGCCGCCGCCCACGGGCGTGAGGCTGCGAATGGGGCCGAGCGTTTTTTCCAGCGAGGCGCGCAGGTCAGACAGCATCGCGCCTGCCTCAGAGGTTGTGAGTTTCGCGGATCTGCTGCAATAACCCTTCCGCGCCCCGATTGACCAGCGTGTAGACTAATTCGAAGCGGCCATCGTAGAATGGATCGGGTACGTCGCGTATGTCCACATCCAGCGCGTAGTCGAGGATGCGCGATATCTTCTTGCGCTGGATGCGCCACGTGCGCAGATCGGCCAGGTTCTCGTAATCCATCGCCACCACGTAGTCGGCGCGATCGAGCATGGCTTGCGAGACAGGTTTGGCCACCAGGCCATTGGGCTCGATGCCGTGCCGCCGTAGCGTTTCGCGCGTGCTGTGGTGTGGCGGTTCGCCGGCGTGCCAGTCGCCCGTGCCGGCGGAAACAATCTCAAAGTGATCGATCAGTTGCTGCTGTTTTACCAGATCGCGGAACACGGCTTCGGCCATCGGCGAGCGGCAGATGTTGCCCATACACACAAAGAGTACATTGATCTTGTCTTGAGGGTCGAGGGGAGACATTGGCACGTTCCTGAGAAAAATGATAGCGCGCTAAACGATAGCGTTGAATGAGAGTGGGCCAATTGTTGACGCGTCTGCCAAGTTTGTCAACCCCCACGTCTCGTGTTACCATCGCGGCAGCAAGCCGTCGGCCAGCAGCGAACTAAAACGATGCCCAGCCTCTCAGTCAATTCAGCCGAAATCTATTATCAGGAAACAGGATCGGGTTATCCGTTGGTCTTGCTGCACGGCCTGGGATCGAGCAGCGACGACTGGATGTTTCAGATGCCCGTTCTGGCCGAGCGCTTTCGCGTCATCGCGGTGAATGTGCGCGGACATCGCCCCAGCAGTTTGTTGCGCGGCCCGGTGACGATCTACACGCTGGCCGCCGATGTGGCGCAGCTGCTGGACGCGCTGGAAATTCCGCGCGCGCACGTGCTGGGTCTATCGCTGGGGGGATTGGTGGGTCAGGTGTTGGCGATCGATTTTGCGGAGAAGGTGAAGCAGCTTGTTCTGGTCAACACCTTCGCGCACTTGTGGCCGACCTCGCTGCGCGAGACTTACACGCTGGCACGGCGCGCGGTTGTCTCGAAGTTCTTGCCTGTGCGCACGACGGCCAAAGTGGTGGCGCGCGATCTATTTCCCAAACCCGATCAGACACCGTGGCGCGAAGTGGTGGTGGAACGCATCGGCACGAACGATGAAGCGTCATACCGTTATCTGGTCGAGGCGATCCGGCGCTTTGATTCGCGCGCCCAACTCGATCGGATCACGGCTTCGACGCTGCTTATCACGGGCGATCGAGATGCGGTGGTGCCGCGCGGCTGCCAGCGGCAGTTGGTGCGCGGGATTCCGAAGATACAGTGGCACATCGTGCGTGATTCCGGTCACGCGACACCGGTCGATCAACCGGAGGAGTTCAATCGGGTGGTGTTGGAGTTTCTGAAGACGTGATGCGTAATACGTAAGGCGTAAGGCGTGATCCTTAATGATGGATATTGCAATTTCTTCCTGGTCATTTCACGACGAACTGTACAGCGGAAAACTTCGCCTGCCGGATGTGCCGTATCGCGTGCACGATCTGGGGTATGGTGCGGTAGAGCTGCAAGATATGTTTCTGTGGCCCAGACCGCCGAATCCGATCGCGCGGGTGTTGGGTCGCAAGGCGCGGGAGTTCAACCAGTATGTGTACGATCGCAAGACGCTCATGCGGACGCGCCTCCATCGCTTGCGCAGCGGCACGCGCTTGATCTGCTGGTCGATCGATTCTGATTTGACGGCAAGCGAAGGTCCCGATCGACAGAAGCAGAAGGCGTACCTGGCGGGCGCGCTCGAAACGGCGGTGTTTCTCGGTGCGCCGTTGATCCGTGTGACGTTAGGGGGCGAACGCGGCGTGAACGCCGAAGCCGATCGGACGGCATATAGCCGGGCGGCCTACGACCGCGCGGTGGAGTTGATGAGCAGCGTGCTGCCGGTGGTGACGGCGCGGAACGTCAAGCTGGCGATCGAGAATCACGGCGGATTGAGTAATGATCCGGCGGTGTTGGCCGAATTCGTGCAGCACTTTCATTCGCCCTATTTGGGTGTGTGCTTGGACTTCGGCAACTTTGAAGGAGACCCTAAGGATTTCCCCAAATCCTTAGGGTCTTTGGCCCCCCACGCGATTCATGTGCATGCCAAATCGCGTGAGTTCAACACGTCGGGCGAAGAGAAACACATCGATTATCGGATGTGTTTGAGCGCGTTGAAGTCGACGGGCTATCAGGGCATGATCAGCATCGAGTACGAAGGCGATGGCGATCCGGCGGATGGCATCAAGCGCACACGGGAGTTGATCGAGAAGTACGGCTGACGCTTAATGGGATGAAACCAGAATGATCGGGAGCAAGGCGCGCTTGATGGGCACGGGTTGATACTCGTATGCGCCGATGTCCGTGCGCGCCAGACCGTCATCGTTCCCGTCTAGCGGACGCGGCCTGCCGGCGAAGTCAGCGAGTGGTGCGCCAAGATTGAACCCGGCGTCGATCAACGGCGAATAGAAGCGAAGCTGGAAATCGCCATTGATTGAATCGGCAAACCAGGGATCGGCAGATAGATCATGCGGCGCGGCGAAGATGCCGGCGTAGTTGATGGTGTTGTGCCACAGGGCATTGTAGTCCCACAGATAATTGCTCGTGGTCGCTGAAACGCCGATGGTATTGCTGATGAAGGCATTGTTGATCACCAGCGCATTCGTCATATCCGCCATTTGAAGTCCGGCGCTGGCGCCGGAGATTTGATCGGGCTGACTCGCTTGACCACCGCGCAGATCATAGATCGTGTTATTCCACACCTGACTTGATCCGCTCTGCAGATTGAAGCCGATCGCATCGCCGCCTTTACTGTACGGCGGCCAATATCCGCCTGCGGTTGAGCTGTTGCCTCCGACCAGAAACGCCACGATGTTGTTGATGAGCTGCACATAAGCGGTTGATTCACTCTGGACTCCCACTACACTTCCGCCCTTGGAACTCCAATAGTACAACACTTCACCGTCGCCACCCTGCAATCGTTCGATTCGATTATCGGCGAGGTGCGCGATGTCAACGGCGTTGATGTCAATCCCCGTGACCAAATAGGGCCGTTGAGTCCCCCGCCAGGTAGGACCCGATCCGCTGCTCAACCGGGCAATGTGATTTCCGGTGAGCGTGACATTTCTTGAGGAATCAATTGAAATGCCGGTGCTATAGCCGTCGGGATTTGCGCCGACGAGGTCGTGCAGATCCGTGCGCACGATTTGGACGCAGTTATCGCTGTTGGAGGCGATGCCGACGGCGCTGACCTGCGGCGGCGGGCAGTAGGGTGAATCCGGTTGCTGAACAGAGGTAGAGTTTTCAGGCGTGTTCAGTTCCGCAATCTCGGTGTCTGCGATGTGAACATCAGTCGAGTGAGAGGTTGAAACAGCCGTGCTGGGCGGAGTCGTATAGCTGGTTTGCCCGCGCAAGCCGACAATCGTGCTGTTGTTCAGGACCAGCGTTCCCTCGGCGGAGAGAACGCCGATCACGGCTCCCGCATTCCAGCGGCAACTCAGCGCATAGACTCCCGTACAAGGCGACCCGCCAACAAGATCGCCGATGCGCGTCTGGTTGACATCCAGCTTAGCCGTCCCGGTTTTGCTAATGCCCAGGCTGTTACCTCCGACGCCGTTGCAGCATGTATAGCAAGCCAAGTAATCGATTTTTTGGCCTGCAGCGCCGCCCGTTAGTTGGCGCACGGTGGACGAGAGGATGGTCAATTGCCCATCCCCATTGGCCGCGATGCCGATTCCATCTCCACCGCGCCCGACGGAATCCGCTTCAGCATCTCCGCCCGTGATATTCTCGAAGATCGAATTGGACACTGTCACGTTGAAGGTCCCGCTGATATGCAAGCCGATGGCGTTCAAGCCGTCGGTATAGACGGGCGTGCCGTTCGCACCGTGTAAGTCGCCGACGATGACGTTTGACACAACCAGCGCACTATCGACGAGATCGATGCCGATCGGTGCGGTGATGGCTTCATTACCTTTGACACTGAGACCCTCCAGCGTGACCGCGTTGAGGCGATTGCCAGAGATGATCGGGCTGGCGAGTGCGGTGACGATGGTTGAGGTTGGCCCAGCCTGGGCGACCAGCGTGAGATTGCTCTTGAGTATGAGTTGTCCGGTGTAAATGCCAGCGGCCACAACGATTGTATCGCCGACTTGGGCCGCGTCGATGGCGGGTTGAATCGTGCTGTGGTCACATCCGGCCGGACAGACTGTGATCGTGTTATTCGACGCGGCCATGACGGGGATAACGAGGATCAGCAGCGACAGGCTGATTGCGCATAAAAAGCGTGCTTGGGGTCGCATGTCAATACTATAGCACGCTGCGATCTCGTACGCAAAATCATTGAACGCTGGCGGGCGAAGAGACCCCTTTTAAACGATATCTTGAAACCCGACCAGTCTACGCGATTGAGCGCGGATCGAAATTCGCGGAAGCAATGATCAGATTTTGGAGATCATCCCACGGCGCTTGATCGAATGATGCGATCTTCACGTAGCGCTTGGCTAGCCGTTCGCCTCGCAGTAGACCTTTGGGATCAGGTAGAAACGCTCCGTGAATGAAGGCCAGTTGGATGTGATCGGGCTGTAGGTTGATCTGGCAGATGCCTGCGCTGACCGGCCCGCCGCGCTCGGCGTGGTAGTAGGAGAAGCCGTGGCGATGAATTGCCTCAGTGGCCGTCGGCGCAATCGCAGCAATGGTGTCTCGCAACTCAAACACGATGTCGCGCAGTTCGGATGGAAGGTGCGCCAGATAGATTTCGATGTCGCGCCTGGGTTGCATAGAGGTTTCCCTTGCTTATAAACGCGCTGAGTCACCTGTCGTGGGCTTGACCTCGGCGTGGCAGGTATTGCACGTCCACACGCGATACTCGCCCCAGGTGCCGTCTCGCCATGCCTCGGTTGTCTCGGCATACTCCAAATACTTAGCGCAGTGATCGCACCAGAAGTGGTGGTAGCGTGGATCGCGGGGCATAGTTCTTCTCACCTGTGTCACTTGCCCGTGGGCAATCGTAAAGGCGACTTGATCGCCGGGATCAAAGAGTGATAGTCCGTAGTCACGTTCGGGCGGTTTGACGAAGGGAATCAGCAGTTTGGTGTTCTCCACGGCGATCAACCCATACTCGCGGTAGGCATCGTAACGCTCAATCGTGCCGTGTCCTTGTCCAGCGTGGAGATGAGCGCCCAGCCTCTCAAGGGGAAGTGTACCGATCGGGAGTCGCGTGAACGCTCCATAGCTGCTCACCGCTACTGGCAAAGGTTGGCTCTGCCAGTTGGCGATGACGGCCAACTGACCGGCCTGATCAAGATGAATACCCACCGTAATATTCGCCTGACTGCGGGGCAATGGTGGAATCTCAGAAATTCGCCATGTGCCTAAGGGGCGAACATCGACGAGGCCGTAATACAAACTAAACTCTACCTCGGTGAGGTTGTGGTGACCTGTCCATACGTGATAATATCGCGTCAACGGCAAGGCTTGTGAGGGCGAGACAATCAGGTGGGGTGCCTCACGAACGGCTTGGAAAAAGATGGCGGTCGCCATGAGAGGAACTGATCCCATCATTCACACTCACATTTCAATCACGATGTGTGCTTCTCCCTTATCCTTTACCGCGAATGCAGCGTGCCGTTTATCTAACGAAACTTCATACTCGCCTAGGAAGCCTGTGAACGAAATCTGCCCGTTGGCATCCGTCGTCATCTTCGTCGGGGCGAGCCACCATTCGCCTTTGACCAACTTCAGCAGTTCCTCATAAGCAGGTTTGGGCGAGTGATCGTTGCGCAGCAACCCGGCGGGCGCATTGAGCCAGCCGCCGTCGGACAAGTCCCACCAGGTGATCGCTTCCACCAACGGATGGGCCATGAGGGTCTTGTAGTGCAAGACGACTTCCCGGGCCTGACGTTCTTCGCCTTCCAGCGTGCTTGGCCAATCACTCACTTGATAATCATTCAGATCGACGATCTCCGGCGGCATGAGGTGGCCTGAGACGATCGTGTTCTCGGTAAAATGGATGGGACGATTGAAGCGCGTGAACTGTTCGAGGACGTGCTGCGTCCGCTCGACGCCCCAGTAGCCTTGATGCATATGCGATTGAATGCCAATCACATCGATCGGGACGCCCGCTGCGAGGCAGCCTTCGACCAGGATGTCATACGCCGGGGACACGTCGAAGTCGTTCAGGAGCAGGGTCGCCCTCGGATTGACGGCGTGCGCGGTCTCGAACATCGTGCGGATCAATTCGATGCGGCCCAGTTCTTTGCAGATGCGCGTGATGCCGTTGTCGTAGCGATCGAAGATGGGCATGATGACGGCTTCGTTGACCACATCCCACATCTCAATCACACCGGCGAAGTCGGACATGTCGCGTTGAATGCGCGCGATCTGCGCCTGTAGAATCTCGCGGTTACTGAGGGGTAATAACCAATCGGCGGTCACGGTGTGCCAGCATAAAGGATGCCCTTTCAAGGCGCAGCCGTGTGCCTGATACCAGCGGGCGGTGTTGAGAATGCGCTGCGTCTGAGGTTGTCCGCGCTGCGGTTCGAAGCGGCCCCAGTAGAACGGCAGCGTGGCCTGATTGAAGAGTTGCAGAAAGTGCTCGTTGCGCCGTTCGGCTAGTTCTTTTTCGTGGCCCGTCAATTCGCCATTGGACAGCGCCATGGTGCTTTCGCCCCAATTACTCCCGAAGAGGAACTGATGCCGCCGCTGGGCGACGACAAGCTCCTGTCCCGCGAGGGGCGATCCGTTGTGGCGCAGCGTCACGGTGGCTGTGGTGGTGCGATGTTGGTGAATGGCTCGATCGAGATCAGTGGTATCGGTAAGATGTTCCATGAATAGTCCTGTCGTGAGATGGCGTCGATGTCTTGTCGTTCGGCCATTCTCTCAATCTCTTCAATCCGTTATCACCGGACGCTGCACCTGCGGAACGTGATCGCGCCGATAGACCATTAGCGTACGATGGACGACAGCAGTTGCTTGATCTGCCCCACGTGATACGAGCAGTGGGTCAGCAGCATCAGCGCCGCTGCCACGCGTGATTCGGGCCAGCGATCGTTTTCTTCCAGCCTCGTTACGACGGTGTGATACGCTTCTTGCAGCTCTTTGCGAAGGACAGCCCAATCCGCTTCGTCAACCAGGCGCTTCGACCACGTCGCGGGCCAATCGGGTTCGGGCGTCTGCTTGCGCTCGTACGCCTCGAACAGGCGGAGGATGGCTAACACATGATTACAATGCGCCGCAATCGTCGGTTGGCCGGGTGCCGGCGAGTAAGAGACCAGCGGCGCGCTGAGCGAGTCGATCGTGCCAAACAGGCCGGCCTGCGGCGAATCCAGCACGAACCCGAACGGGGCCTGCGAGACCCCAAATGTTTCAGCCAGCAACAAGGTCAACCACTTGGTAAAGTCTTCGGTCTTCGGCATAATGTCTCCTGAATTTCACCCGCAATGATACACCAAAATTCGCAGCAGCAGGCGCGCTGGTCCGTGCGCGGTGGAGTGATTACGGAAGCAATAGACCCGATTGGTCGATCCCGACCAATCGGGTCTAGCGTAGTTCGCGCTTCAACTGCCGGACTACACTTGCACCGCACTGCGTTTGGTGCAGTGCAGGTGTTGAACTATCGCACTACTCCTCCAACGTCGAAATGTCCCCGTCCGGCAAGCCCTGTGCACGGGACTTCAACACGCGCCGCATGATCTTGCCCGATCGAGTCTTGGGCAGCTTATCGACAAACTGAATGTCTTCGGGTTTCGCAATCGGGCCCATCTCGTGGCCGACGTGCTGGCGCAATTCTTCGCCCAATTCCTTTGAGGCCGTGAAGCCTTGTCGCAGCAGCACATACGCGTGAATGGCGGTGCCTTTCACTTCGTGCGGCAAACCAATCGCGGCGGCTTCGGCCACGGCGGGATGCGACACCAGCGCCGACTCGATCTCGGCCGTGCCCAATCGGTAGCCCGACACCTTGATCACATCGTCCACACGGCCGATGATCCAGAAGTAGCCGTCTTTGTCGCGCCGCGCCGAATCGCCGGTGAAGTACAGGCCCGGATACTTGCTCCAGTATTGTTTCACATACCGATCGGGGTCGCCAAAGATCGTGCGCAGCATCGCCGGCCACGGGCGCTTCAGCACCAGATAGCCTTCTTCGCCATCGGCCACTTCGTTGCCTTGCTCATCCACGATCATGGCCTGTTGTCCGAAGAACGGTTTGGTGCCAGAGCCGGGCTTTAGCGGCATGGTGGGAATCGGCGTGATCATAAACATGCCCGTCTCGGTTTGCCACCACGTGTCAACCACGGGGCAGCGGTCCCCTCCGATCGTGCGGCGATACCAGAGCCAGGCCTCCGGG
>PMCF01000218.1:0-12544 GCA_003154115.1 Anaerolineae bacterium
ATCAATCCGTCAGGAATGTGCTCTAGACAACCAAAAAGAGCATCCTTGTGATAAGGATGCTCTTTTCACTGAGATTCCTCCTCGCCGTACAGCGGCTCGTCGGAATGACACGTGGGTGTTTAGCGACTCTGGCGAAGGTCGATGCCACTGTTGCTGGTGCGAAGTTCCAGCGTCGCGCCCGGATCCGATCCGACCGTGCCGCGCAGCTGCGTATCCGATCGAGTTCCGCCGCTCACTGCAAAGTCGCTGTTGATCTTGCCATTGCTGGTCTCCGCATCGAGCGCAAACTGCGCGCTCGCAGGCAGCGTCAGCACGAGGTTGCCATTGCTGGTATCCAGCTGACTGTGGCCTTGCGCCAACGAACCACTGAAGCTAACCGGGCCGTTGCTGGTGCGCGCAGTGATGGTCACGTTGTCGGCCGTCACATCGATCGGGCCGTTGCTCGTCTCCGCATTGATCAGGCCGCTGCCGCCATTGATCGTCACCGTACCATTGCTCGTCACCAGATCGAGTTGGCCGAGGGCGCTGCGCACATCGATCGGGCCGTTGGAGGTCTTGGCCTTGACGTCGCTCACCGGGCCGGCCGACGTAAGCGCGCCATTGCTCGAATGCAGATCGAGGCTCGCCCCATTGGGCACGCGCAGTTTGGCCGACGCGCCGCTGTTACCGATGTCCACCCGTTGATCGGTGCGCTTGGCCACCACGCGGATCGTGTCGCCGTCCTGGGTCATGGTCACTTCGACATTCTTCAGATCGTCTTCCGCCGCCTGCTGCGAGATGCCGCCGCCGCGTTTGACCACCTCGACCTTGACAGTGTTGTCGCTGCCCGTCACCACATCGATGCTGCCGTTGAACATTTCCACCACCATATGCGGCGGCGCGCCGGCGGTGAAGGATTGCGTGACCGTGGCCTCGGCCGTGAACGGGTTGATGCTGATGTTGGCGCCGCAGGCCGACAGCGCCAGCACGGCGATCGTGAGCGTGGTTAGAAACATCATCTTGCGAAACATGGTTCATTCTCCTTGAGCGTGATACGCAAATTCGTGATGCGTGGTGCGTGGTGCGTAATCAGAATACCGCATTTGCGGGGGGCGTGCCTATCAATCGGCTAACAGGGGGCTAATGAGGGCGAATCAAGGTGATGGCAGGGGGGTAGAAATTACGGGCCGGAGCGTGCTCATCAGGCCGGCTGCAAAACAATGGTCTCGTGGGCCAGCGTGTCTGCCGCATAAGCCAGCGCGGCTTGAATGTCAGC
This sequence comes from Anaerolineae bacterium, assembly GCA_003154115.1. Lineage (GTDB taxonomy): Bacteria > Chloroflexota > Anaerolineae > Fen-1058 > Fen-1058 > Fen-1058. The sequence goes on from PMCF01000218.1 coordinate 1,256, forward strand.
GCGGGTCAGGCGGGGATAGGCGTCCAGCAAATCGGCTTCGGTGGCCCCTTCGCTGAGCTTGCGGAGCAGCAGTTCAACCGGCAGGCGTGTGCCGCGAATGACCGGCTTGCCCAACATCACGTCGGGGTTGATTTCAATACGAGTGGGCGAAAGGCGTACTCGGTCACTAGTGGTCATACACTCACCTCCAGGTTCAGAAGGATTATACCTGATTGTCTATCGCATGGCTGTGGCCGACGCACCGCTGGCCGAAGGTTGGCGCGCCAAAGGTTAGCGCGCCAAAGGTTGGCGCGTTTGCTTTTGCGAGGGAGAGCTGCCAAAATGATGGCGAGTTGTCGCCGTACCGGCAACAGGTCACCTTTATGCTGTGGTCATCTTTCACAGCGGAGGTGGCCCAATGTTTGGCAACAAAGACGAGAAGCAGAATCGGTTGGAGCAGATGGTGGAGATCAGCGTGAAATCACCGCCGCCAGATTGCCCATACAATCCGAGGCGAGCAGCAGATCGGTGAAGGAAAGAGCCAGGGGAGCAGTAGCGAAGGCCGGATCATTCACGTAAACGGTGGAACCGTCCACGCCTACCAGGATGACCGCATGCGCGGTGCGGCGCGACCAATAGTGATTAGATCAGCGCGGCCGGCCGGCTGGCCCCAATAATCCAGAACCATCTGGACACAGACGGGCAGACAGTCGCCTTCACTCTGCTGGCGATGCAGTGGAACGGGCAAGTTGTTTGGCATGCGTGAGCAGGTCTTGCGTGAGTTGCGGTTCGGTCAGCAATTCGCCTGTGACAGCATCGACATCGACCGTGCCGACCTGACCGATGACGCCGCGGGTGGGTGAGGTGAGCAGGGCGGGCACACGCCAGATGGTGCGCTGACCGATGACCAGCGAGGGGGTATCGCCGATGAGCAAATTGCCGACAGCGCTAACCAGCCAGGCCGTGGCTTTACGCTGGGCGGTCACGCCATCGACTTCGATGGTCGCGCTGACCGAGACGGTAATGTCCAGCCGCTTGCCCACGGGCAGGCCGGGGCCGGTCAAAGTGATTGAGGCAGTCGCGCTCATAGTGATTGGCTCCTGGATTTGATTATAACACGGGCAAGGCTTCAGTGAATCCTTCAACTCCGCTACGAAGCAAACTTGCCGCCCGGTTTTGGAACAATATTTTCCAACGGCGGAATATCCTCAAAGTAAGACCACTTACTTTGGAGGGTATTCATGGCGAGGCTGTTTGCAGGTGAGAAGCGCGATAATTCCAGCCGGGTACTGCAACTCTTACGACGCTGTTTCAGCGGCTTGCGCGAGATAGAAATCGCTCAAGAGTTGGGCTGGGATCGGCGGACGACGAACAATTACTTGCGCGAGTTAAGGAAACAAGGCCGCATTCACAAGGAAGGCCGCGACTGGCATCTGGGGGATTAGTTCAGGCCGATTTTGCCAAGTCGCTGGCGCTAATTTTCCAACTACCGACTACAATGGAGTTAGAGGTGCCATATGCCCAAAGTTGATCAGGCCACCAAGAGCCAGCGCAAAGAGCGCGTCTTTCTCACGCTGCGGCGTTATCCCCTGGGCCTGCCAGTAACGGAACTGGTCGAAATCACGGGATTCGAGCGGCGCACGTTGGATAATTACCTGGCGGAGTTGGAACGCGAGGGCAAGGTTTACAAGGAAGACAAAAGTCCGTTGTGGATAGCCTGGCCCTACGAGCAGATTCAACTGCGCAAGTTCGAGTTGTCACCGGAAGAAGCCATGACCTTGTATCTGGCGGCGCGGCTCTTTACGAAGCAGCAGGATAAGCGCAATGAACCCGCCGAGACGGCCCTGATGAAATTGGCCACCGCGTTGGTGAGTGACGCGAAGATCGGCACGGAGATTCATCAGGCGGCGCTTGAGTTGTCGCAGCGCCCGGACGATGGCGCCTACAACCGGATCTTTCGCACGGTGATGCAGGCGTACATCTATCGCCGGGTCTTGCAGATCACCTACGAGCCGGCGTCAGGGTCAAAGTTCACCACAGAGTTCTCGCCGTTCTTATTCGAGCCGTCGGCGATTGGCTTCACGACGTATGTCATCGGCCACAGCAGTCTGGTGAACGCCTGGCGCACGTACAAGTTGGAGCGCATCCGCGAAGCGACGTTGACGCGGCAGGCGTATCACATTCCGCCTGACTTCCCCGGCCTGGATATTTTGCGCAGCGCGTGGTCGATCATGTGGGGTGAGAAGGTGGAGCCGGTGGTGTTGCGTTTTGCTCCCGCCGTGTACCGCCGCGTGATGGAGACGCGCTGGCATCCGTCAGAAGAAAAAGGACCTGACCAAGACAAGCCTGATCATCTGCGTTGGTCGGCTCAGGTGGCAGAGACGACAGATATGCTGCCGTGGATTCGCGGGTGGGGGGCCGATGTGGAGGTGCTGGAGCCGAAGGGGTTGCGAGAGGCGTTGAGGCGCGAGGCGCAGAAGATGGCGGAGTTGTATCAGGTGATGGAAGCGCAAGCCAGACATCTGGTGTATTACGCCCACACCAAAGACGGAAAAGATAAATCCGAATGGCAGCGATTGATCGACCATCTGAATAGGACTGCTGATTTTGCCGCAGAATTCGGCAGTGACGCAGGTGTTTCTGAATTGGCGCGCGCGGCAGCCCTAATACACGATATTGGGAAATACTCTAAAGAATTTCAAGCGCGGCTGGATGGGTCAGGGCGTAAAGTTGATCATGCCACCGCAGGCGCAAAAGAATTGACGCAACTGTTCAAGGGGACGCCTCAAGAACCGCTTGCCGCTTTACTGGTATATTGCATCAGCGGTCATCATACCGGCTTGTTGGACTATGGCGACACATCCGATTTGCCGGGCGATGGCACACTCCTGGCGCGGCTCAAGACCCAAGTTTGTGATTACAGCGCCTACAAAGCCGAACTTGATCTTGCAACGCTTCAATTCCCGAAGCAATTGCATATCCACCCATTGAAGGGACAGATGGGCTTTTCGTTGGCATTTCTGACGCGCATGATTTACTCGGCGTTGGTGGACGCGGACTTTCAAGAGACACAAGAATTCATGGATGAGAAGAAGCCGCGAGGCGGATATGAGAGCATCGAAGCCTTGAACGAAAAACTCAACACTCATCTGCACCGCTTTGATAGCCCTGATAGTGACATCAATCGCAAGCGCACTGAGACGCTCAAAACCTGCGTTGAAAAAGCGGTGGAGAAGCCTGGCTTTTTTACACTCACCGTTCCCACTGGCGGCGGCAAGACGCTGGCTTCGATGGCATTTGCGCTCAATCACGCTGCCCAGCACGAAATGAAGCGCATTATCTATGTCATTCCCTTTACCAGCATCATTGAGCAAAACGCCGGAGTGTTTAAGGAAATTTTGGGTGAAGAGAATGTGCTCGAGCATCATTCCAATTTTGATTGGGAGAAGAAGAAGCGCGAGGCAAGCGAACTACCTGACAATCTGACCAACAGCGTCTATGCTAAACTGAAGCTGGCCGCAGAGAACTGGGATATTCCGATCGTGGTCACCACCAACGTGCAGTTTTTTGAATCGCTGTTTGCCAACAAGTCGTCGCGCTGCCGCAAACTGCACAACATTGCTAAAAGCGTGATTGTCTTCGATGAGGCCCAAATGTTCCCCAAAGACTACATGCGCCCAGCGATGAATGCAGTGTGGGAACTGGTGACCAATTACGGGACAAGTGCGGTCTTTTGCACGGCCACTCAACCCAAGCTGGAGAAATTCCTACCTGCAGGAACACCCATCACTGAACTCGCGCCCAACCCGCAAGAGTTGTTCGACTTTTACCGCCGCGTGGAAATCAAGAACCTGGAGACGCTGACGGATGAAGAACTGCTGGAGCGCCTCAACGAGCACGAGCAGGTGCTGTGCATCGTCAATACCCGCCGCCATGCCAGTGGACTTTTCAGCGGCCTGCATGGCAAGGGCAGCTATCACCTTTCGACGCTGATGTGCGCGGTGCACCGCAAAGAGAAACTGGCGGAAATTCGGGAGCGGCTGAAAAATGGGCAGCCTTGCCGCGTGGTTTCGACGACGGTGATGGAGGCGGGGATTGACGTGGATTTCCCCATCGGCTACCGCGCTCTGACCGGGCTGGATTCAATCAATCAGGCAGCGGGGCGTGTCAATCGGGAGATGAAGCGCGGCGTAAGCGAGATGTTCGTGTTCGAGCCGAAGTCCGAGTTTGTGAAGCGCACACCCCGCTACGTTTCGCAGGCGGTGGAAATTGCCCGACGTGTGCTGCGCGAACACAGCACCGCACCTATTTCCATTCCGGCTATCGCGGCGTATTTCGACCAACTCTATTCCTTGCAAGACCCGCAGGCATTCGATTACAAGAGAATTATGAACCACTTTGAAAGCAGCGAGGGAAAGTTCGATTTCAAAACAGCTGCGGAAAAGTTCCAGGTCATCGAGGATGTGTCTGAAACGGTTATCATTCCCTACAATCAAGGAGCACAAGACCTGATCGAAGAATTGAAATTTACCCTATACCCTTCGTCCACATTGCGGAAACTACAGCCCTATACGGTTTCGATTTACCAGGGCGAATTCGACAAGCTCAGCGCGAAAGGAGTGATTTTGACGGTTGCTGAAACTTATGCGGTTTTGAATCCGGGTGACTTCAACGATTACTACGATCCCGATCGAGGTTTACTCGTTCCCGCCAGCGGCGGCGGAGACGGACTGTTTTTCTAAACTATCTGAAAGGAGGCTCAACTCATGGGATACGGAATCACTATCCGCGTGCGCGGACCCTATGCCCTATTCACCCGACCGGAGATGAAGGTGGAACGGGTCAGTTACGATGTCATCACGCCGTCGGCGGCGCGCGGCATCATCGAGGCGGTTTACTGGAAACCCGCTATCAAATGGGTGATCGATAAAATCCATGTCTTGCGCGAATTCGAGTTCACCAACATCCGCCGCAACGAGGTGAGCGAAAAAGCATCCACCGATAACGCCTTGCAGGTGATGAAGGGCGGACAAAAGCCGCTCTACATTTCGGCGGTGGATAACCGTCAACAGCGCGCTTCGATGGTTCTGAAAGATGTGGATTACGTCATCGAGGCTCACTTCGAAAAGGTGGAGAAGGAGTGGGGCGAGCGAGACACGGAAGAAGGGCATTACAACATCGTCTTGCGTCGTCTGCGGCAGGGGCAGCACTTTCACGCCCCATGCCTGGGAGCGCGCGAGTTCCCCGCGCAGGTGGAACTCATTGAGGACAGACGTGATATTCCCAAGAGCCTGCTAATCGGCGAGCGCGATTTGGGCTGGATGCTCTATGACCTGGATTTCTCGAACCCGCGTGACATCCAACCCAAATTCTTCAAAGCCCAAATGGTAGACGGCGTGCTTGACCTGACGGGCGTGGAGGTGCGGCAATGATTTTGCAGGCGCTCTACAACTATTATCAGATTTTGCTCAAAGACGATTCACTGGACATCGCCCCGCCAGGCTACAGTGCGGCAAACGTTAGTTTCGCGCTCAATCTCTCGCCAACTGGAAAATTGCTGGATATTTTTCCGTTTACGACCAAGTTCTTTGATGGCAAGAAAGAACGCGAGAGAAATTACCGCCGCATGGTTGTGCCAGAGCAAGTAAAACGCGCTGGCATTGATCCAAAGTCTAATTTCATGTGTGATAACAGTGCGTTTGTGTTAGGTATCCCTGAACAAACAGAGAAAGACAAGCGTTATGGTCCCAGACGGTTTGATGTCTTTCGTCAACTGAACATCGACATTCTTTCCAAAGCGAATAGCGACATCGCCAGCGCCGTGATTGCGTTCCTGGAAAATCACGACCCGCAAACCGCCCGCCAACACCCCGTCATCGCCCGCCAGCTGGAAGCATTACTCGAAGGCGGCAACCTGATTTTCTGGGTGGATGGTCAAGATGCCCTGCAGGACACGGAAATTCACCGCACCTGGGAAGAATACAAATTGGGACAGGAAACCATCAAAATGCAATGCCTGGTGACTGGCGAAACCGAGCCCATTGCCCGCCTGCATCCCAACATTCAGGGCGTGCGGGATGCCAATCCCACAGGAGCATCTTTGGTTGGATTCAACGAACGCGCTTACGAGTCCTACAACCGCATAAAAGGTCAGGGCTTGAACTCGCCTGTCAGCCAGCGGGTGGCTTCAGGTTATGGAGTGGCGCTCAACTATCTGCTCTCCAACCAGAATCCGAATCGCAAAATCCACATGGGCGATACAACGGTGGTCTATTGGGCAGAAAGCGCAGATAAACGTTACGCCAGCGCCTTCTCCGCGTTTATCAATCCCGAATTTCTGGAAGAAGAAAGCGCCGCTGGACAAAGCACCCGCAAAAAGGCTGAAAAGAAAATAGGCGAGACGGCTGAGAAGATACAGAAAGGACAGGCGTTGGACGTTGCCGCTTTGCGCGAGGGCTTGGATGACAACACGCGCTTCTATGTGCTAGGGCTGGCGTCCAATGCGGCGCGTCTGGCGGTGCGCTTTTATCTCACCGAGCCGTTTGGCGTGTTCGCTGAGCGCATCATGCAGCACTATGAAGATTTGAAAATCGAGAAGGAGTACCCCAATCAGCCCGATTACCTTTCGCCTTACCGAATCCTGGCGGAATGCGTTTCGCCCAAAGTGACGCGGCGGGACGATGAAATTAAATCGTCGTGGTCGCTGTTAGGTGGCGCGTTGATGCGTTCCGTTCTCACTGGTGCGCCCTATCCCGCAGGGCTGTATGCCGCCATCCTCAACCGCATCCGCCACGACACGGACGAGGAAAAACGCAGCATCAAAATCAACTATGTGCGCGCCGCCTACATCAAGGCGCATCTGTTACGGAAGTATCGCCGTCAAGAACAAAATCCCTATGAGGAGGCTTTGCAGATGTCACTCAATGAATCTTATACTCATCCCGCCTATGTGCTGGGACGCCTGTTCGCCGTGCTGGAAAAAGCGCAGAGAGAAGCGATTGGGCAGAATATCAACGCCACCATCAAAGACCGTTATTTCACGTCTGCCTGCGCTTCGCCTGCCAGTGTGTTCCCCACGCTGCTGCGGCTTTCGCACCATCATATCGCCAAAGCGGAGTATGGCGGCGTATCAGACAGAAGAATTCAGGACTTGCTGAACATGCTCGACGCTAAACCGTTCCCGTCTCACCTGACACTGGATGAACAGGGCGTTTTTGTGTTGGGCTACTATCACCAGCGCGCCGCGTTCTACGCCAAAAATAGCAATAAGGCTGAAGAAGCTGCCGAAACCGAGACCGCTTAATTCTACAATCGGAAATCTACAATCCACCAGGAGAATAAACCATGACTACCCTTTCCAACCGCTATGAATTTGTCCTGCTGTACGATGTGGAGAACGGCAACCCCAACGGCGATCCTGACGCGGGTAATATGCCGCGCATCGACCCTGAAACGGGTTATGGCATTGTGACTGACGTTTGCCTGAAGCGCAAAATCCGCAACTATGTGGAGATGGTGCAGGGCGACAAAGCGGGCTATCGGATTTACATCAAGGAAGGCATTCCGCTGAATCAAAACCATGTCGAAGCCTACAAGGCGGTCAATTTGCCTACCGACGAAAAAAACTTCAAGGCCAAGTCCGATGATGTCCAGCGCGCTCGCGCCTGGATATGCGCAAACTTTTTTGATGTCCGCACATTTGGCGCGGTCATGAGTACGGGGCTGAATTGCGGTCAGGTGCGCGGGCCTGTGCAAATCAACTTCTCGCGCAGTATTGACCCCATCATTCAGCAGGAAGTGACCATCACTCGCCTGACCGTGACCCGCGAAGAAGAGGCCGAGAAAGAACGCACAATGGGCCGCAAGCACATCGTTCCTTACGGCTTGTATCGCGCCGAAGGTTACATCTCCGCGAAATTGGCCAATGACGCGACCAAAGGCACAGGCTTCTCCGAAGAAGACCTAACGCTCTTTTGGGAAGCGCTGATCAACATGTTCGAGCACGATCACTCGGCGGCGCGCGGCAAGATGGTGACGCGCAAACTCTTCGTCTTCAAGCATGCCAGCGATCTCGGCAATGCGCCCTCACACAAACTCTTTGAGATGATCACCGTCAAGAAGAATGATGGCGTTGTCGCTCCGCGCCAGTTTGGCGATTACAGCGTGAAGGCTCCCAAACAAGGCAAAATCGAAGGCTTTGAAAGTGTGGAGTTGATCGAGAAATAATGAAACCCGAATACACGTCCGACGAACTCCTGCCCCTCTCGGGCATCCAGCATTTCCTGTTTTGCCGTCGACAGTGGGCGCTCATCCACATCGAACGACAGTGGCAGGAGAACGCGCTCACCGCCGAAGGCAAGATCATGCATCAGCGCGCGGATGACCCCTTCTTCACCGAAACACGGAACGGGGTCATCACGGCGCGTTCTGTACCGGTCGCTTCGTATCGGCTGGGGTTGGTGGGCGTGTGCGACGTGGTCGAGTTCACTGAATCGCCTGATGGCGTCAAGCTGCCGGGGCGGGAAGGGCTGCGGTACGTGCCCGCCCCGGTGGAATACAAACGCGGCAAGGAAAAACGCGATCACAGCGATGAAGCCCAATTGTGCGCCCAGGCCGTGTGCCTGGAGGAAATGCTGGCAGTGACGATTCCGCGCGGCTTCCTGTATTACGGCGAGACGCGTCATCGGGTGGAAGTGGAACTGACCGTCGAGCTGCGCAGTCTCGTGCGCGCCATGTCGGACGAAATGCACAACTACTTTCAGCGCGGCTACACGCCGCGCGTCAAACCGTCCAAAGCCTGCCGGTCGTGCTCGCTGGCGGATACCTGTCTGCCCGTGTTGCAGGAAAAAACAATCGCGGCGTCGAAGTATATCAAACAGCAGATCGAGAACGCCTAATCCATGAAAAAACTTGGCAACGTGCTGTACATCGACGCGCCTGCCGCTGCACAACCTGGATCACATTGTCTGCTTCACGTGGCAGGGGGCGAGTCCCGCGCTGATGGGCGCATGCGCCGAGCGCAACATCGGGTTGTGCTTCCTCACTCCCAATGGGCGTTTTCAGGCGCGCGTCACCGGCAAGGTGAAGGGCAACGTCCTGCTGCGCAAGAAACAATACGACGTTTCCGAGAAGACCGATCAAAGCGTGCCGATCGCCGCCTCCTTCCTGCTGGGGAAGATCGCCAACTGCCGCAAAGTGATCGAGCGCGCCATCCGCGATCATGCTCTGCTGCTGGACGTGCCGACGCTCGCCCAGGCTTCGGCCTTCCTCAAGGAGACACTCAACACCATTCCGCAGTGCACCTCGATCGGCGAATTGATGGCCTTCGAGGGCAGCGCGGCGAAAATCTACTTCGGTGTGTTCGATCAGCTGATCCTGCAACAGCGTGAAGACTTCACTTTTCAGGAACGCTCGCGCCGGCCGCCGCGGGATAACATGAACTCGCTGCTGTCGTTCCTGTACACGCTGTTGACCAACGAGGTCGCCTCGGCGCTGGAGACGGTCGGATTGGATCCCTACGTGGGCTTCTTGCACCAGGATCGGCCGGGCCGGCCCTCGCTCGCTCTCGACCTGATGGAAGAGCTCCGCCCGATCTGTGGCGACCGCCTGGCGCTGTCGCTCGTCAATCGCAAGCAGGTGGCTGGCAAAGGGTTCACGCAAAAAGAGAGCGGCGGTATCCTGATGGACGACGACACGCGCAAAACCGTTCTGACGGCCTGGCAAGAGCGCAAGAAAGAAGAGATCGTTCATCCGTATCTCAAAGAGCGGATTCCCTTCGGGCTGATCCCGCATGTGCAGGCCATGCTGCTGGCCCGTTTCCTGCGCGGCGATCTGGATGCCTATCCGCCCTTCTTTTGGAGTTAGGTCCGCATGATGATTCTCGTCACCTATGATGTCAACACTGAAACCTTGGCCGGGCAAAGACGCCTGCGCAAAGTGGCCAAGGCCTGCCAGAACTACGGCCAGCGCGTGCAGAATTCGGTCTTTGAGTGCATCATCGATCCGGCGCGGCTGAAGCAATTACAAAATATCCTGGCCAATCTGATGGATGCCGAGAAGGATAGCATTCGCTATTACTATCTGGGCGACGATTGGCGCAACCGAGTGGTGCATGTCGGAGCGAAGGCCAGCCTCGACCTGGAAGGCACGCTCATCACCTGAAACCTGCGTCTGCGAACCCGAAGCGCACAGGGAATCCCCGCTCGGTTCGCAGGCAAATTGCACCTTAACAACCGAATATTTCTCAATTCCAGGCGCTTTTCCGTTTGTTTTTGGCTTCATCGTACGATGCAAACACAATATCTGGGGGCCTGTGCCGTTTATGCGCCAGATGTTGCGGTCGCCTCTCATGCGAGAGGCGTGGATTGAAACATGAACTTGAAGGACCTGTTCGCCGAGCGCGTGGGTCGCCTCTCATGCGAGAGGCGTGGATTGAAACATTGTCGGGTGACGCTCGTATACTGAACCTTCGTCGCCTCTCATGCGAGAGGCGTGGATTGAAACGTCTCGCCCATCTCACACGCTCCTTACTCACACGCGTCGCCTCTCATGCGAGAGGCGTGGATTGAAACATTCTGTGGAGCGGAAAGCGCCATCCGCGTGAGAGTCGCCTCTCATGCGAGAGGCGTGGATTGAAACTCTCCTGTTAAAGTAGTTGTCACTCAAACAACGTGTCGCCTCTCATGCGAGAGGCGTGGATTGAAACAACCTGTGCAACAATATCGCGGGCAGTTTCTAGGTCGCCTCTCATGCGAGAGGCGTGGATTGAAACCAGCACAGCCGCCAGTAGCGCGGCGCGTTGCTGGTCGCCTCTCATGCGAGAGGCGTGGATTGAAACAGCGTACACATGCGCCACAGCCTTCTGCGTCTCCGTCGCCTCTCATGCGAGAGGCGTGGATTGAAACCTTTGTCACGCGCCCGGCGATCGTCTTGTGGCCAAGTCGCCTCTCATGCGAGAGGCGTGGATTGAAACAGGCTGAATGATGCCTTCTCAGACTTCTCTTCGACGTCGCCTCTCATGCGAGAGGCGTGGATTGAAACTCGGGATGCTCGATCAGATCATCATAGATCGCCGGGTCGCCTCTCATGCGAGAGGCGTGGATTGAAACCGGCTGGCCTTGCTCTGATGGTCCACAATCGCCAGTCGCCTCTCATGCGAGAGGCGTGGATTGAAACCATGAATCCTCGTTTCAGCCCCCGCGATTGATGGGTCGCCTCTCATGCGAGAGGCGTGGATTGAAACGCTGGCTATTCCACAACAGGCGATCACGTTGACAGGTCGCCTCTCATGCGAGAGGCGTGGATTGAAAC
>PMCF01000218.1:12621-13043 GCA_003154115.1 Anaerolineae bacterium
CATGCGAGAGGCGTGGATTGAAACATCACATCCACGTCACTCATCCCAAATGCACGTGGTCGCCTCTCATGCGAGAGGCGTGGATTGAAACCCACTGCAGGCCGGTGGTGTGGCCTGGGGCGGCAGTCGCCTCTCATGCGAGAGGCGTGGATTGAAACGCTAAAAACATTCGCAAAGCGGTCGAGTGGGCTTGTCGCCTCTCATGCGAGAGGCGTGGATTGAAACGGGACGAAGACGCCGGTGGTGATGATCGCCACCGTCGCCTCTCATGCGAGAGGCGTGGATTGAAACTCCATATGCCAGCGCACATTCCGCTTCGCATCAAGTCGCCTCTCATGCGAGAGGCGTGGATTGAAACCTCTCCCACATCGCCACTCGATCGACAATCACCGTCGCCTCTCATGCGAGAGGCGTGGATTGAA
>PMCF01000130.1 GCA_003154115.1 Anaerolineae bacterium
TGCCCACTTTGCGACAGCGCAACCCCAACTGCATCATAAACTGCCGCACCTGGGTCGGACTGCGCTTGATCCCGGTCAGACGCTCGATCTCGGCCTGGGCTTTCTTGATCGTCGCCACTGGCTTGTCTCGAAAATGTGCTTCCAAAGTGGCGGCCTGGGGTTGCAACGCACTGGTCGGACGGTAGCTGTGCAGCACCTTCAAGCCCTCGACGCCCCCGGTTTGGTACAACCCAAAGTAATCCCGCATCGTGTTTTCGCACACGCCGGCGATGTTCGCAATTTGGTGGTGCGGCAAGCCAAAGCTTTTCAGCCACAGGGTTTCGGCGCGACGTTGGACAATCGGGTGGGGGTAGATGTAGCGCATTTCGCTCAACGCGGCGAGGTCGTCTGGGGTGAAGGTCAGTTGAATGGTCATATCCCGATTTTATCAGAGAAGGTCGAAGGGCAAAACCGCAATTTATGCCCGTGGGCAGTATAGAAATCCGTTATGCCTGAGTAGTCACGAAACTTTAAGATATAGAGGCCAGGGATGCCGATTGGCCGACTGTCGGAAAATCAAACACCCCCTGAAGAGATCTCCAGGGGGTGTTGTGTTACAGATCGTATTACCGCGTGATCACGGGCAAGTAAGTCAGATAGGGCCAGACGGTGATCGACTTCAACACCGGGGTGGCCAAGCTGCACGCGTTGGCCGTCGTTAGCGTGACGGTGTAGGTCCGCATCATCGTGGTGATGGGGAAGGTGTGCGTGATCACCGCGCCACTAGCTCCGCTGCTATCGCCAAACATCCAAGTGTAGGTGATGGGCGTTGTGCCGGCGGTGACAGTTCCGTTGAAGGCAACCGGTTGACCTACCTTCGGCGCACCTGGCGCAAAGGTGAAGTTGGTTCTGGTTATGGGGATGCAATCAAGGCTGAACGTCGCCGTGACGACATCATCGCCCGACAAGGTAATCGATACCGGGCTGGTCAAACCGCTCGCAGAGCCGCTCCAACCGGTGAAGGCCGAGCCAGTGTTCGCCGTGGCCGTCAGCCAGACTGTGGCCGCGCTATCGTAGGCATACGTGCCCACCGCCGGAATGACTGTGCCGGAACCGTTACCCGTCTGGGCAACTCGCAAGATGTAAGGCGCCAACTTGATGTCATCGAAGTAGATCGTGCCGGCGCTTGCCGGTCGATTGAAGCTGGTCGCTGGCGCAGACAGATCGACACTGTAGCCTTGCGCCTGAGTCAGCGTCAGTCCATCGTTGGGTGCGTTGACCGGTTGCACCGCGCTGCGCTTGAAGGTGCTGAACGGCAGAATCACTTTCTTCCAGCCCACGGTGTTGTCGACAAACGTCGTCTCGAAGCGTTCCGCCGTATCGGGCGCTTGATACACGCGCACGTAGTCTACCGTCATCTTTTGCGGCAGTTCCGTCGTCGCATCCGGATAGCCAGGCCAGTTGGCGCCCACCGCCAGGTCCAGCAGGATGAAGAACGGGTGATCAAAGACCCAGTCGGTTCCCGCCGGGATCATTTGATCGGTGACGGTAAAGTAGTTGGTGTTGTCGAAGTACCAGCGGATACGCGTCGGCTCCCACTCGATGGCATAGACGTGGAAATCATCGGCCAGCACGGTGGGACTGACATCATATGAACGACCGATCCCGCTGCCGCCGGAATAACCCGGGCCATGGAGGGTACCATGGACCGTGGTTTGATCTGAGACTTTGCCGATGTTTTCCATGATATCGACTTCGCCACTGGCCGGCCACGGTGCCGTCGTGAAGATGTCGTTGCCCAGCATCCAGAACGCGGGCCAGATGCCTTGACCCTTCGGGATTCTGATGCGTGCTTCCACGCGGCCGTAAGCAAACTCTTGCTTCCCTGCGGACAGCATCCGCGCAGACGTAGCATAGCAGGGGCCGCCGGGACCAGTCGGGCTGCTACTGGTGCAGGTATAAGCTGGATTCGTGTTGGTGATCGCCGAGATCACGAGATTGCCACTGCCATCCAGCGCCGAGTTATCGCGGCTATCGGTGTAATATTCCCACTCATTGTTACCCCAGCCGCTGCCGCCAAGGTCATAGCCCCAGTTAGCAGGATTGGGCGCAGTGCCGTTCGTGCCGCTGAATTCATCACTCCAGGCCAGCGTCCAATTCGTCGGACCAGGATCGGGCTGCCCGTTGTCCAACAGCGTGAAGGTGATGGGGCGACCGGAGCCGCTGCCGTAGTACCAGAAGCTCAACCCATCGGATTGGCTGAGGTCTCGCGGTGTTTCGAACTTGCGATCGAAGCCGCCGGCTGCACCCGTGGGAAGGTCGTAAACTACCTTCAAGATGTTATTGTCGGGATACTGCCCCGGAACGGCCAACGGATCGGTGGCGAGGACACTCTGAGTAGTAACGGTCACATTGCCATATGTCTTCAATGGCGTCGGTACACCGCTCTCAAAGTCATCGATCATCGTGGGATCAGAGATGTCATTGTCGACGATGACCAGCAAGGCCCGGTTGATGTAACCAACAGGCGCACCGTCAGTATTAACGATGCCGATCTTGAGCTGCTCACGCGCTTCAACGATGTGATCGTCTGTGGTCTGAACCGTGATGGTCTTGGAGACTTCGCCTGCGGCAAACACGATCGTGCCGCTGAGAGGCGCAGTGAAGTCCGCGGTTGTGGCCGTGTCCGCCGTGATAACGTAGGATACCGTGATGGGCGTGGCGGCGGCCGTATTGAGCACCAGCTTGGCGGTGAGCGGCTGCCCCTCGATCGCGCCGTAAGCATAGGTTGAGAATTCGACACGGGTTGTCGCCGGATGCGTACTTAGATCGCCATACAACTCGATCTGATCGACATAGTAGATCGTCGTGCTCGCCACCGACGGCAAGTTGAACGCGAAGCCGGACACGTCGGTGAGGTTGAGCCCATCGTTGGGCGCGCCGCCGGGTTGATAATCGCTGCGGCGCTGGAAGAACGCGAACGGCAGTGAGATCTGCTGCCAGCCGGTGAAGTCATCGGTAAAGCGCTGATAGTAGCGTTCCGCCGAATCGCCCGTGTTTTCCAGCTGGCGGTTGTCGAAGATTTCCACCTGGATCGGCTTGCCACTGTTGGTGCCGTAGAACCAGAAACGCAGGCCGTCGTAGCGGCTCCAATCCTGGTGCCCCCAGGTATCATCATCCTTGAAGGCATCGGTAAAGCCGCCCCAGCTCTCGATGTTGCTGGTGACTTTCAACGCGGAATTGGGCGGTAATAGCGTTCCGCCAGGTAGGGTGATGCCGCTGGTGACGGTGATCGCCACATTGTTGGGCGTTGAGCCCCACGTAAAATAGCCAATCTGGTTGTTGAAGATATCGCGCCCGGTGGTCAATCCGTTCTCGAAGTTGTCGACGACGGTGATATCGGGTGGTGCATCGTTGTCGATGACATTGATCGTCGTCGGGTTAAAGGGACCGATCGTGGCGTTGCTGGCCCCGGTGAGGGATAACACGATCGTCTCCGCCAGCTCATAGGCCGTATCGTCCGTAATCGGCACGGTCACGGTCATGATCGCCGCACCCGGCGCAAAGGTCAACGCGCCATTGACCGGCGTGTAATCCACATCGGGTGTGGCGGTTCCGCCGACCGTGGCATAGTTCACGGTGATGGTCTCGGTGGAAGTGATGTTGAGCTGCACCGGAATCTGCGCCGAGCCGACCCCTTCACTGACATTGTACGATGCGCTAGTGAAGCCAGCCTTGGGTAAGGCGGTGGTGGTGGCGGCCGCGCCGAACAGTTTCATCTGGTCGAGGTAGAAGGTTCCGGCGAAGCCGGTATCGCCGCCGTTATCGGAGAACTGAATGAAGTAGGAGGTCACGCTGGTCAGACTGAAGGGCGTGCCGGGGGTGCCTTCCCGATAGCTAAACGCTTGCCAGGGCAGACTAACGAGCTTCCAGGTGGTGGCATCGTCGGTGAACGACGCCTGGTACAGACTGCCGTCAGCCTGGGTGATGGCATACAGGAAAGTCTTGCCGGAGTTGGCGCCCTTGAACCAGAAGCTCACGCCGTCAGACGCACTCCAATCCTGAACGAGATTGAAGCCCTGCAGCCCGGCCCACGCGCGGGGCGTGACGACGTTGACGGCCAACACATGATTGGTGATCACACCAGATTGCGTGAGCGTATTGGTGGTCACAACGTTGGCAGAAATCTGGCCGCCCGGATCGGCAAAGTAGCCGCTCGGCATCCCCGCCTCAAAGTCGTAGATCATCGGCAAGGCTGATACTTTAGATGGCTGTTCGATTGAGCCAGTTCCGGACATAGTCTCTCCGGTTACCGGCACCGCCGTTGCCGCCGGGGCTGATCCGCTGAACAGGAAGCTCATGATCAACGCCAGCACGACGAGCAAGTTAAGCAATTTCACTTTAGACATGTTTCAATTCCTTTCGTTTGATGGGCTTGATAATCCGAACCAAGGGTGAACGGTCAATCGTCGTGATGTGAATGTGCCTCCTTGAAGATTATGCTAAAGTCCACGTTTGCTGTGTGAGTTGAATTAGGCGGGCGCGCTGGGCCGCGTCGAGTTCTATTTCCGGCGAATTGACCGGGCCGGTATCGTCGTTTTCGATAATCAAGACCGTTGCTTCTTGATCGAGGGTGTGGGTGTGCCATGTGCCGCGCTTGATGTTGTAGAGTTTCAGCGGCTGCATGTCTTGCGCGTGAATCTCGCCCACCCAATCGACCCGATCAGCTTGATCGGCCCGATCAGATTGATCGGCTCTTTCGGCAATAAAGAGCAGGCAGCGCCCGCTGAGCAGCACGAACACTTCGTCGGTTTTGTCGTGGCGCTGCACCTTGCCGATGTTCTGCGGCAGCAGTTCATCGATGTAGCGCAGAATCGCCACGCGCCACGCGCCGTAGTGAATCAGTGGCAGATAACCTTCACCGCCGTAATCGCGGATTTCCAACAGGCTTGCGCTGATCATGCGATTGCTCCAAGAATCACGTCGAGCGTGTGAGATCGATCGGGATCGAGCGCGGCCAACACCGCTCGATCGATCCGCGCCGCCCAGCTTGATCGGGCCGCTCCCGCAACCCGATCGAACTTCACGGCAACCCCGTCGATCGTGATCGCTTCAATCTGATACGCGCCGTAATCCAGCTGCGCCGGATTGTGATAGACCACTTCGATCGAGCGCCCGGCGAACAACGTCTCGAGACCGCACTGGCGCTGCGCGTCGAACTGCGCTGCGAGCAATTTGGGCGATAAGGCCAGATCACCCAACGCGCCCTTCACGCCGAAGACTTCCGTGACGAGTGTGAGCAAGTACCAACTGGCCGAACCGGTGAGGTACGGATACATCCCACGTCCGCGCACGCTGATGTATTCCGGCAGGCCGGGATAGATGCGGCTCACTTCAAAATTCTGGCAGTGCTGATAGAGTTCGTTCAGCACCTTGAAGCCCTCTGCAACGAAGCCGCGCTGATACAATGCGTTGGCGTACATCACCGCCATGTGACTGAACATCGCGCCGTTTTCTTTGTGGCCGAACGCAAAGCCGAAGCAGCGCCCCAGGTTGAGCAGCACCTCGCCGAAATCGGTGTTGAGGCGATAGCCGCCCATCTGAGGTTCGTACAGATAGCGATCGGCCGCGCGCACGATCTCACGCGCCTGCTCATCCGTAGCGATGCCGCCCATCAGCGCGAAGACCTGGCCGGTCAGCGTCATCCGCACCCCGTTGGCACGATCGCCCTCGACGCGCTGCCCATCGTCGTCGTAGTAACCGTTGAACCAGGCGTGACCCTCTTGAGTGGTGATCCACTCTTGGGCGCGCAAATGATTCGTCATCCACTCTGCTTTGCGGCATAGATCGTTCGCCAGATCGATCAGGCTGACGCGCACCTTCTGCCCCGACACGGAGTGCCGCACGCTTTCAAAGTAATCATTCAAGCGATCGTGCTTCGCGGTGATGGAGTTGTAATCAATCTTCTTGTGCAGCGTATCGAGCAGGGGCAGCAGCTCGGCGGCGATCTCAACTTCGCTGACGCTCAACTTCTCCAATGCCAACACCATTTCGCTGAGCTGCTTGAAGTTGCTGGCGTACAACGCCGTGAAGGCCACACTCTCGCCGCGTGTGCGTGCCATGTCCAGGCCGTCGTTCCAGTCCGCACCTTCGAGGCGGATGATATTGTGTTCGCCGACGTTGAAGAACGGCGTCAGGTGCTGCAGCAGCAGATGCTCCAGCACCGTGCCGCGATACACTTCGCCGGAGGTCGTTTGCTGCTGTGTCCCTTGCTCGGCTTGCCACTCGTCGTCGCGCTGCTGCGTGCGATAGATCAAGCGATCCTTGAAGTAGGCTTGCTCGCGCAGCAAGAAGGCGAGGTCGCCTGTCTGATCGATGTACAACTTGGTGGTAAGCAGCGGCCACGCGCCATGATCCATCCACACACGCGGGATGTTGTTGCGGTCGGCTTTGAATTCGCCTGGCGCGCTGCCGATGATGGTGGCATTGCTGCCGTCGAAGCGCACACCCGCGAAGTTGCCGAAGAGCAACTCGCGCGTGTCGCGCGCGCTGACATCGCCCGTCTCCGTCATGAGCAACGCTAGAATGTCCTGCCACAGATCGCGCCAGCCGCGTCCGCCGCGTCCGTAATCGTGATAGGGCAGCCACGAATTCCCCGCGATGCGCCGCAGGATCGGTTGCAACGTAACCCACTTCAACCATTGATTGAAGCGCGAGTCGTTCGTATGGAAGTCCAGCGTCGCCAACTTCTGCGACCAGTATGCTTGCGTGTCGGCCAGCGCTTGATCAAACTTGACGGCATTACCGTACCGCTCGATCAATTCAGCGGGCGGCATGGCTCCATCGAGTATGGCAAGGACGAGAATGAACGATCGGCTTTGTCCCGGCACAAGATCGATCGACGCAAAACGCAGGCCGCCCATCGATTCGTACCCGTCGATCGCAACCTCGGCCCCAACGCCGGGCTGATTGCTAACAATTGCTTCCGGCCAATCGAGCGTGCCGCCTTCGCCAATGAAGTCTTCGACAACGGGGTAGAACTCACGCGGTAGCGTGCCATCTGCTTCAACACCCAGCACCGCGTAAGTGATGGAGTTTGGCTGATGGCCGCGTTCGTCGAAGGAGAGCGTGGGTTTCACCAGCACGCCGTAACGCTGAGTGCGGGTGCGCTGCAGCAGCGATGTGACGTGCCGGTGATCGCGCAAGTTGTCGGCCGAGCGGCCATAGATCGGAATAGCGGCAGTGGGCATGAGCGTCAGCGTGCGATCGCCGACATTCGTCAAGGTGACGCGCATCAACTCGACCTGATCCATATTGGCGGGCACAAAGTTGGTTACTTCAGCGCGCAGGCCCGCCAGCGAGTGGGTGCGCTCGAGCGTGTGCCACAGAAAGCCGGCGCGCACCTTCATGTCTTCTTGAGTGTCATTCCGAGTTCCGAAGGAACGAGGAATCTCGGCCTGCTGTGCAAGACCCCTGGGGAAGCGCTGTGCGATCTGTGGCGCGGAATTCCCCGTCACTGACCACGCGCCGAAACCTTCCACGTTGACCCAAAAGTTGCGGGCCGATCGTGACGTGTGCAAGTCCTCAACGGATATGGGCAGCGTGAGGAAGGTGTTTTGATTGGTCTTGATATCACCGTGCAGCGTGGGCGAGACCACCGACACCAGGCCGGATTCGTTCATCAGTGGAAAATACAGATAGCTGCTGGTGTGCGGCGCGTCGAGTTGGAATGAGCCGTCGTCGTCGGTGAAGTGCCACGTGGCTGTAGTCATATCGACCTTCTTGGTTATCGAAACCAGGTTTCTGATAATTACAGCTACTGCTCAGTCGTCAGGCCCGAGCGCTTTTGTCGGGCATCCAGATTTGTTGCTTGTAGGACTTCTGGATTCCCGCTTACTACGCGCGGGAATGACTGCGCCGTGCAGGTTGAGCAGTAACTGGTCACGCCTTCAACGTCAAGCGCAAGCGATTCGCCAGGGGCGCGATGTGCCGATCGAGGATGGCAGAGAGATTGGGATCGGGCAAGGCCAGCACGTCTGCCCAAATCGCCGGGATCACATCGACGAGATGTTTTTCGATCAACCCCCACATGCGGCCTGCCGGAAACGATCGCCCGTTCTTTAGCATGGGCGCGTAAGCATTGAAGGGTGAGGTCTGCAAGGCGGGCGCTTGCTCCAGTATTTGGAGGCGCGCCGGTAAACCGAAGGCGGGATAGAGCGCTTGCGGAGCTTGTCGGCCGGCGAGAAATTCCACCAGTTTGATCGCCGCGGGGATTTTGCGACTGTATTGCCAGATCGCCAGATGATAACCGCCCACAAACGGCACGCCGATCATGGGAGCAACACCCAGGTTAGCGCGCATGTGCGAATCGATACGCTGATCTTGCAGCAGCCAATGACCGCTGAAGGTGATGGCCGCTTGACCGCTGCGGAAGAGCTCGTCCGAGTGGGCTTCGTCAAGTTGACGCGCTTCCGCTGAGAGATAACGGCCTAAGCGAAAATAATTTTGCATGCCGGTCAGCGCCGCTGTTCGATCGAGCACCAGCGTACCGTCGCGCTCGTCGAGGAAGTCGCCGCCTGCGCCCCAGATCCAGCTCGCCAGATTGTGGACGGCCAGTTGCGACTGCTGTGTGGGAATGACCAGCGGCATGTGAACGCCGTGATCGCGCAAACGTTGCAGCGCGTTGTGCAAATGAGCGGGCGATTGAAAGGCCGTGGACGCGTCGACACCGGTCTGTGCAAAGAGATCGCGGCGATAGCAGATGATGCGTGTGTCGGTCAGCCAGGGCACGGCCCACACTGTCGGCGCGGCGCTTGATCGCAGGTCGGGCAGGGCCGCGCTTTGCCAACTGGAGGTGAGGAAACTCTCTGCATTACCCAGCGCGCGGATTTCGCTTTTGGGATAGGGCCGCAGCGCATTCATGCGGACAAAGTCGCCCACCCACGTAGAGCCAATCGAGGAAATGTCCGGCCCGTCTTCATACAGCGCCATCCGCACCAGCGTCGTCCACGCGCCCGCAAAGGGGAGCACCGTCAGACGCACGCGAATGCGCTGCTTCGCCTCGAACTCGGCTAGCAGCGACCGCAGAATGGCGATGGGTTCCGCGCCGTGATCGAAAACAGAGAACTCGATCTCTTCCATGTCGTTACTCCAGATATAAATCGATGCGCGGCACTTCACCCGATCGAATTTGCGCAGCCCACGGAGCGCCGATGATGCTGGCAGCGCCGATAATTCCGGCGGCGCCGATGACGTCTTCCGCGAATTCGGTTTGTTCGCCCACCCGATCGCTTAACACGATCCGCCGGATCTGCGTTGCTGCGTTGAACGTGTCCACGCGGTGCGGGTTGTGATAGGTCACGGTGCAGTACCCTAGAAACTTGAACGCGATCGTGTTGTTTTCGGCAAATAACCAGCCGGGCAGCGCGGGTTGGAACTTCAATTGCAACTCGCCGTCGTTCACGCAGAATGGCCGTGGCCCCGCCATCATCAACTGCCAGATACTCAGGAACTCGGCGGTCGATCCGCTGAGACGCGCCACAAAACCCGCGCCATGCAACGAGCGATCGGGATGCGCGCTGCTCACAATGAACGATGAGTTCTCTAGCGGACTGCGGCTATAGGTCTGCGGATCGAGGAACGGAACCAGCGCCGATTTCAAATCGCTGAAGAACTCTTCGTACAACCCGGCGCGCAGCACTTCGAGCAGATACTTGTACTCCATGTGCAGCCAGATCGATTCGTTTTCCAGCCAGCCGGGCACGAAAGCTCGCGCCCGCCCGATGTCATGCGGCTGGTCGGCCAGCGAGGCGTTGACCTTGTACATCTTTAGTTCTTGATCGAAGAGCGGGCTGGCCTTGATCTGGTGATAGAGGCGTGTGACTTCTTCTCGATTCAAGACTTTGAAGGCCCGCACCGGACCTTCCAGGAACAGCGGCAGTACCTGCGGCGTGAAGCGCTTCACGCAGATGAATGGTCGGCCTTGCGCGTCGGTCTGGGGTTGATCGGCAGCATCACGGGCCAGTTCGTAGTCTTCCACACGATACGTGAAATAGGTTGGTGGAAGGCCGTGATTGAGATCGAAGGCACGCTGCACGCCGCTCCGTAATTTGGCTGCGAACAAAGCCAGCGCTTCAGTGAGCTCACGTCTTGAGATCGCTTGCGTTTCGCCGGAAAGCCCCAGGCGAATTGAAGCGCGATAGGTTTCACGCGCGGTGGATACCGTGTCCCAATAGGTGAAGTCACGCTGCAAGTCAGCAGAAGCGGTGTGCTGCTGCAACTGGCGAACGATTTCACGCAGCAGCTTCAGCAGTTCGATGGGCAGTTCTAGGGATGGTAGATCGTGTTGCCAGCCGATACTGTCCAGAAATTGGATTAAACGCAGTAACTCGTACGTCTCGGCCAGCGATGATCCGAACAAGCCCGGCAGTCCGTTGAGTGCGTCATACCAGCCGGGGCGGCTCGCTTCCATCTCAATGCCCATACCGTACGGATCGAGTGTGGCGAATTTGAGTGTCGCCAGCATCACCAGCTTGTTGAACAACGTCGTGCGATACACTGCGCCACGCCCGCGATCGACGCGCAGCCAGTTCCGTTCGACAGCGCGGGTCGCGATCAGCGCTGCTTTCTCTTCGTCGTCGATCACGGCGTTGAGCTGGCGCGGTTGACCATGCGCCAGGATGTATTTCTGGTTGCGCGGTTGAACCCGCACGGAACTATCGAAGAAGGGCAGCGACGATTCAAAGAGCAGGGCGTGCTGCCGATCGGGATAAATGGCGAGGTAACTCTCGAGCAGATCGAGGTTGTACGTCCAGTGATCGATCCAGTAGCCTTCGCCGAACTTCGCTTCAAGGTGCTGCTCGGCGCGGCTCATGACGCGATCGAGAAAATCTTCGGGCGAGACGGACAGTTGAATAGCGTGATCCACGATGAACTTCAACAGCTGGCCTGGTGTGAATGGATGACTGAGCAGTGACTCAAGCTGTGCAGGCTGTGCAACCAGTTTCAATATCGCAGCACGTTGATCATCTGGCAAGGTAAAAGTGCTGCCTTGAATGACCAGCGGATTATAGCCGTCGGCCTGTATCAGGCTCATGAAAGCGCGCACGTTGAAGTCGCCCACGCGCGGCTCGAAGAGCACATCGCTGCGGCGATTCTGATTGATGTCGCGATACGCGCCGTTGCCCTGCGAGTAGAACTCGGCGGCCAGCGCAAAAGCGTTGTAGTCGCGTTCCAGATCGCCGTGTTTGCGCGAGTAGAGGTGATAGACTTTGGCATCCCGCCCAGCGCGCCACCCAGCCTCGGGCTGGGGTATGGCGTGAGCGGAATGCAGTGCAGTCGAAGGATGCGCGTCGCCCCAAACAATTGGCCAACCGCCGCGCAGCACGTTGTCGAGAAAAGTCTGGCGACAGTAGGCATCGAAGACGGGATCGGCCGTGTGCGTGTCGATAACGTCTGTCAATTGCCGCGTCAAGGTATTAGCCGTGCAGCGCATCTCGCGTAGACGCGCCGTGCTCATCACACATTCACGCACGGCGGGCAGTTGGGCCATGCAGCTGACGTGACCATAGACGCTGTGGAGGGTGATCGTTTCACCGGGGTGCAGCTCGAACGTCGCGCCGAAGAAGGCGCACGGCGTTTTGCCGGTGGTGATTTGCTGATCGGCCAAGAGCGAGGCCAACGGGGCCGCGACAAAGCGATCGGGGGTGTTGAGGGCCGTGTTGTAGCCGAACACGATCGCGGGATCGACGAGCACGGGCAGTTGATCGGCGTGATCGCCTCGATCGATAAAGGCCAGCGCAAAATGCCCCGCGTCGATCGCTGCGACTTCCGCGCCGTCGGCAATGCTGGCGCACACACGGTAGAACGGCAGGCCTTGATCGAGATTGAAGACTTCCATCCACGCTTCGATGGTGCGGCTAATCTCTTTGAGTTGCGCGTTGTTGACGCCATACGGCGTGATGGCGGGCAAACCGTCCAGCACTTCAAACGCCCGGGGCTGCACAGAAATATTTTTGAACGTGACCTGTCGCACCAGCCCGGCGAAGTTTTCCTGCGGCACGGTGAAATACACGACGTTGGTCTGCAAGCCGATCGTGTAGTTGATCTCTTGTAGTTCCAACTCGTTCATGCCGACGGCCATGCGCCGGTCGATCGAGGTCCTATCGGGCGCGAAAGGTTCGTAGGGCTGCGCGTCGATCTTGAGGAAAGTGCGGAAGCCCAGATAGGGTGTGAGTTGATAAGCTTTGTTCGCCGGTTGAAACTCGACGATGGGATGATCTTTGCTTTCCACGCCGAAGCTGGCAATGGCCTGCCCGCGATTGACGGTGAACACCCACAAGGGCACACCCTGCGGCCCGGCGAGGCCGGGGAGAAAACTGCTAAACGGTCGGGCGGAAGCGTAATCCGTTAAGATGAAGCGTTGTTGTTCGTCGAAGTGAGTGTGGTTCATACAGTGCTCGACACGCGCGCCGTGCGTGGTTGAAGTAAGTGCTTGATGGCGATGACGAGGCCGGCTCGATCTTCAGGGCTGAAGCGGTCGATCACGGTCAACGGTAGCTGTCGTCCCTGAAGCTGCAGCACAACCCGATCGATTGGGCCGCCCAACGTTGGGCCACCGACGACGATGACGCCATCGACTTGCGGAGCGTGAAGTGCGGGCGGCACTTCCGTTCCGTTGAGGAGATACAGTGCACACAGGCTACGGTTGATCTGGCAGGCCGCGGCGATGTCGGCCATGAGTTCCGCTAGATCGGGATTGCCAAACAGAGCCTCGGTCGGTTCGGCTACGACCACGGCGATGAGCGGCAGGCGGCGTTGGGCCAGCAGCTGTGCGGCGGTGTTGGGCGCGTAGCCGGTGCATGTCATGATGTGCTGCACCCGTTCGCGCACTTCCGCGCTGACACGCGGTTGATTGTTGATGGCGCGCGAAGCGGTGGAGCGCGACACTCCGGCGAGGGTCGCGATTTCTTCGAGAGTGAGTTTGGCCATGGCCCGACCTGCTTCTTCTGGGACGCCTGCGGGAGCGCTCCCGCACGGGCGTTTCATTCCATTGTAAGGGTTTGTCTGTCCGGCGGCTTGGAGAAAAGCGGGAGGGAGGGGGATTTTTCCGAGAGAATGGCGGAGAAGGCGTAAAACGTGAAACGTAAAACGTAAAGCCGAGGGAAAGGGCGGGGGAGGTCTTGAGTGCGGCAACGGACACGTGCTACACAGTGCTATGTAGGCAACGGATAAACGGATAGGCAGGTTGCTTTGATCCGTTACCGTTCAGCGAATCCGGGCCATGAAGTATGCCAACTCCTCAACTCCAATCCCGTGAACACTTCACTTACGGCATATACGAGACCAGTCGCTTTAGTGTTTGCTTTAACGCCTTTTCCAGATTTCAAGGTTTGACAAATGCCATCATCGGTTGCATTCACGTTTTCTACGAAGATATGGTCTTTCGGCCAGTAAAGCACAAAGCGGCAACTCCGTGCTTCGGGACTATACGATGAATAGGAAATATAGTCAGGTTCTCCCAGTCGTTGCACAGCTTCGCTCAATGTTAGATCATACTCCACCGAAAGCCACAGCATTTTCAGTTCCCCTTCAGACAAGACGGCCGTGTTGCATGTGTGCTTCTCTGACTTTGAACAGAAATAGACTTCAGATGCGGTCGGAAATTGCGGCCAAACAGAGTTGTCGTAAACCCGTATGCTTGATTGATCAACAAACTCAAGCCCTCGCACAGTGGTAAGAACGGTTTCTTGCTTTGCTTTGTCTAACTCCAAACCATACCAGCACGGTGCGGTACATGGTTTCCCAGTCACAAAACTGCGATCTACTGCAGACATCTGTGGCGCTGGAGTGCTACAGCCAGCAGAGATGGCGATTAACAGGACAATGACTAAGGACATTGCCAAGGGATGCGTTTTCATGTGTGGTCAACCCTTCTCTTTCCGAAACGCCTCCGGCGACAGGCCGACTTCCCGCCGGAACACGCGGCTGAAATAGCCGCTGTCCGAGAAGCCTATTGCTAGTGCGATGTCGGTGATACTCTGCGAGGTGTTCTTGAGGAGGTGCCGGGCCTGATCGACGCGATAGCGATTGAGGTAGGCGATCGGCGTCATGCCCACTTCCTGGCGGAAGCAGTGCGTCAGATAGTCGTCGCTCATGCCCACGTGCCGCGCCACATCTTCACGCGAGATCGCTTCGGCGTAGTGTTCGTGCAGATAGGCCATCGCCTGGCGCACGGCGCGCTGCGCCTCGGCGCTCAGCTTGCGTCGTCGTTCCAATGCCGCGTCGAGGTGGGCCAGCGTCTCTTCGACGCTGAATAGCCCTTTGCGCAGCACCGTCGCCACACCGCGATTCAAACGCGCCATGTCCTTTTCGGTGAGGGCCTGTCCCGTCAACACGATCACGGGAATGTCGCGCGTCGCGGGGTTGTCGCGCATCGCCGCCAGCACGCCGAAGCCGTCGAGTTCGGGCATCATCAGATCGAGCAGCACCAGATCGGCGTGTTCGCGCTGCAACAGATCGAGCGCCTCGCGGCCATGCCGTGCCTTCAAGATGCGATGTCCGCCAGCATGCGACTGCACCAACCGCGCGTGCATCTCCACCGTGTTGGGATCGTCGTCGACGATCAAGATCGTCTTGCCGCCGGCCTCGCCCGCCGCCCACTGCTGATCGAGCGCTTGCTTCAACTCATTCAGGCCGATGGGCTTGCTCAACGTATCGAGTTCTAACACCGTGCCGCTCGTTTGCTCGAGCGAGTAGAACAGCAC
The DNA here is from genome assembly GCA_003154115.1 of Anaerolineae bacterium. GTDB lineage: Bacteria > Chloroflexota > Anaerolineae > Fen-1058 > Fen-1058 > Fen-1058. The sequence continues at coordinate 14,745 of PMCF01000130.1, forward strand.
CGGCGTGTGCCGCGTCGCCGGATTGGACTTCAGCACTTTCAATACTTCCCAACCTTGCTGCGGCACGAGGCTGCTGTCCAACACAATCGCGCCGGGCGGCTCGCTGGATAACGTGCTCGACCAATCGGGCGTGGCGTCCAGCGCGATCACGCGCACAACGAAGCCGCGTTGGGCAAGATGCTCACGCAGACGTTCACCGCTGCCCGCTCGATGGCTCAATACGACCACAGCGCGCTCGTTGACGGATGTGCCTGGCGAGGTGGCCGTCGAGGGTGGAGGGACGATCGGGAGTGTGAAGAAGAACGTCGAGCCGGTGCCTTCTTCGCCGGATGACGTCACCCCGATCGATCCGTCGTGCAACTCGATTAGCCGTTTGCAGATCGCCAAACCCAACCCCAATCCGCCATAGCCGCGGGACAGGCTGCGTTCCGAGCGGCGGAACTCGTCGAAGATCAATGCTTGCTCGGCGGGTGAAATACCGAGACCGGTATCACTGATCGAGACGGTGACGGCTTCGGCGTGGGCGTCCACTGTGTGGGCGTCCACTGCGTGGGTGTCCAGCGTCAGACGCACTGCGCCGCGCTGCGTAAACTTGACGGCGTTCGCCACGAGGTTAAGCGCCACCTGTCGCAAGCGCGTGCGATCACCATAGACCCACGGGCCGACTTCGGGCATGGCCGCATGCCACGCCAACCCTTTGTCTTCCGCCAGTTGTTGGCCGATCACGATCACAGTGCGCAGGGTCTCGCTCAGATCGATCACGTCATTCGTCAAGCGCAGTTGTCCCGCTTCGCTGCTCGCCAGATCGAGCACGTCGCCGATCAACCAACCGAGATGCTGCCCGCTGGCGTGAATGCGTTCGACGTCGACGCGATACCGATCGGGCAGGGGCGAGCCGCTTTCATCGCTTTCCTTCAATAAGAGATCGCTCAAGCCCACAATCAAATTAAGGGGCGTGCGTAATTCGTGACTGACCGTCGAAAGGAAACGGCTCTTCAATTGATTCGCTTCTTCGGCGAGGCGGCGGCCCTCGGTGGCTTCGTGATACAACTGCACGTTGTTGAGCGCCGCGGCTAGCTGCTGCACGATCGCGCCGTACAATTCCAATTGGCTGGTATCAAACACCGCGTAACCTGATAAGCCGCGTTGATGCGTCAAAGGCAGCAGCGCTAGATTGAAGGGTTGCTCATTCTCAGCTTGCAGATCGGGCTCCCCTGCCCGCTGATTGGGCGGCGTGGCAGCCGCCCCTGCTAAACCGATGAGATCGGGCGGCGGAAACTCGCGGCTCTGAAAATGCAGCGCAGCTTGTGAAGGGATGAGGCGCATGTTGCTCACGGCCACCTGATCGTCTTCTTCCGCTTCAAAGAACGCGATGCCCGCCCACGGAATGCCCATCTCCGGCAAGTGGTGCGCCAACACAGCAAAGACTTGCGCTTCGTCCAACGCACTGAGCAAATGCGCCGTCAAGACACCCAGCCGATCGATGCGCCACTGCTGATCGACGGTGGACTGCCGATGCTGCCGTTGGAGATGACCCGCGATGAGCAGCCGCGCCCGATCGATCTGAGTCCGTGTCATTCCGAGGAGCGTTGTCGGCGACGAGGAATCTCGCCCGGTCGGGTACGCCTCGCACAAAATCGAAATCGCCGCCTGCCAGATCGAGACATCCTCCTGATTCGCCGCGGCCTGCGTGAGGATGCGATCGAGCGTGGCTTCAAACTCAGCGGTCGTGAAGGCTGCCAACAATTCTTCGCAAGCGTGTCGTATCTCATCGATGTGCGTGTGTTGCGCTTCACGTGATACGGCGTCGATCATGTGGGGCAAGACGAAGTCCCACGTTTGTTGCGGGACTTCGTCTTGCCGCGCAAGTTGCCAACTTGCGCCACGGGAGACGTGACCGCAGCCACACGACTCACGCGTGATGAGGCGTGTAGGCACATGAATGAGTTGCGGCGCGTCGGCCTGGTGTGCGATGTGCTGCACGATCACATCAATGGCCTGATAGCCCAGCTTGAACAACGGAATCTGCACACTGCTCAGCGTCGGTGTCTGCACGGCGCTCTCCGGTCGATCGTCAAAGCCGATGAGGGCGACATCGCGCGGAATGCTGCGCCCCGCTTCCTTCAACGCTTGGAGCGCGCCCAAGGCCGATTCGTCGTTGCTGGCCAGTACGGCGCTAAACGACACACCGCTGGCGATGAGGTGCTGCATGGCTTGATAACCGCCGTCGTAGACGTGACGACCGAAGGCGATCAACTGCTCTTCGCGCGCCAGTTGAAAATCGCGCACGGCGGTTTGATAGGCGCGCAGTCGATCGCCGCTGTCGCCGCCCAAATCTTCGGGCGTGCCGGCGATGAAGGCAATGCGCTGATGCCCGTGCTCGATCAGATGCTGCATCGCCGCGCGAATGCCACTCGCGTTATCGGCGACGAGCGTCGGCCCCTGTTCGCCCGAGCCGACGAAGATCACGGGGTGCCCGGCGGCGATCAAGTCTTGGATGTAGCGTGATCGATCGGGTGATTGCAGCGGATTGACGACGATCAACCCGTCGGTGTTCCACGGCCCGACGGGCACGAAGTCCGTTTCGGGCAGTAGCGCGGGCCAGGCGGGGCGTAAAGGATCGGTCGGGTTGGCCGAAGGCCCCATGCCGCAAGCTAACAGCAAATTGCAGCCGCGATCGATCGCCGCCGATCGAATGCCGTGAAAGATCGGGCTGAGATAACTGAGCGGCGTGGCAGTCCAGTAAAACTGCCAGCCGGCCAGCACGCCGAGGGTGGGGCGCATGTGATGGGCCATTGGAAGTAGGTTACTCTGGGGCAGGCGAAATGTCAAACGCGCGGAAAGCCTTCTGCTTGCGGCCAGGATGATTTGCTTTTCAATCTTGTTTTCGCTACAATGACTGCGCCCTGGGAGATTGAGCCGCTTGGTGTGCGTCGTGAAACTTAGCGGCGTCAATATGGCACGCCGATTTTATCTCTCAGGAGGATGTCATGTCCGTTGTACCGTCGTCCCGTTTCCCGTTTCGATTCATCGCTCCGTTGATCGTCACACTGCTCCTCATCTTCATCACGGCGGTTAGTCTGCAAGCCGCCCCTGTATCATCGGCCCCCCACGTTTTGGATCGCGCTGCTTCGACGGGGACGTTGAACGGCTGGTTCACCGTCTTATGGGCCGACGGCCAACCCGGCACTCACCTAAACTATGAAGAATACTGGCTCACCGCCGACGATGGAAAAATGACGCGCCTGCAGGTCGAACCGGCGCTGCTGGAATCACTGGGCGGCAACCTGGCGTTGAATGGACGGCGGGTACAAGTGCAAGGGACTTGGCTGGCAGATGGCAGCTTCCACGGGGAGTCAGTGCAGCCTGAAGTTTCAGCGCGGGCCGCTGCACCGGCGAAGCCCGACGTCACCGGCTCCCAACCGTGGATTACGCTGCTGTGCAAATTCTCGGACATCCTCACCGAGACCAAACCGGTGTCTTATTTCACGCAGATGTTCACCAGCACGTACCCTGGTCTGGATCACTACTGGCGTGAGCAGTCATACAACTTGCTCAACGTGCAAGGCAGTGCCTCTGTCTCGCATTGGTACACCTTACCCCATCCGCAAAGTTACTATCAGTTGGCCGGTGGTTCGATGGATGCCGGCAAATTGTTTCAAGACTGCACGGCTGCTGCGGACGCCGAGGTGTACTTCCCCAATGATGTGGGTATCAACATGATGTTCAATGGCAACTTCCCGGCAAGCCTGGGTGGCTATAGATTGGCTACGCTGGACGGTGTGACGCACGTCTGGAGTTGCACGTGGTTGGCCGATTGGGGTTTCACTAACATCTCGGATCTGGAACATGAAATGGGTCACGGTTTTGGCCTGCCGCACTCGTCGGGCAATTATGGGGCGACCTACGACAATGTCTGGGACGTGATGAGTGACACCCGGGCTAACTGCCTGCGCTTGAAAGATCCCGTCTATGGCTGTGTGGGGCAGCACACCATCGCCTGGCACAAAGACCTGGAAGGCTGGATCCCGGCGAATCAGAAAGCGGTGATCGCAGCAGGCACACGCACGACCATTACGCTGGAACGAACGGCTCTTCCACAAACCGCCAATTATCTGATGGCACAGTTGCCGGTCAAAGCGACATCCGATCGGTTTTACACGCTCGAAGCGCGGCGCAAGGTGGGCTATGATGTGCAACTGCCGGGCGAGGGCGTCATCATTCACTACGTCGAGATCGGACGCACCAATCCGGCGCGTGTGATCGATATCGACGGCAACGGCCATACTGACGATGCCGGCGCGATCTGGGCGCCCGGCGAAACCTTTACCGACAGCGCCAACGGCATTACGGTGACGGTGGTGTCATCGACTGCGACCGGCTATGTGGTCAGTATCGACAATCAATCGTTCCCCAAATTCTACTACGTCGCAACCACCGGCTCGGACAGCAGCAATGCTTGCACCAGCAGCGCCGCGCCCTGTGCCACCGTGCAGCACGCCGTCGATAGCGCTGACATCGGCGGCGAGATTCGCATTGCGGCAGGAACGTACGCCGGAGTCAGTGTGCGCGCGGGCCTCACACAGACTGTCTATCTCAGCAAGACGGTCGCTCTAGTCGGCGGCTATAGCACTTCCAACTGGAACACGGCTTACCCGTTGACACAGACCACCACCCTTGATGCGCAAAATCTGGGCCGCGGCGTAACTATCGATAGAGGACAGCCGATGTTGGAAGGTCTGCGTGTGATCAACGGCAATGCCACCGGACTGGGCGGCGTCTGGGGTGATGACGGCGGCGGCATCTATGTAGACGATGGCGCGTTACCACTCATTCGCAACTGCACGGTCAGTAACAGTCAGGCCAGAATGGGCGGCGGCGTGTTTCTGGCCGAACCCGCCACGCTGGAAGGCAACACGATTATTTCCAACAGCGCCACCATGTATGGCGGCGGCTTGCATGTGCACTATGCCGACGCGGCCATCCTCAGTGGCAATGTATTCCGTGGCAATCACAGCAGCAATGTTGGAGGCGGCGTGTATATTTACGGCAGCGATGCGCGCCTGATCAACAATGTCATTGCGGACAACACCGCGGCCGGGAGTGGCAGCGGGATTGCCGTGCGCAACGCAGCCCCGCAACTGTGGCATAACACGGTGGCTCACAACACGGGCGGATCGGGTCACGGCCTCTATCTGCAAGACAGCACGGCGGCGACCCTGGTGAATACCATTGTGGCGGGTAACACCGTGGGTGTGTACGCCGCGGTGAGCAGCACGGCGACGCTGACCGGCACGTTGTGGGGCAGCGGCGCGTGGGCCAACACCACGGACTGGGGCGGCCCAGGGAGCGTGTCGGCTGGAGCGATCAACCTCCACGGCGATCCGGCTTTCGTGTCGCCTGCGACCGGCGACTATCATCTCAGAGTTTGTGAATTTATTTGTTCTTCCTGATGGATGCCCCCACAGGTGGGGGTAGAATGAACTTACTGTCCCACCTGTATCCATTTTTTCGAGGTGGCAAACATAAGGGGGAATAAATTCACAGGCTCTCAGTCAATCTTCCGCCGCGATCGATCAAGGCGTGTCGAGCGACGTGGGTACCGATCTCGACAATCAAGCACGGCCCAACGGCGATGCGCCCGACATCGGCGCGGATGAATGGTATGGGCTTTCCATGACTTATCGCATCGACCTGCCGCTCGTGCGCAAGTAGATCTTTTGCGAGGACGGAAAAACCCGATCGGGTACGTAAGCCCGATCGGGTTTTGGTTAACCGTTCGCTCGCTCGCCCACGTGCGGATCGTGCAGCCGGGTGATGATCGCCGCGCTGACGATCAGTAATCCCACGCCCAGCAACAGCGACAGGGTGAATGATCCATCAGGGCTTTTCAAAGCGTCCATGATATAGACGAAGACGACGGCGGCCTGCCCGAACAGTTGGATAAGTCCGTTCGACGTCCCTTCCGGCGTGGGGAACGTGATCTCGGCGGCATATTGAAACCCGATCGGGCCGGTGCTGATCAAGAAGAAGCCCAACACAAACCCTGAGACGAGCAGCAACCAAAAGGCTGTGGCAAACGCTACGCCGATCAAGCCCGGAATCGCTAACACGACACCCAGCAGCAAAAACTTCTTGCGCTTGTGCTGTTTGTCTGAAAACGGCGGAATAATCACCGCGCCGAGCAGCCCCCCCACCAACAACACCGCGCCTAACGTCCCGGCGTCGGTCGGCGTGAAGCCGCGCGGACGAATGATGTCTTCCACCCAGGTGTTGATGCCGTTAAACAGACCCAGGCCGATGAAGGCCACCGCCAGATACAGCACGAAGTCTTTGACCTTGAAGGCGTGCTTCAAGCCGTCGAGCATAAGGGCGCGCACTTCCAGTCCCGGTGGGCAGGGCGGCGTCGCCGGTCGTTCACGCGCCAGGAACACAAACAACACCGCCGAAAACGCGGCGATTCCACCATAGATCAACTGCACGGTGGGAATGGAAATGCTTTCGATCAGAATCGGCGTGAAGACCATACCCAGGGCCGTGCCGACGAGACTGGCGAGTGTCACCAGGCCGACGGCGGTGGCGCGCTCCTCGATGGAGAACCACTGCGCCGGAACCTTGGTCCATGAGTTGAGCAGGAACGGCTGCGAAATCGCCAGCCCGATCGTGCTGATCAAGACCAGCGTGTAATTGGCGCCCGCCAGTCCGCGCGTAATGCCGAAGATGCCCATGATGATCGCGCCGACGCTCACGGCTTTGCGGAAGCCATACGTATCGATGGCCCACGAGACGGGGATCGACAACGGGATGAAGGCGATCATGAACGTCATCGCCAGCAGGCCGATCTGCAAATCGGTCACGCCGTAGAAGAGCGCCGCCGGGCCGGTGATGGGCGCGTACGCGATCCACAACATCTGGATCGTGACGTTGATGAACATGAACACCCCCAGCACCATCCAACGATAACCGTACAGCCGGAAACCTTTGTCGTTCATCGCGCACTCCCTGTTTCAACCAATTGACGTGCGCCCGATTGTATAAGGTAACAGGACAGCGGTCAATAGGAGCGCAGTCGCGCGGTTTCCGCGAGGAAATGCAGAGGACAGAAATGAACCGAGAGAGGACCCTGCCGGGGCGGGCGATACTCTGTGCCTTACTCATCGAGCAGGATTTGACGCGAACTGTGAATGATGGCCAGGACGTCAACGCGGTCAGCGCGAATGCCATAGATGATGCGGTATGAACCTTCCAGCACCTCGCGGACGGGTTCAATCTCAAATTCGGGCACTGTTCGACCGGAATAGGGGAATACGCCGATTTGTTCGGAGCGGCGTGTCAAGCGGTCAATCATGCGTTGCGCGTACTCGGGCGATGTGCGCGCGATGTAATCGTGGATGGCGTGCAAATCGTTGACTGCCCGGTCAGTCCAGTAGACCTTCATTGCGGCAGTCCAAAATCCTTGCGGACTTGCTCGACACTGATCACACGCCCGGCCTCACTATCAGCCAACCCAGTCTCAATGGCCTGACGGACGTAGATCTCATGCATAAGATCATCCCACGTCGAGTTGTCCGGCAGGTTATTGATGAGTTTGCGTGCTTCCTCTTTGATGTTGGTAGTTGAAGTGTCCATGTTCACTACTCCTGCTTGTTTGGCCTACTAAGATTATAGCAGGTTCATTACGCGCTCCCGATCTCAGTAGATTGACGTGCGTTCGATTGTATAAGGTAATAGGAGAGAGGTCAACTTGAGCGCAGTCGCGCGGTTCCAATTGTCTTGGATGCTCAACTCACGTCGCGGAATACGCCTGCCCTCGGAGCGTAATAGGGGAAGACTGCACGCCGTGTTGGGCCGCTGCCCTGCGGAACAAGTGCTTTGCTTACCAACCTCAGCCCGCGTCTACACAACATCCGCCGAGCGCGCATCCGCTTTTGTCCCGCGCAGCGTGTCCGATTCAGAGTCCGTTGTCGGCCCGCTGCACGCCGTGTTGGGCCGCTACCTGTCTGTGCTCAGCACATTTTGCACACTTGGGTGTAGTCAGCACATCGTGCACAACATCGATAAAACGCTATAAAACAAGTTGGTTTTGCAAAGGCGTATCTCTCGGCTGAGGTGAAAAATCTGTGCAAAATGTGCTGACTACGGGCCGCTACCTGCTAGACACATTGCATGATTACCAATTGAGCGACAGTATTCCATAAATGCTCAGAAGGAAGGCGAGAATACTTAGGAAGAGTATCCCAAGTGATTCGGCCTGTGCTTTGCCAACAGATGGATTCTTCACTACCTCTCCCATAGCAAATTCAAATGGGTGTGGCTAAACTCAGTTGATCGACAATGTCAGGGCAGGGCCTTGCGACTGTCCAAATGCGGGCGACCGCGAGGGTCGC
>PMCF01000100.1 GCA_003154115.1 Anaerolineae bacterium
AAGGCCGCATCCGGTTTGACCTCATCGAGATACTTCAAGACATCCACCTTATGCGGAATCGTCAAGTTAATCCCTTTCATGTTGAACGCCCGCAATCCCTGCATGGCAGTGCCCAAGTCCTGCGGATAGACTTCAATCGTCAGGTAACGCCAGGCCAGGTTGAGCGCATGAAACGCTGCTTCTTGCATGACGCCGGTGGGATTCTCGGCGATGGGCTGCCCGAAGGCGCCCACCAATTCGGCTTTGTAAGTCGTGGGTTGAGACATGCTTATCACTCCCCGCTCTCGCTAAAAGCATAAGTCGGATCGGCTGGGTCAGTTTTAGCCCTGCCGACAACTGAGTAGTTCGCCCGACAGCAGGTTTAACCAGGTAACGGGTATCCCAACACCTGCGTAACGGCGTCGGCCAGAACTGAATCCACTTTAATCGTCGCCGTCGTAACCGCCTCTTGTCTCAGCGGTTGCTGCTCCAGCGCTCTGGCCGCAGCGACGATCTGGTTCACCACTGTGTCGGCCGTCAGAACGCTGGTGTTCAACATCAACCCGAAGCCGGCCGGATCATCCCATTGCCGGTTATAGAAACGCTGCACAAATTTGCGATGCATCGCTTCGTCATCACGCACTTGCTCTTCGACGACAGCGGCCTCCGTCAATCCTTCCCGGGCCATCACGCGCTGCACCCGATCGGGAAGCGTAGCTTTGATGTGCACGCTCAGTACATCGGCATACCGGCCGAGGACCGCAAAGCCAGCCCGGCCCAAAATCACGCTGTGGCCCCGTTGCGCCAGCGCCTCCAAAATCTCGTTCAACATCGACACGATCAGCAGGTTATCGGAGTTGAGCAGGTCGAGGATGCTCGGCGCCGTGCTGTACACTTGATTGAACTTGGTCAGCCCGTATTGCCGGAAAACCCGATCGGATATGTTTTTGTCCGCAAATTCATAGCCCAGATTCTGCGCCACGCGCTGGCCGATGTCAACACCGCCGCTGCCCAGCTCGTTGGAAATCGTAATCACTGCCATGTTGCCGCCTCCTTGCTACGGCTGCGCTAACGCGCCCTCGGATCCCACCGCGTACTTCATGATCGCCTCTTCACTCGCCTCGGCCCGCGATAATTCTTTCACGATCCGGCCCTGGCGCATCACCATGATCCGATCGCTCATGCCCAGCACCTCGGGCAGTTCTGATGAGATCATGATGATCCCGACACCCTGTTGGGTCAACCGATCCATGATCTGATAAATCTCGGACTTGCTGCCCACGTCAATGCCGCGCGTGGGTTCATCCAGAATGAAGATACGTGTGCCGATGCTGAGCCAGCGCGCCAGCACGACCTTCTGCTGATTTCCGCCGCTCATGTTGACGACCAAGAATTTGTGGCCGGGTGTCTTGATGCTCAAGTCTTTGATCATCCGTTTGACCACGCTGAGTTCCTTGGCTGCTTGGATCACGCCCATCCGGCACAATTGCTTCAAGCCCGAGATCGTGGTGTTGGCCATGACATTCAACTTGAGAAACAGACCCTGAGCCTTGCGATCTTCGGTGACCAGCGCCAGTCCATGGCTGATCGCGTCTGCCGGAGAATGCGGCTTATACACTTGCCCGGAGATGCGCATCTCGCCCGCGTAGGGATCTGCCCCGAAGATGGCCCGCGCTAACTCAGTCCGGCCTGATCCGACGATGCCGGCAAACCCGACGATCTCGCCAGCGTGCAGTTGGAAAGAAATATCCCGCAAGAGCTTGGTCTGGGAGATATTGCTGACTTCCAGCAGGACATCGCTGGACGTCAGGCTCCGCTTGGGATAAACGTCCTTCAGGTCACGCCCGATCATGAGCTTAACCAGATCATCCATCGTCACTTCAGAGACGCTCCGGGTAGTCACGTAGCGCCCATCTTTGAGAATGGTGACCTCGTCCGCCACCTCAAAGATTTCTTTCAGACGATGGGAAATGTAGATGATGCCAATGCCCTGCGCTTGAAGTGTGCGGACAACTTGAAACAGCTTTTCAAGGTCTTTTTCGCCCAGCACGGCCGACGGCTCATCCATGATGAGGATGCGCGTCTTGCGATTCAGAGATTTGGCAATCTCAACCAATTGCTGTTCAGCCACGGAGAGCGTTGAGGTAGGCGCATCCACGGAAAAGGTGACGCCCAGACTGTCCAGGATCTCTTTAGAACGCGCCTTCACCGTAGCCCAATCAACCGTCATGCCTTTTCTGGGCAGATGGCCCAGAAAGATATTCTCGGCGACGGTCAGATCGCGGGCCAGGTTGAACTCCTGATAGATCGTCGAGATACCCAACGCCTGGGCATCGTGCGGCCCGTGAATTTCAACCGGATTCCCTTCGAAAAAGATTTCGCCTTCGTCCTTCGAATAGGCACCGGACAAAATCTTGATCAACGTTGACTTGCCAGCCCCGTTCTCGCCCAATAGAGCATGAACCTGGCCCTCGCGGATAGTGAGATTGACGCCTTCCAACGCTTTAACGCCGGGAAAGGTTTTGCCGATGCCCTTCATTTCCAGCAGGATTTTACCTGGGGAACCATTACTCATGGCGCTATCCCTCCTCTCTGGCTACTTGCCCCGATGGGACAGATAGTCAACGGATACCGCGAGGATCACCAGAATACCGGTGATCAACACCTGGTAGGTTGACTCGACGCCCATCAGTTGCAAGCCGTTGCGAAACACCCCGACGATGAGCGCGCCGATTAGTGTTCCCAGGATTTGACCGCGACCGCCTAACAAGCTGGTACCACCCAGCACCACGGCTGTGATGCTGTCCAAGTTGCTGGTTTGCCCGGCCTGCGGATCGCCCACGCCGGTGCGTGACACCAACAATAAACCGGCGAGGCCGTACGTCAAAGCTGCGATCGTATAGACACCGATCAGCACGCGCTTCGTGTTAATGCCGGCCAGACGAGCGGCTTCCGGATTGTCACCCACCGCGTACACTGAGCGACCAGCCGGTGTCGAGCGCAGCACAAACCAGGCGATGGCATATAAAATGAGCATCAATACCGAGCCATACGTTATCTCGGTACCCCCGATCGTAAAAGTGTTGCCGAAGAATAAGAGTATTTTCGGCAAGGTGGTGATCGTCGACGTGGTGTAAATTCGGACCAGGGCATAGACAATGTTCAACGTACCCAGGGTCACGATGAAGGGCGGGAGACCGATGGCCGTGATCAGCGAACCATTCAACACACCTACCGCCACGCCTGCCAGCAGGCCCGCCAGGATCGCCAAAACCGGATCCAGCCCCGATCTCATGGTGAGACCCGTCATGAGTACCGAGGACAGCGCCATGATCATGCCATTGGACAGATCGATCCCGCCCGTCAGGATGACCAATGTTTGCCCGATGGCCAGAGTGCCGACCACCATCACCTGCTGCATGATCAGGGAGAAATTCGCGCCAGTCAGAAACTTGTCGCTTTGCGTGGCAAAGAAGATAATCGCCAACACGAGCGCCGCCAAGGGGCCCATGATTGGTGATCCCCGAAATACGTCTAGGACGCCGGAACGACGTTTGGTGACCTTACTCACAACTGCGCTCATGGACAACTCTCCTATATAGAGAGTGGCGATGAAGATTATCCTCACCGCCACTCAGTCAACTTAGGCTATTTCGTACCCCAGCAGTTCTCCGTGCCGAACTTGGAATCCTTGCTGTCCACGCCCGCCTGCGGCTTGTCGGTGATGAGCGTGACGCCGGTGTCAGTATAGCCGGACGGCTTCGCGCCCGTCTGGGCAAACTTGACCAGCGCATCCACACCCATCGACGCCATCTTCAGCGGATACTGCTGCGAAGTGGCCGCGATTTGCCCATCGACCACGCCTTGCACGCCACGGCAGCCGCCGTCGACAGACACGATGGTGATGTCTTTATCCTTACCGGCAGCCTTGATGGCCGTGTAGGCGCCGAAGGCAGCCGGCTCGTTGATCGTGTAAACCAGATTGATATTCGGGTTCTTGCTCAGGCAGTTTTCCATGGCAGTCTGACCTTCCGTCTGATCGCCGTGAGTGTCCTGAGAGCAAACCACTTCTGGGGCGGTGACGAGGTCAGACGAATTCGGATCCACTTTCGACGCCAGGCCGTAACCCTGCAGGAAACCATTGTGACGCTGCGCTCCGACGGTGATGCCAGGTTGCAGATCGAGCGTGGCGATGACGGGCTTCTTGCTACCCATGGCCGCCTTAGCCCACTGGCCGATCAACAGACCGGCGTTGAAGTTGTTCGTCGCGAACAGGGCGTCGACCGCGCTCTGTGGCTCGGTCGCGGTGTCCAGCGCGATGACGACCACGCCCTTATCGCGCGCCTTCTGGATGCTGGGCACGATCGCTTTAGTGTCGCTGGGGGTGATGAGGATGCCCTTGGCCCCGGCGTTGACCATGTTCTCGAGCGCCGTTACCTGGCCTTCGTTGTCGCCGTCTTTAGCGCCGGCGCCCGTCATCAACTTGGCACCTAATTCGTTCGCCTTGGCCTGAGCACCTTCCTTCATCTTAACGAAAAATGGGTTGGTCTCGGTCTTGGTGATCAGACCAACGATAATCTGGCTAGCGGCAGCCGCTGGGGCTTGAGTTGCAGCCGGGGCCGCCGCTGGGGCCTGAGTTGCAGCCGGGGCCGCGCCGCCACAAGCGGCTAGCAACATACCAATTACGATCAGCGGGACGATGTGTTTATACGACATGGTTCTCCTTATTGTTGTGTGAAGGCAGAGGGATACGAACACAGTTTAATAGGCCAACGTCCGACGATGCGCTTGTTTTGACCACCTCCTTCAAATCCATATGCCGTATGTTCGGCGGCAGATCACTCACGCCTTATCTGAACCGTCCATTGGCGGTGCGGCACATGACGCTCTGACGATTAACTCCACTGGCATCAGTGAAGGGACCTCGGCTGCTTCACCGTTGATCATCTGCATGAGCAATTGCGCTGCGGCTTGCCCCAGCCGATAGGCTGGTTGACACACCGCGGTGAGGGGTGGGCTAAATAACGGCGCCCAATCGTGGTCGTCGAAGCTGATCAGTGAGATGTCCTCTGGACATCTTAGCCCGCATGTTCTGAAGGCATATAGTGCGCCCAACGTTAATTGATTACTGGCGACAAAGAGCGCCGAAGGACGGCGGGGCGACTTCAGAATGTCCTGAAGCAGTTCATACGCGCTCGGTGCCTTCTGAGGTTGCGTTGAAGGCGAGACTAAGGGCAGAGAACCGGCTGTATCCGACTGTATGCCGTAGAAATGGGGATCGGCTCTCACGATAAAATCCTCACTCACAGGGAGATTCGCTTCCCTTAAAGCCCGTTCCCAACCCTTGAGTCGTTCTCGTTGGGTGCTAATGACATCCAAATTGATCAAGCAGGCAATGCGTTGATGCCCCAGGCCGATCAGATAACGGGTGGCCTGATAAGCGCCTTCTTCATTGTTCACCCCGATCAGCGGGACTGCCAGGTCCGGGCTGCTACGGTCGAGTTGGATGATCGGAATACCCGCTTCAGCCATCGCCAGTAACGATGTGTTCCGTACACCGGTGGGGGAAATGATCAGCCCATCAATTTGCTGCGTGGCTAATAGATGTAAGCAATTGTTTTCGCGCTCGGGATCCTCGTCTGTGTCGCACAGGATGATGTTATACCCATGCCTGAGAAATTCGTCTTCGACTCCACGCACAGCAACTGTAAAAAAGGGGTTTGAGATTTCAGAAATGACCAGCCCAATTTTCCGGGTACTGTTAGTCGCTAAACCGCGCGCTACAGCATTAGGCCGATAGTTTAAAGACGCGATAGCGCCCAACACTTTTTGCCGTGTCTCATCGCTGACAAATCGTGTTCCATTGACGACATGAGATACCGTCGCAATCGATACTCCCGCACGTTCGGCAACATCCTTGCTTCTTACTTTAGCCATGAGTCTCTCGCCTGGTAAGGATGTTATGTTATTTGAAAATCCGTTGTGTGTAAAATGTGAGATAACTACGAAGGTAAATGCTTGCGTAACATATTACGCAAGCGCTTGCGTAAGCGCTTACTAATTTATAACACGGTTTTTCTCATTTGTCAATACTTTTTTGGTGCAAACTCGAGAGGTTTTCTAAAGTCAGTGTCGGTGATGTATGACGTCATGGCGAGCCTTTGCTAGACGCACGTGGAAACAGCCCTTTTGAGATTTTTCAAGAGGCGCTCACGAATGTGACCCGCCACGCACAGGCCAGTATCGTGCAGTTGCGGCTGCATCGCAGCGGTGCGGCTGTGATCGCACACATTGAGGATGATAGTCGGGACTTTGATGTGCAGCACGTGTTCAACGGCAACTTGCCGAAACAAGGAATCGGCCTGCTGGGGATGCGAAATCTAGTTGCGCTGCTGGCCGCGCAGCTGAACCTAGTCTGGCTGTATCGCGAGCCGGCCGGCCACATCGGCGCGACCGTCGAACCGTCGGACGATCACCTCGCACCGCCTTCGCCCGCCGAGATGGCGGCCCTGCTCGATCTCGCCATGCAGGACGCGCTCCCACGCTTGAAGCAACGGGCCTTGCAGATCGAGCAACTCGGCGAACAGTATCGCCCCTTCATCGAGCGGCTGTGCCAGTTGGTGGACGAGTTCGACGAAGATCAACTGCTGGCGTTGATCGAGCGGTACAGGACGGCGACGGACTGAATCATGCTCGTTTGAATCACCGCGCACGTTCCAAGCACGCCCGATTGATCTGCTTCACCAAACTCGGCCCAGCATACACGAGGCCGGTGTAGACTTGAACCAAAGTCGCACCGGCCTCGAACTTCGCCAGCGCATCAAAGGGATTCATCACGCCACCCACACCGATGATGGGCAAGCGGCCATTCGTCTTGCGGGCGATGCCGCTGATGATGGCTGTCGCGCGTTGCGTCAACGGTCTGCCACTCAAGCCGCCTTTCAGATCACGATACTGCGCGGGAATCCCCTCACGTCCGATGGTTGTATTCGTGGCGATGATGCCATCCACACCCGCTAGTTCGATCGCGCCCAACACGTCGTCGATTTCTGCCTCGGTCAAGTCTGGCGCGATCTTGACCAGCACCGGCACGCGTCTAGTTTCCATCCTTGCGAGCGTCCTGAGCGGAGCAACGTCTTTTTGTTGCGGAGTCGAAGGATGCGCCACTTCATCGCGCACCAGCGTAATTTCTTTCAGCAGACCTTCGATGTAATCGCGCGCCTGCAATTGTCGCAGATTCAGCGTATTGGGACTGCTGATATTGATCGCCACGTAGTCGGCTTGCCGATAGACTTGCTTGAACAGTTCCACGTAATCCTCGGCCGCCTGCTCGATAGGCGTGTCTTTGCTCTTGCCGATGTTGATGCCGACTTTCGCCTCGCCGCGTCGAACCTTCAACGCGTCTACGCCGTTATTCGGAAAGCCCATGCTGTTGATCACACCCTGCGACTCGATCACCCGCAGCACGCGCGGTTTGGGATTGCCGCTCTGCCTCTGGCGCGTCACCGTTCCGACCTCCACGTGCCCGAAGCCCAGCGCGCTGAGGCCACGCACGCCAACACCATCTTTGTCGTAGCCTGCGGCCAACCCGATCGGATTGCGGAACTTCACGCCGAACGCCTCCACCTGCAAACGCGGATCGTTCACCTCGAAGATGGCACGCAACAAGGCATACGTCGGCGGCAGAATGCCCGCCCATTTGATCAAGTTTAGCGTGATCTTGTGAATGACCTCGGGGTCGAGTTTGAAGAGAAGGGGACGGATGGTGTTGTACATAGAACCTCAGTCAGATGAAAGAGAGAAGAGGAGTGACAGAGAGATTGAGAGACAGAGGGATAGAGAAAATCCCTCCGTCTCTCTGTCCTAACGTCCCGCATGACCCGCCCGGCGCGGCGCTCGCTCCGCAGCCGACTTTACGGCGGACTTTCTGTTGGCTCTGACAGCGATCCATAAGGCGCGGAGCGTCGGGTCGGTGTTCATGCGGTTGTTGGGCCGCCTTCTCATGACTGCATGTCCATTATTCTTTTCCGACACCAAATAGTTTGAAAGGGTCAGTTCGTAGAAACTCTTCATAAAGGTCGACCACTGGCTTTCCCTTAAAGAAGAGGCACTCTGCCTTCCCTATTCGGCCCCGCTTTATCAGCCCCCTTCGTTCTGCTTCAATCCTCACTTTTTCCCATGCGTTTTCAGGCATGGGGTTGCGAGGATCATGATATTGAACGTACCATTCGGTGTCAGGGTATTGACGTTGTATCTCTTCCGGCAATCGAAAATACTCCGTTATCGCCTTCGGCCATTCCACTTTGCCTTCCGCAGTATGCATACTGGAACATTGGTTAATATCCACTCCGAGCAAAAGAACCCAACCATCGATTGACAACAAGTATGAGTATCCCTGGCTGTGAAGATGTGCGTCATGCCCCCACGCACATACACGGTGTTCGCCTTGGCCCATACACGTATTCGGCCACTTGCAAAAGGTGTCAGCAATAATCCCCATCCCTGTTTTGCAATCTGCATTTTCGTCAAGCAATCGGACTTTAGCGATTATTCCTTTTGCCTTTTCTTCTTCTGTAAGAGGAAGCGGGGGAGTCACGAGATAGGCAGACATGACAATAGCTCCCTCTTCTCCCACTACATCCGTCAGGGCATTGACTACGGTAGACGCACCGCCTTCCACAAAGCCCACACTACTCAGAGAGCTATGAACTTCAACCGCTGCACCACGTTCAAGCCCTAGCTTTTTGAGGCCATCAACAATATCTTTCTGTGTGAGTGGTTTTTGCATTGAAATATTCCTCTGTAGCCTTCGCGGCCCAACAATCACATAGCCAGAAATACCTTAACTTCCTCAAACTGATCCGATGTAATCGCGCCCAACCGCAGCCACTCCGGCAGCAAGTCGAGCAGATTCACAACCGCATGCAATTGATAACCGGCTTCGGCCAACATCGGCCCGGCCCCCTGCCCGCGATCGATCAACACGACGATGTCGCGCACTTTCAGCCCGGCTTCTTCCAATTTCTGAATCGCCTCGATCTTCGATCCGCCGGTGGTTGCCAGATCGTCAATCACCACGATGGTTTCGCCGGGCTGGTAATCGCCTTCGATGAGCGCCTTGGTGCCGTAATCTTTCGCCTCGCGCCGCGGATAGATGAGCGGGCGATTGATCTCCAGCGAGATGGCCGTCGCGATCGGCAGCGCCGCATATGGAATGCCCGCCAGTCGATCGAACGACAATTCCTTCAAAGTCGTCGCATAGGCTTGCGCCACCCGCTTGAGGATTTGCGGATGTGTAACCAATCTCCGCAAATCGAGATAGATCGGCGACATGATCCCGGACTTGAGTTTGAACTGGCCGAAACGCACGCACTGGGAAGCGACAAGGTCTTGAGCCAATTGAGAAAGCGTAGTACGTCGTGCGTGGTGCGTAAGAGCAGACACGGAACACGCGCCAGTGCGCAGCCTCCCTGTGGGACGCACCACGTTAATGTCATCACGAATCTGCTTTGCCGCCGCGCCGGGGTTAGCGGCTTTTGAGATCGCCCGCGAAACATTGATCAACAAGCCAAGTCCATCGGGGCGCAGACCTGCCTCGAGCGAGGCTTGCAGATCGCCGCCCTGCGCGCCGACACCGGGCACCAGAAACCACAAATCCGGTGCCGCCGTACGAACCCGCGCTAAGGCCTGCGGATCGGTCGCGCCGACGACCAACCCAACATTGCCATTCGCGTTCCACTCTTGTGCATGCTGTGCCACCATCTCATACAGCGTGCATCCTGCATCCCGCATCATGCTCCCTTGAAATTCATCCGCGCCGGGATTCGAGGTTTTGCAGAGCACAAAGGCGCCGCGATCCGATCGGGCTAAGAAAGGCCGCAGCGCTTCTCCCCCCAGATACGGATTCAGCGTGATGGCTTGCGCGCCGAGTTCATCGAACGCGGCTCGCACATAGGCTTCGGCCGTATCCGCGATGTCCCCGCGTTTCGCATCGAGGATCACCGGGATGCCGTGCGGCACATGCGCGATGACGTCCTTCAACGCCGCTACACCCGCCGCACCAAACGCTTCAAAGAACGCGGCATTCGGCTTGAAAGCGCAGGCATATTCCGCCGTCGCATCGATCAGACGGAAGCACTCTTCACGCGCCGAGGCGGCATCTGTCCCGCGCGGATCAAGCCCCACACACAACAGCGAATCGACTTCACGCGCCCGTTGTTCAAGTTGTTCAAAGAAATTCATAGGTCCCCTCATCCCCGCCCCGTGCGAAGCCTCCCTGTGGGATTCCTCCGTCGAGCCGCTTCGCGCAACACTCAACAGGGGAAGGGAGATTACGCATTACTCGTTACTCGTTACGCTTTACCCAAAACCATCGCCAGCAGCGCCATGCGGACGTACAGACCGTATTCCATCTGGCGGAAGTAGGCGGCACGCGGATCACTGTCTACGTCCATCGAGATTTCGCCGACGCGCGGCAGCGGGTGCATCAAGACCATGTCTTGCTTCGCGTTCTTCAGTGTCTCCGGTGTGATGACGAACGCGCCCTTGACCGATTCATACACCTTCAAATCTTCGAAGCGTTCCTTCTGGACACGCGTCACGTACAACACATCGGTCTCGGCCAACACCGGATCGAGCGTGGTGTATTCTTTCTGCTCCACGCCGAACTTGCCCAGTTCTTCCACGATGTAGGGCGGCATGCGCAGAATCTCCGGCGATACGTAGTTCAACTTCGCACCATACAGCGCCAGCAAGCGCGACAACGAGTGCACCGTGCGTCCGTACTTCAAATCGCCCAGCATCGTCACCGTTAATCCTTCCAGGCGACCGAGTTCTTCGCGAATCGTGAACAAATCCAACAAGGCTTGCGTGGGATGTTCGCCCGTGCCATCGCCCGCATTGATAATGGGTTTACGCGCATAACGCGCCGCCGTTGCCGCCGCGCCCGTTTCAGGATGGCGCAGCACGATCACGTCCGAGTAGCACTCCAACGTGCGCACTGTATCCGGAAGCGATTCGCCCTTCGCCACTGATGAATACTTCACTTCGCTGATGGGAATGACGCTGCCGCCCAGGCGTTCCATCGCTGCCGTGAACGATGAAGATGTGCGCGTCGAAGGTTCGTAGAACAAGCTCGCCAGAATCTTGCCCTTCAACAAATCGAACGTGCCTACGCGCTCCACCATCAAGCGCATTTCTTCGGCCACCGCAAAAATATATTCCAGATCGGTGCGCGCGAACTGCGCCACCGACAAGATATGCTGTCCGTAAAACCGGCCGTCGCCCCGCTCACCCAACGGCAGATGCGCTGCTGATGAACGCTTGCGACCTACTCCCATTGTTCGCGTTGCCATGATTCGTCTCTCCTTTGAATTTTTATTGTGTTAGGATCGAACATCGTGCCCGGAACCGGGCTGCGCCAGGACTTCTCCAGATCGATAGACCTCTGCGCCTCGCACGAGCACCCGCTCCACGCGGCCGCGCAGTGTCCAGCCTTCAAATGGTGTCCACTTCGCGCGCGTTTGCATTTCCTCACCGCGCACGATCCAATCTTGATCGACATCCACTTCGATCCACGTCTCGGGCTGATCGGGCAGATGGAACAAGCGGCGCGGGTTGTTCACCGCCCGATCGATTAGCTGCTCGATCGAGATCAGCCCTTCGCGCACCAACTCCAGATACAGCGGCAGCGCTGTCTCTAAGCCGGGAAAACCGGGCGGCGGCTTCGGTGATTCCTTCTCGAGCAACGTATGTGGCGCGTGATCCGTCGCAAAGCAGTCGATCACTTCGAGGCTCGAGCGTAGCGCTTGCCGATCGGCGTCCTTCGCCAAACGTGGCCGCACTTCGGAGCGCCCGAAGCCGATCGTGTTGGCGATCTCATCCGTGAGGAAGAAGTGGTGGGGCGTCACTTCGCACGTCACGTTAATGCCCTTCTCCTTTGCCTTGCGGATCAATTCGATCTCGTCCTTGCGGCTGACGTGGCAGATGTGCACATGCTTGCCGGTGAGATGTGCCACCAGAATGCACGCCGCCACCGTGCGCCCTTCCGCGTGGCACAGCACAGGCCGATCGGCGGGCCAGCGTTCCATGTGCTTTTGCAACGAATCCAGATCATCCAGCCGCAGCGGGCCAAACGTCTGATCGAGGTACATCTTCAAGCCCGTCACCTGCGGCGCTAATTGATAAGCCGTCTCGACGTTGTCATCGCCCGCGCCCAGATGAATGCCGTAATCGCAGCGCGCATGCGATCGGGCCAGCTGCTTCTTCGCCGCCAGCGTCTCGGCATTCGTAATCGGCGGCGTGTTGTTGGGCATATCGAGCACGCAGGTGAAGCCACCGGCCAGCGCCGCCGCCGTACCCGTATCATAATCCTCTTTGTGCGTGGCCCCCGGTTCGCGCAAATGGACGTGCACATCGATCAATCCAGGCAATCTCAATGTCGTCATGCTGTCTCTCCTCTCTGGTCAGTACGCAAAAAAAGAGCCGACAATCAGAGTCGGCTCTTACAAAACAAAGGGATGATCAGCGGGCTCGCGCTGCTTCGTCGGCACGCTGAAGAGATGGTGTTGCTTGATTAAGATCAGTTTGCGTTGTTTCTTCATGGCGGCAAATTGCGCGTGATTTTAGTCGCGTTGAGCCTGCCTGTCAAGACCCAAATTCTACTCTTCTACTCGGTAATCGCGGGCAAGCCGCCAGCTGGTTTGGCGGCCCGCACCGCCCGCACGATGGCCTGCGCGAAAACTTCCGCAGCATACGCCCCGACGATATTCACATCGGCCTTCTTATCTCCCGTCGATAACGCGAAAAGGGTATCGCCGTCTAGCATGGTATGCGCCGGTCGAATCGCGCGCGCTAAACCAGCGTGCGCCATCTGCGCCACTTTGTTCGCTTCTTCTTTGCTCAAGCGGGCATTGGTCGCCACTACACCAATCACCATATTCGATCGCGTGGCAAAGCCCATGCTGGTCCGCCCGATGAAACTGCGCAATGTGGCCAGCGTATCGGCAAAGTAACCGCTCGATCCAACTTTGATCGGCCCACGCTGCACCGATCGCGCCCCGGCGATGATGTGATTCGTCTGTGGATCGATCACATCGCCAAAGGCATTCACCGCCACGATCGCGCCGACGATCACGCCGCCGAGATCAACACTAGCCGTGCCCAGACCGGATTTCATCGCCTGGCCCATGCCGAAGATTTTTCCCACGCTCGCGCCGCAACCCGCGCCGACGTTGCCCTCGCTGACCGCCGTCGTCGTCGCATTCCCACAGGCTTGATACCCCATAGCGGCATCCGGTCTCACATCGGCCCGGCCTAACGCCAGATCGAAGAGCACCGCCGCCGGAACGATCGGGACGCGCCCCACGCCCACATTGAATCCGATCTTGCGTTCTTCCAGATAGCGCATTACGCCTGTCGCCGCGTCCAACCCAAACGCCGATCCGCCCGTGAGCAGAACCGCGTGCACCTTCTCGACCAGATGCATGGGCCGCAGCAGATCCGTCTCGCGCGTACCCGGCGCACCCCCGCGCTGATCGACGCCGCCGACTGCGCCATCTTCGCACACGATCACCGTGCAGCCCGTCAGCGCTTCATCGTTTTGAGCATGTCCCACCCGGATACCGGGCACAGCCGTCATGGTGTTATTCATGCTATGCCTCCGATCATACGTTCGATCATGTGTAGGGCAACCTGCCCCGCCTGATCGAAGCCGCGCAGGTGCAGCTGATCGATTGAATCTTGCGGCGTGTGCACCGATCGGCTGGCCCGGCCCACCGTGATCAGCGAGATCGCATCGAAGCCGCGCTGGGCAAACGGAATGTGATCGAACAGTGCGCCGATGAAACCAAATCGTTTCAAAGGTAAATGCAGTTCCGCGCAAGCGTCTTGCACACACGTCAGTAAATTTATCCTATCACCGTTTTGACGTTGACGCGAACCGCCGATGAAGTACAGGTCACCGTCCACGCCGACGCCGTCGAAGTTGAGCACGCGCAGGCCGCCGCGTTCTGCTTGATCGCGCAGCAGCGCTTCGTGCGCCGTGACGTAAGCCACCGAACCCATCAACGTCATTTCTTCAGCACTGGGAATCAGAAGAGTCATCTGTAGCTTGTCTTGCCAATCGGTGCGCTGCGCCAGTAGCTCGGCCAGATGCAAAATCAAGCCAACACTGGAGGCGTTATCGATCGCACCGGGAGAGGTGTTGCCGACATCGAGCAACAACAGCGGAACGGCCGACGCGAGGGCGAGTAAGCCGATCGGGAGGCGAAGCACCGTAGACACATCGAACAGTGTCAACACCACGAGGATCAATCCAGCGCTGATGGCCAGCATGAACAACGTCATCCGCATCACCAAAGGCATGCGTTGACTTTTGGAATCGTAGTGAGCGACGAGATAGAGGTGAGGCGTCTCGTCATTGCGAGCGTCCCGAGCGGAGCGGCAGCTGCGCGCAGCGGCCGCGGAGTCGAAGGACGCGAAGCAATCTCCATTGTGGACGGAGATTGCTTCGTCGCTGGGAAGCGCTCCTCGCAATGACGGACGGGCGATCAGGTTTGCCGTGGTATAGTGTTTACCCCACTTCAACCCGCGCCCGTTCTGCTCCAACGCCCGCGCCTGCACACTGCGCTGTAGCGGCATGAACATGGCGATGAGCACTACTAGCATCACGGCCAATACGCGCTCAGGCCAGACAAGCAACGCGGCTACCAGCAACACACTGGCCAGAATGAACAACTTCAAAAACACTTCGGAGGCTGTGGAAAACGTGAACGGCTGCCGCTCGACGTGCCAGCCCCAACCGCGCAAGCGCTCCTCAATCTCCTGCGCGACTTTCTCATCCTCGCCCGATCCCACGCGGCGCGGACGGGAGAGGGAAGCAGCATATTGAAGTGCAACACGAGGATCGAACGTCATCTTTGTGTTTTGCAAAGTCGTATCTGGATTCGAGGCTTTAGCCGGGTTGGTCTGTGGTTGATTTACCCGGCTAAAGCCTCAAATCCGGACGTTTGACGCCAGCCCTATTGCAATTCAATCTCTGCATCCGCCGTCATGCCAGCCTTCAAGCGTTGATCCGCATTAGGCAGGCGCACCTTCACCGCAAACACGATGTTGGTGCGATCGTCTTTGGTCTGCGTGTCGCGCGGCGAGAACTGGGCCTGCTGTGCGATGGAGGCTACCTCGCCCGTGAAGACTTCATTCGGGTAAGCATCTGCGTAGACCTTCACCGGCGATCCAATCTTTACCCGCGGCAGCTGGGCCTGCGGCACATAGACGATCATATCCACCGTATCGAGATTAACGATCGAAAGCAGCGGCGATCCGGGCTGCACCGTTTCGCCCACATGCGCCGATCGATCCGTGACCAGGCCCGTCAACGGCGCGGCAATCTGCGTCCGTGATCGATAAGCCTGCGCCAGTTTCAACTGCGCCTGCGCTTGCTGCACTTTCGCTTCGGCCACAGCAATATCTTCCAACGTGGGGCCCGCTTTCAAATCGGCGAGGTTCGCGGCAGCTACGGCGGCGCTTGCCACGGTTAGGCTGTACGCACCGTGCGCTTGATTTACCTGTGCTTGCAATCCAATCGGATTCGAGCGCATCGCCTGCAACGCGGCGAGCTGCGCCTTAGCGCCATTCAATTGTGCCTGTGCCGCCTCCAGATTTTTCTGCGCGATGCCGATCTGCTTGTCGAGCGTTTCGTGCTTGCTGTGATCATTGTCGTAGAAGTCACGCCAGTATCGTGCTTCAGCCAGCTTGGTCTGCGCCACCGACACGCTCTGCTCGACCAATTTCACGCCCGATCGCGCCGCGTCCAACTGTGCATCCAGTTGCTGCGGATTATCGCGAAGCTTGAGCGTGTTGCTCAGCGTCAACACCGCGCCCGCTTGTTCGGCCTCGGCCTGTTGCACAGCCGCCGCCGCCGCTTCGATCTCTTCCTGGCGCGATCCGGCTTTGACTTGCGCGAGGTTGGCTTCGGCAGCACTCACAGCGGCCTGCGCCTGTTTGACTTGCGCCAGCAACGCGGCCTCATCCAACGTCACGATCGGCTGACCCGCCGCTACGCTATCCCCTTGATCGACGGCCAGATTGATGATGCGTCCGCCGACCTCCGTCACGACATTGACCTTGGTGCCCTCGATGACGCCACTGAAGCGATTGGCCGCCGTCGTGTTGCCGTTGGATTGGCAAGCCGTCAACAGTAATAAAGTAACGAGTACTGCGTAACGGCCCTTACGGACCACGCACCACGCATCACGCACCATCAAGCAATACTTATTCATCTTACCTCTTGCCTCTTGCCTCCTGCCTCTTGCTATTTCACTTCCGCCTCGGCTTGCAGGCCGGGCTTCAATGCGTGATCGAGATTAGCGAGTTTGATCTTCACAGCATAAACTAACTTCGTGCGCTCGTCGGCCGTGCGGACACTGCGCGGCGTGAATTCGGCTTGATCGCTGATGTAGACGATCGAGCCGGGGAAGACCCGATCGGGAAAGGCATCCACCCGCACGTTGAGCGGTTGCCCGATCGAGAATTGGCCGATCGCGCCGCCCGGCACAAAGATCGTCAACGTCACCTGATCGAGATCAGCCAACTCCAAAGCAGTGAGGTTCGGCGCGGCGAGTTCGCCTGTGTGAACACTCGTGGCCGCGATTACGCCGTTCGCGGGCGCTGTGATGATGGTCTTACTCAACTGTGTCTGCGCGGCTTCCAACGCGGCCTGCGCCACATCCACCTGCGCCTGCGCGGCGTCGATCTGTTCCGGCGTTGCGCCCGCCTGCGAGCCATTCAAACCGGCCTGCGCTTGCGCCACTTGTGCTTCGGCCGCTCGAACTCCGGCCTGCGCCGCATCGACCTGCGTCTGCGCCTCTTGCGGATTCGATCGTTGTGCTTGCAAATTCTTCAGCGCGGATCGCGCCGCGTCATAGTTGGCTTGCGCCACGTTGACGGCGGACAATGCTTGTTCCCATTGATAGGGGATGTCGTAGTATTGCGTGGGCAAGCTCGGTCGATAGGCGGGTGGCACATCGGCCAATTTATCCGAGGTGGCACCGTAATCTTTCCACGCCTTCTCGGCAATGTCGCGCTGCAACAGCGCCGCAGCGAGCTGCTGCTTCGTCGCCTCGACTTGCGCCTTTGCCGCTGCGAGCTGTACGTCGAGCATCTGCGGATTGTCGCGCAGGGCTTGCGTATCACGCCACGCTTGCCGCGCCGCATCTTCTCCGGTCTGCGCCAACTTCAACTGTGCTTCCGCTTTGGCGATGGCTTGTGCGCGCGCCCCGGCCTTGGCCTGCGCCAACACTGCTTGTGCTTCATACAACTTGCCGCGCGCCAGATCGACTTGTGCGGCGAGGATGTCATCTTCCAATTTCAATATGACATCGCCTTGCTTCACCTCATCACCTTCAGATACCGGTCGCGCTGTAATGCGTCCCGCAATTTCCGGCGCGATCGAGATCACTTCCGCCTCGATGAAGCCCGATGCGTTCCACTCGCCGATCGGGCCACCTTGACTCGATCGGGCCACGGCGATGGCGCTGACCGCGCCCACCACAAACAAAATTCCGACAATCCAGATTTTCGACTTCATACATCCACCTGCTTATCCAAAGCTCAAGGCGGACGAAAGTCCGCCGTTTTCAGCGCTGGATTGTCATCCAGCGCGAGCGTCGGCACATCTATCGTATCGCCGACAAGAACACGTCTTCCAACGATGGCAAAATCACTTCCGGCGGATCGAATTTCACGTCACCCGCGTGCAACACCGCGGAAATTTGTCGCTGCGTCAACGCCGCATCTTGCGCCACGATGTGAATCTGCGCGCCGTACAGCGCCACATCATCCGCCGTCAATTTTTCTTCAGCCCGCGCCTGCTTCAACAATCGCATCGCTTCCGGCGGATCGTCGGGCGTGAGTTCGATCACGCTGCCGTGCATCAACGTCTCTTTGAGCTGCACCGGCGAGCCTTGCGCCACGATCTGGCCGCCGTGAATGAACGCCAATTCCTGACACTGTTCAGCCTCATCCATGTAGTGTGTGGTCACAAACACCGTCACGCCTTCGTCGTTCACCAGTTGATAGAGCAGTTCCCAGAACGATCGCCTGCTCACCGGATCGACGCCTGCCGTCGGCTCATCCAGGAAGATCAATTCGGGATCGTGCAGGATCGCCGCGCCGAGCGCCATGTGCTGCCGGAAGCCGCCCGCCAGTTCGCGTCCGGCGGTTTTCTCCCGCCCGATTAGATCCGCCATCTTCAACACGAATTGAATCCGTTCGCGGAGCCGCTCGCCGCGCAGGCCATAGGTGCGGCCGAAGAACTTCAGGTTCTCTTCCACGGTCAGATCATCGTACAGGCTGAAGCGCTGGCTCATGTAAC
The DNA here is from genome assembly GCA_003154115.1 of Anaerolineae bacterium. Taxonomy (GTDB): domain Bacteria; phylum Chloroflexota; class Anaerolineae; order Fen-1058; family Fen-1058; genus Fen-1058. The sequence goes on from PMCF01000100.1 coordinate 18,353, forward strand.
CGATGCGCTGCTTAACCGCGCGCGGTTGATGGGCCACATCGTAGCCCAGCAGTTTAGCCCGCCCGCCCGAAGGCTTGAGCAGCCCCAGCAGCATGCGCATCGTCGTCGTCTTGCCCGCCCCGTTCGGCCCCAGAAAACCGAAGATCGTCCCGCGCCGCACGTTGAACGTCACGCTATTCACGGCGACGAATTGGCCGAAGCGCTTGGAAAGATTTTCAGTTTCGATGGCGAAAGAAGGATTGTTTGGCACGTTATCGTTTTCCATAGTGCGTGGTGCGTGGTGCGTAGTGCGTGGGGGCGTTAAGGTTCACGTTGAAGCGCGAACACATTTCGACAGCCCGTGGTAACAATGAGGGTGTTGTCGGCCACGCCTAACCCACCGATCAGATCAAGGAAATCGCGCGTTTCGTCTGGACCACCCCAGTACCATAGTGGTGTTCGTGCGACAATACCTACAGGGCTACCGTCAGCTACAGAGAAGGCACGAATTGTTCCGTCGGCAAAAAGTCCATATGCTTGACCATTCATAACAACCGGTCGTGACATAGCTTCAGGGCCTAGTGACGGCGTTGCCCACAAGGTATTCCCAGTTTTTAGATCGAGTCGCAAGAGGGTATCCCGAGCATTGAACACGTAAATAGAATCTGGTGTAACAGTGATCGAGGGGATTTCACCCCAAAAAGCATTCGAGTCCCTCTGATAACGATAGCTGACTTTGGTAAACCATTTCCGCGTAAAATTCTGTAAATCAAAGGTTTGGATCCCCTGCTTCTCTGGGTGCGCAAGACTTTCCGAGCGCGCTACGGCGATCTGATCTTGGATGAAGATATCGTTGTAAATTGGTAAAATATCCAGCTCGGCAGTCTTGATCAGTTTTCCATCGATTGGATTATAGTGTTGAACCTCAGTTTCATAAAAGTTAATCAACTGGTCATTGACCATAAACAAACCGCGTGGTCCACGTAAATCCCACGGCGCCATCCAGCGAGTCGTGCCAGCTGGCAAATCAACGCGACGCATGACCAGGCCAACAAACACGCCGCCCTGTCCTCCGTCGTAATAGTCAAAGAGCGCATCGTCTGAAATCGCAATCGCCCCTGCTGAACCGCTAGCGCTCACACCACTATCAAAAACAACTCGGCCTGATTGCCGATCGACAACCAGTTCATACTGCACTGGATTAGGAGTAGATTGCCCATCAGGCTTCACGTACTGAACAAGCAACAACCAGTATTTTGGGCTGGACTTAATGCTCAACATGTAACGAGCTTTATGGGGAACTGGATTACTCGCATCGGCTATCTTCCACATCAGATTCCCGCTTCGAGGATCAATTGCCAAAAATGTATCCTGCAATGTCGCTGGTCGCGCGTCGGCCCGTTCGACCAATAGCATTTGCGACCCATCTACGGTCGGAGGCCGCGCAATGCGATCATCGAAAACTTTCTGCCACGCCAACTTCCAGCCCGACGCAATCATGACCGGTTCAGTATCACCGCTGCAATCCGTGCTGTCGTTGTCGACAATATTTGCTCAGCACGCACTACCTTTGCTGGCAACGCGGTAGCCGCTGACGCCGTCGAACGCGGTGGTGGAGCCACTTTCGAACTCGAACACGCGGCCAACACCGCACACAAAACAATCGCACGTATTACGCACCAGTGCGCAGCCTCCCTGTGGGACGCAACACGCATCACGTTTCCTTTCTCCCGCGAATCAACGAAATAAACGCCTCTTCCATGCGCGGATGGATCACGCGCATGTTATCGACCGTCACGCCGTTGTCGCTTAACACGACCCGCAAACGCGGCCATGTCACAACGGCATCTTCCACAAAGATGTGTAATAACGTGCCGTAAATTTGAACCTCCAATACGTCAGGTTGTTGCTCCAACACCGCGCGGGCCGCCTCCAGCCGATCGGGGTGAAGTTCCAACACTTGCCCGCGCACCATCGCCTTGATCTCACGCGGCGTGCCGCACTCAATCAATCGGCTCTTGAACAACAGGCCGATGCGATTGCAGCGTTCGGCTTCATCCATGTAGGGCGTGCTGATGACGATGGTGGTACCCTGAACATGCAGTTCGGTCAGCAAATCCCAGAACTCGCGGCGGCTCACCGGATCGACGCCCGTCGTCGGCTCGTCGAGCAGCAACACCGCGGGGCGATGGATCAACGTGCAGGCGAGGCCCAGTTTCTTCTGCATGCCGCCCGATAGTTTGCCAGCGCGCCGATCGGTGATGTGGCCCATATGCGCGAAACTCAGCACCTGATCGAAGCGGCGTTGACGTTCCACGCCGTGCACGCCAAAGATGTCGGCATAGAATTCCAGATTCTCGCGCACGCTCAGATCGCCATACAGGCTGAACTTCTGCGGCATGTAACCCACGTGCGCGCGGATTTTCTCCGCATCCTTCACGCTGTCATGACCCGCAATCGTGACACGGCCCGCCGTCGGCGTCATCACCGCCGCCATCAGGCGCAGCGCCGTCGTCTTGCCTGCGCCATCGGGTCCCACCAGCCCGAAGATCTCGCCGCGCTCGATCGACAGATCAATCTCGTACAGCGCCGTGATCTTCTTCTTGAAGACGCGCGTCAGTTTTTCAACCCGAATGATCGAGGGCTCAGCTTCGCGGCTCGTCATCACTCACCAAACGCCGCCGGTCGCTTGGTCTGGCGGAAGAAACGCTGGATCAATTTTGCATCGCGCCGTCGCAGCGCTTGATAAGGCTCTGACCGCTGCAACAACTGCTGTTTGATCGCGCGCCGCAGCCATGTCACCAGCCGCTTGCGCGCCGGTGACAGATTCTGCGTGTACCAGTCCAAATAGTCTTCGAATGAATCGCGCTGAAAGTGCAGGATGCGCTCCAATTCGTCCGAGTCCGCAAAATAGCCGCAGTGAAAATTCTGCTCGGCAAACGCGTCCGCCGGAAAATCCAAATCGCCCAGGCCGGTGCGCGCAAAGCAGCCGCGCAGCAAATCTCGATAGACCACGCGGCACGCCGCACCGCCGCCCAGATTGAACGTGCGTCCCTGCAATTCAGGCACATGCTCCACGACTTGCGCCAAGGCATAGCCCGTGTCACGCGTCGTCGCCATTTCGATGCACGTATTCAACGGCATGTGAAAGAACAACGGATCGATTTTTTGCTGCGGGCTGAAGATGCCTGTCAAACGAATGAGGCTCCACGGCAAGTCCGAAGCCCGCACCAACTGTTCCGCTCTAATCTTCGTCACCGCGTAATAATCGCCCTCGCTGGGGCACAACGGATCGGTCACACGGATCCACGGGTTCTCCACCCGATCGCCATACACCGACACCGATGATGTATACAGGAAAAACGCCTGTGGCGCATGGTGCTGCACCGCCTCGATCAAATTCTGCGTGCCCTGCACATTCACACGCTCGGCCAGCGCCGGTCGATGATCGGCCAGCGGCGGGATGATGGCCGCGAGATGAATCACGGCGTCCACCTCCCTGACACACGCTTCAATCGAAGCCCGATCGGTGAGATCGCCCCAACAGATGTCTACCTCGCCGCTGAAGGGTTGCAGGATTTTCTCTGTGCGCTTATTGCGGATTTCCAATACACGGATCGTGGCCTGCTCCTTGCGACGCACCAACTCCCGCAAGGTTTCCAACCCGATCGCGCCAGCTGCTCCGGTGAGGAGAATGGTTTTCTTCATAATCAATCCAACCTTCGGCGCAGCGCAAACAGCGCCACACCCACACTGGCTATCGCCAGCACGACGAGCGCCACAGCCTGCGGCCACAAAATCGATAAATCCGCGCCGCGCAGCATGACACCGCGCAGGATTTGCAGGTAATGTTGAAACGGAAAGAGCTGCGCCAGCCACTGCATCGCTTGCGGCAGGCGCTCCACTGGCACGGTGTAGCCGGAAAAGGCCATGTCCGTCATCGCCAACACAAACACGAAGAGCACGGCTTGCTGCTGCGTATGCGAGAAGGCGGAAATCATCAGTCCCCAGCCCACTTCGGCGATGATGAACAACGTCGATAGAAAAAGCAGCAGCCCGAACGATCCGCGCATGGGTAGGTTGAAGCCCTGCGTGACGATGAGCACCATGATGAAGAAATTGACCACGCCCACAATCACGGCGGGAATCGCCTTGCCGATGATCAATTCCACGCGCTGCAAGGGTGTGACGAGCAGCTGTTCCAGCGTGCCGAGCTCACGCTCGCGCGTGATGCCCAGCGCGGCGACGATCAACGCCACCTGATAGATGATGAAACCCAACTGTGCGCTGATGACAAAGAACGAGACGTTGAACGTGGGATTGAAGCGCACCTGTGGGCGCACCACGATGGCGGGCAGCGTGCGACTCTGAGCCGCTTGTTGCTTCGCCGCCACGGCACTGATCGCTCCGGTAGCCGCCCCGATGGCGTAATTCGCGCTGGTGCTCTTCGTGCCATCGACCAGCAGCTGCACCTGCGGCGCGCCACGCGCCAGATCGGCTTCCAGGCCCGCCGGGATTGTTACCACCATAATAGCCTGCGCCTGATCGAGCCACGGATCAATCTGATCCGGCGAGTCGAGATAGGCCACGACTTTTAGCTCTTCCGTGTTGTTGAAGGCCGTGATGAGCTCGCGGCTGAGCTGGCTGTGATCCTGATCGACCACGACGATCGGCTGATGATGAAAGCCCTGCGTGGTGGTGCGCGCAATCAAAGCCAGTTGCAGCATCGGCCCGATCAGCACCAGGATCAGGATCATCACGTCGCGCGTGAGTTGGAGTAATTCTTTTTGGGCGAGATTACCAATGCGAAAGAACATGATGACTGAACAGTGATGAGTGAAAAGTGATGAGTGAATAACGAACAGCGATTTTTTAGTTCACTCATCACTCTTCACTTTTCAGTTAATGCGTTTCTTGAACACGACCAGGCTGAGCGTCAACGTCACACCGCCGATGATGAGCAGGATCCCGATCGGGCCGGAGAGCGCTGCCAAATCCAGTCCTTTCAAAAAGACGCCGCGCGCCAGCAACACGTAATGTGAAGCGGGCAACAGGCCGCTGATGAGGGTCATGACGGGCGAGCTGGTATCCATCGGCAGAATCAGGCCCGTCAAAAAGAAACTGGGAATGAAGAACACCAGGATCATAAACAGCATGGCGGCCTGCTGACTCTTGACGAAGTTGACGACCAGCAGCGCGAGTCCAAAGGTGGCGATGAAATAGCACAGTGTCACCGCCGCCAGATCGATCAGGGTGCCGCGCAAAGGCACATGGAACCACGCCAGCGACGCGATCAGAATCGGCACCATGCTCAGCATGCCAAAGCCCAGATAGGTCAGCAGCTTGCCGAAGATGTATTCGACGCCGCGCATGGGCGTGGCCGCTAATCCTTCGAAGGAGCCGAGTTCTTTTTCGCGCGCAAAGGCCAGCGCCAGCGCCAAGGCCGGCATGATTAACACCACGGCGATCAGACCGGGCACCATGCTGTACAGCGATTTAATCGACGGGTTGTACCAGGCGACCAGACGGGTGTCGAGCAACCCGATCGGCGCAGCACGGCTGCCCACCGGCAGCAGCTTCAACGAGAAGAGGCGGCTGCGCTGCTCCAACTGGGACACCACTTGCTGCCCGGAGATTGAATCAACCCCATCGACCACCGCCTGCACTTCGGCAGGCTGCTGCGCTTGCAGCTGATCGGCCGTGCCATGCGGGATCACAATCGCGGCCCGGGCCCGGCCAGCCTTTAGCAACGGCTCGATCTCCTCGTAGCGCTCCAGGTAGGCCGCGATTTCAAACGTGCCATCGCCGGATAGATCGGCGATGTAGCGCCGCGACAGATCGGTGCGGTCTTGATCGAGCACGACCACGGAGAATTTATCCACGTCGAAGGCAAAGACGTAAGCCAGCATCATCAAGAGGAAGGCGGGCGCGACGACCACCAACAACAGCATACGCGGATCACGCGTGACGTGGTGAAATTCTTTACGCGAGATGGCGAATAGGCGTTTGACGTTCACTTTTTTTCCAGTCCCTGCATCACTAACGAAATCGCGCGTGAACTGATCGCGCCCCATTCGGCCCCCTGCGGATCGAGCAGGCTCTGCATGATCAGGCCGAGGCCCAGTGACACGAACACCTGCGCGGCGAGTTCACGATCGACCTTGTGCAGCGTGCCTTCTTTGATGCCCGCGCCAATCAGGCTGGAAAGCAGTTCGCGATATTTGCGCGTCGGCGCCAGCAGCGCCGGAAGAATCGTCGCATCATGCCGGGCCGCGCTGAGCAGTTCCAGGAAGACCTGCTGCCGTTGATCATCCCCCGCCACTGCAAAGATGGCCTGCACCATGTCGGACACGCGCTGCAAGACCTCCGGCACCGTCTCATCCTCGGCACGCGTCAAGGCGAGTTGCATATCCAGCGGGGCCAGCCAGCGATCGCGCAGTTCCAGGAACACCGCCTGCTTCGATTCAAAGTGATGATAGAACGCGCCCTTCGTGACACCCGCGCCGTCACAAATGTCGGCTACGCTGGTCGCATCGTAACCGCGCTGCGCGAACAACTCTCCGGCCACGTCCAGAATATGCGATCGAGTTTCTTCTCCACGCTGTTGTGTCATCTCAGCCTCAAAACATACCGGTCGGTATGTTTTTAATTTTACCCGACTTCAACTATCGTGTCAAGATTCACCAGGCAGGGAGCAACAAAAAGAGCAGACCGTCTTGGCCTGCTCCTTGTCATGCGCGGTTGAAAGCCACGAACTCTTATTCTTCGGTGATCTCGATCGTATTGATCTTGACGCCGGGCGTGATGGCGCGACCCGGATCGCGCTCAGGAATGGCGTTGACCACATCCATGCCGGAGACCACTTTGCCAAACACCGCATGCTTGCCATCGAGGTGCGGGGTGGGACCATACGTGATGAAGAACTGACTGCCATTGGTGTTGGGGCCGGCATTCGCCATCGAGAGGATGCCCGCGCCGGTGTGCTTCAACGCTGAATTGAATTCGTCGGCGAATTTATAGCCGGGGCCGCCGCGTCCCGAACCGGTCGGATCGCCACCCTGCGCCATGAAACCCTTGATGACGCGATGGAACGTCGTGTTGTCGTAGAAACCATCGCGGGCCAGAAAGACGAAATTGTTGACGGTCTTAGGCGCTTTGTCGGCATACAACTCGATCACAAAGTCACCCTTCTCGGTCTTGAAGGTCGCCTTGTATTTCTTCTTGGGATCGATCACCATTGGAGGCGCTGCTGCGTATTGTTTAGCCATGATAGTCTCCTTAAGAAATGTAAATGTATTGTATCACGAGACATCAACGGGCCTAACGCAGATGGGAAGTGCTCAGTCTGCGTCATTGCGAGCGTTTTCGCCAGGCGCGCCCCCGCTTCGCGGACAGGGCGTGCGAAGCAATCCCCCTGACTATCGGCAAGTATCGTTGACAGGACTGAGATGGCTTTGTCGCACACGCCCTGTCCACCGCACAGTGGCGGGGGCGCGCTGGGCGCAACGCTCCTCGCCATGACGTTATCGCGTCATTACCGCAGATGTTCATCAAAGAACCCGATGATCGTTCGGGCGATTTCGGCGTAGGTGGGACTGATGGGTCCGCCGATAGCGTTAAAACCGTGCCCGCCATTGTGCACGATAATCAAAGCCGAAGAGACACCACCGGCGATCAAGCGATCGTGCAGGATCTGCGATTGTGTATACGGCACGACCGGATCCATGTCGCCGTGCAAGATCAAGAAGGGCGGATCGTCGGGAGTGATATAAGTCACGGGGCTGGCCTTCGCCAGGATCGGATCGGCGGGGCTTGTAGCGGCAAACACCATCCGATCGAGCCCGCGCACATTGCCGACCACATACTCCGTGGTGAGATCGTGGATGCCGTACATATCGACGACGACATTCACGCGGCTCGATTGATCGGTGTACTGCCCCACGTCCCAGCCCGCACTCGCATCGCTAATACCAAGCAAAGCCACCAGATGTCCGCCCGCACTCGCCCCCCACGCCCCGATGCGCTTCGGATCGATGTTGTAGTCTTGCGCGTGCGCGCGAATACTCCGCACGGCACACTTCACATCGACGATGTTGGCCGGAAAAGTGTACGTGGGGGCCAGCCGGTAATCGATCGAGAAAGTCGTATAGCCGCGCCGCGCCAGATCGAGAAAATAGCTCATGCCGGGCGTGCCGGTCTTCGTGCCGGCCACCCATCCGCCGCCATGCACAAACAAGATAACGGGTGACGGGCCAGCGGGCTTCCACGGAAAGTACACATCCATCAGCAGATCGACGCCGTCGTTGGTGCAGTAGGTAACATCCCTCAACACTTGCGAGAACGTTAGCTGGCCGTTAGCCGCCACGGGCGCGGGCTTCGGTGCAAACTTCGGCAGCGAAGTCGGAGTCGGCATGGGCGTAGGCAGCGCGGGCAATGCGGCCACCGTCTGGAAATGAGCCTGCATAAATTCACGGAAAGCCTGGCCGTTGGGGCGCAGTGATCCATCGGCATTTTGCAGAGCCTGGACCGTGTTGCGATCGAGACTGAACCAGATGGCGTAGGGGAATTTAAGGTCGAGCGCCGCCGACAATAATTTCTGCGCCGCCTCTGGCGCTTGATCGTATTGCCCGAGCTCATTGCTCATCACCGGCAGATTGGTCACACGCTTGAGGGTGTTCACCGCTTCAGACAGAGCGGCTTTGTCGGGAATGTACCAGTGAATGTTGAGGTAGTCCTGTCCCGATGACTTGTACACGTCCAGTAATTTGCGCCCGGTAATGACAGCGGCTTTGTCGGCGTCAGACAGGTGATCGATCGCCGTGAAGCGACACAGATCGGGCGCCAGTTCGGCGCTGGCGCGCTGCACAAAATTGCACGCTTCGGTGAACTGCTGATGTTCAATGTAATCGGCCCACACCAGCAGCGCCGTGGTTTTGCTGGATAAGCCGCCGTTCGCGCACGGAATTTTCTGATCATGCGCGACCTGGCACGCCGCTTTGAGCTGGGCCGCGTATTGCTCCGGCGTGCCCGCCCAATACTGCGCGGTATCCTCTTCGTTTTCGACCACCAGCACTTCGGGATGATACCGCGTGAGAATCTCGCTCACGTTGCGCCGATAGGCTGCCCCATCCTTGGCGGGCGTCGTGGCAAACGGTGCAATGTCGCTGACGTTGTTGCGAATGGTGAGGATCAATTTAAGTCCGGCATTCGGACCGAGATCGCAACCGAGGTCATAGCACGCGCCGCTCCAACCTTCCACGTTCACGTACCATGGCCGGAAATAGGTCACGCCCAAGGCTTTGATCAGCGCAATGCGATAGGCGTCGTCAATGTCATCACTACCCAGTAACAACCCGAAGGGATTGGCGCTGGAAGCCGACGCCGCGAAAGGCACATCCGTGGGCGGTTGAGTGGGCGGCGGTTGGAGATCAGGAACGGCGGTGGCTTTAACGACGGCCGGCTGGTTCGCGGCTCGATCGGCCGGGGTGGCCTCCAGCAGCATCGTGCGATTTTGACTACAGCCGCCGAGCAGCAGCATAACACTCAACAGCAACACAACAGGCAGACTAATGACGGAAGCAAGCGCAGATAGTTTGGACATAGTGGCCTGTATTTTACGCGGAAATGGGTGCAACCCCAACCTCGACCCTGCCCCATCGCGGTTGAAGACGGCACAGAAAAATCTGAGCGTTGCACGCTTGCCAAGTTGCACATCTAATTCCAAGACGTCGTCTGTCACAGGGGCTGCCGGTTATATAAAACCGAAGGACTTTGCCAGCCCTTCGGTTTTCCTCTACGCAATCACCACCTGTCCGCAGTAATCGCACTTGTCAGTCCCCAGCGGCAGTGTGCCGCCGCAATTGGGACACTTGAAGGTCTCCACTTGAATCTTCACGCCGGCCTTCTTCAACGCGGCCTCGTTATCGGCCAATGCGGCGCGCAGTTCTTTCAAGCGCGCCGCATACGCTTCGGGCGGCATTTCACCCGCCAGTTTCATCCGCTCCACATCGGCGATGCTTTCGTGCAGCATGCGGCGCTGTGCTTGCAAGCCTTCCACACTTTGATCTTCAATGGCAATCTTCTCGGCCGGTTTCTGCGGCAATGAAGCGATGAACCACGCCGCTGCGATGATGGCCGCCGCGATCAACAGCCCCACCACCAGCGGACTGTAAAAGAACGGGGCACTGGCTTTCTCGATCGAATACACGCTCACCTGAGAACCATCGGCCACCACAGCCTTGCGCCCGACGCCGAGTTTCTCTACATCAATGCGCAGGATGCCGCTGGGATGTCCGTCTAGACCGAACCGCTCACCCGTCTTGCCCGCAAACAAAGTGACGCCGCCGCCATCATCGCCGATGATCGTTTCATCGGCGCCATCTTTATCCACGTCCAGTGCGGCGATCTCGTTCACTTTCGAATCGACATTGTTGCTCCACAGTTGCTCGCCCGCCGCCGTGAAAGCCCACACGCCGCCCTTCTTGCCGCCCACTACAAATTCGCGCGATGATGGCTCCCCGTTGATCTCGACCTCACGAATTTCGGTAATGGCCTGACCCAGCGCTTGATTGACCAGTTCTTTGCCCGTCGCCGCATCCAGCACGATCAGGCGGCCGCCATCGCCGCCCAGCAAGATTTCACTGGTGCCATCGCCATTCAAATCGTACGAGCGCAAACGACGCAATATGCCCGTGGAATAGGTCCACAGTGCTTTACCTTGGGCATCGTACAAGGCCACATGCCCGTCGTGATTGGCGGCCGCCAGATAAAGCTTGCCATCAATCAGTGCGTCGTCCAGACCGCGAATGGTATCGCCGCTGGATAGATTCGCGCGCCAGACTTCCTGGCCCTGCTGATTCAACGCGACCAACAATCCGCGATCATCACCGGCGATCACCTGCGTGCCTTCTGGAAAACGCACTACCGCGGCACGGGCCGGTTGGTCAATGTTCTCGATCGGGGTAGCCCATAACCGCTCGTTCTGGCTGTAAGCGGCCACCGTCGGCCGGCCATCGATCGGCGCAAACACGACGACATCCTCAACCCCATCGCCATTGACATCGCCCAACGTGGTCGCCAGCGGTGCTATAAAATCTTGCGACACGAGAGATTTGCCCTCGGCGTCCAGCACCTTGAACGTCGTGTCGTTCTGCACGAACAGATCATTCTGTCCGTCGCCGGTCAAGTCGATGATCTTCATGCTCTGCATGTTCGCCATCGGTTGTGACCACGCTTGAGATGTAGCATACTTGGCCGGCGTTGAGCCGCTGAACGTCATCAACAGCGCCACGCCCATGACCACCGCCACGGCTACCACCGCCAGAATAATGGTTGTTTTCGCGCGACTATTCATTATGCCCCCGTCTTCCGCTGCAATTGATCGTAAATCGCGTGCAGCACGCTGACGATATCAGTGGCTGTCACGGGTGAGGTGGCAGCATTGGCCACCACATTCACGATGCCGCCCTCGTTAGCGCACTGTACGATCGTATAAGTGCCGATGCCGGTTCCCGGTTTCATAAGGCGCATGGTCGCCACGTCATATACCTGTGGATTCACCGACAGGCGCACGCTTAGCTGCTGCCGATCGTCTTTCACCAGCGCTGATTTCATTTTCAATTTACCGCTGGCGCTGCGCTTCGTGTAGCTATCGCGCACTTTCATCCGCTGGACGGCTGACACGCGCAGCATATTGCCGTCATACAATTTGGCCTTCAGGCTCAGCCATTCATCACGGTAAAACGAGACGTTGCGCCCCAACGCATTCTTCGCCGTGCGCGCCACTTTGGAGGTCTGCTGCGGGCCGGTTAGGTCCAGATGACCGAAGAAGAATTTTTTCGGGGCAACATCATCGCGCAGCGTGAAGAATACCTCGCGTGCTGTGTCGTACTCCGGCGCCAACCGCTGACCTATGCGATTGCGACGCAGCGCCAACCACACGACGAACGCCACAATCCACCAGCCAATACACACAAAGATAAACAGCGAACCGCTATAGCCCAACACGAAATTGAGGACTAGAAAAAACAAACCACCGAGCAACAGCGCCCGCGGCAGCCAACGCCGCTGTTGATAAGTGGTCGTCGTCTTAGCACGGCGTGCGACGACCTCATCCATTGAGGCGATGATGTCACGTGGTTCGTCGTTGAGGGACAGATAGATCGGATCGTAATTTGCCATAGGGCTCACTCTCAACTACAATCAATTGCATGCGCGTACTTTACACAGCCTTCGATCTGGTGCCCAACCCCAAAGGCGCGGGCACTCACATTATGCACTTCTTGCAAGGCTTAGTCAACGCCGGTCACGCCGTTCAGTTGATCACACCCGGCGATGGACAACTGCCCGCCATCGACACTTATGTGGGCGCCAGCGTGATCCGCGTTCCGCCGCCACCCGATCGGAACTTCCTAGCCCACGCGCTCTGTTTCGGCGAAGCCGTCATGGCTCACGTCGCCGCCGCACCGCGCTACGACGTCGTCCACTATCGATCGATCTGGAGCGGCCTCGCCCTGGCGCAACACAAAGCGCAGTACGGCTACCGGACCATCTTCGAAGTCAACGGCCTGCCTAGCATCGAGTTGAAGTACCACTATCCCACGCTGCGCGGCAGTGAGCTGCCACAAAAAATTCGCGAACAAGAATTGGCCGCGCTGGCGCTCAGTGATGCCATCCTCTGTCCGTCGGCGGTGACGCGCGCCTTCCTGATGAGTTTGGATGTCCCACGCGATCGGATCACGGTGATTCCCAACGGCGTCAATCCGGCCGAGTTTGCGGCCACGCCTCTGCCCGATCGAAACGGCGGCGTCCCGACGATTCTCTACAGCGGCACACTCGCCGACTGGCAAGGACTTGAACTGCTGCTGGAGGCCATGCCACACCTCATCGCGCAGCGACCGGCGCACTTGCGCATCATCGGGCGGGGACGCCAACGTCAACGCAAACAGTTACAGAAGCGCGTTCGCAAGTTGGGATTGGAAGACGTTGTTACCTTGGATGCCGCCGTGCCGCATCACGAAATGCCGCACGTGATCGCCGCGGCCGATGTGTGCGTCGCGCCGCTCGCCTTGAACGATCGCAATGTGACGCAGGGCTGCTGCCCGATCAAAGTGATCGAGTATATGTCCTGCGCCCGACCGATCGTGGCGGCGAATCTGCCCGTGGTGCGTGAGCTGGTGCGCGAAGATGTGGACGCCCTGCTCTTTGCGCCCGACGACGCCGAAGATCTGGCGCGGCAGATCGGGCGCGTGTTGGATGACGTCCTGCTGGCAAAGAAGCTGGCGACGAATGCCGCCGAGCGCGCGCGATCAAAATTGACGTGGCATACCGCGCAGAAGAAATTGCTGAAGGTATATGATAAATTGGTCGTGGATGTAGCCGGAAGAGTGTCACCCCGCCTAGCGCGCCGCCGCTTCGCAGACACGGCGTGAGCGTAGCGAAGGGTCTCTACGTCGGCATAAGAGATGTTTCGCTTCGCTCAGCATGACACTGGCCGGGATGTTGTGAAAACCGTGATCATGCGGCTGTCAAGGCTTGATACAGCGCGAGGTTCTTTTCCAATTCCTGATCCAGCGTGAAGTCACGCAGCACGGTGGCACGCGCCGCCTGGCCTAAGCGTTGCCGCAATTCGGCATCGTCGATGAGGTCGATGATCGCGGCGGCTAGAGCACCCGTGTCACCCGGCGCAACTAAACGGCCCGTCTCGCCATCACGGACTGCATCGGGGATGCCGCCGGCCGTTGTCGCGACGACGGCGCATTCGCAAGCCATACCTTCGAGCAAGGCGTTGGGCAAGCCATCGCGCAGGGAAGGCAAAACGAGCACGTCGATCAAGTTGTAGTAAGCCGGCAGCGCTTCACGGGTCGTATAAGGCACAACGACGATCGGCAGATCGGGCTGCTGCTTCTGAAAGACCTTCAACAATTCTTTATCATCGCGGCGCACGCCGCCGACGAGCAATAACACGGCCGGTCGCTGCTGCGCCACCGATCGATACGCGATCAACAACGAGGCGAGACCCTTCTTGCTGCGCGCTTCGCCGACAAACCCGATGACCGATCGCCCGGCCAGGCCCAACGATTGCGCCAGTTGTTCGTCGCGCGGCGCGGGTCGAAAGTGCTGAGCATCGACGCCGTTGGGGATGAGCTGGACCGATCGGGTTGGAGCAAGGGCCTGAGCTTTGCGCACCAGATCACGCGAGTTGGCCGTGATCGCATCCGCCTGCTGGAGCGCATACACGACCTGCGCCGTCTTCGCCGGATCGAACACGGCACGATCGAGATCGTTGCCGCGCGCGCTGACGATCGTGGGCAGGCCCAGCGTCCGACCGGCATACACGCCGACAAAGGCGAGCTGCGTCACGTAGTAGGCGTGCAGCACATCGAACGGCTGCGACCGGTGATGAGCGATCAGCGTGTTGAACCACTCGGCCAACGTATCATCGGTGCGGCGCAGGACACCGAGCCGCTGCACGTCCACACCGCCGATCGACACGCGAGGCGATTCTGGTGTATCATGGGGAGCGAAGACTTGCACCTGATGTCCGGCCGTGAGGAGCAGCTGCGCCAGTCGGTGCACCGAGGCCGCCAACCCGCCGGGATCGGGCGGATATTTTTCGGAGAGTAAGGCGATTCGCATATTTTTCACCGGATAACAGAAACCGGGTTTCTCCCATTTAGGGCGCATTCCAGTTTAGTTTACGACATTGGATGTTTCGCGAAGGCTTTAGCCGGATCCGCCGCGTACCAGCCAACCGGCTGAAGCCTCGACTCCAAAAGGACGAGAGCATGCCCACACAATGTGAAATGATCATCGGTTATCTGGTGCCGCATCGCTGCGACAAGCGCGCGCTGGGCCATTGCACGAAATGCGGACGCAGTTACTGCGACGAGCACATCGAAGTCAAGCCCGAAGGCTTGCTGTGCCTGGCCTGTCAGCAAGGCTTGGCCCAACCCGTCGCTCTGCCCATCACCGCCCAGACTTTCAACGAAGCCGATCTGGCTCTGTTCACCGCGGCCAGTTTATCCGACACGGACGACAACGAAAAGTTTGCCGATCTAAGCTGACGAGTGATGAGTGATGGGCCCGTCACTTTTCACTCTTCACTTTTCATTTCTCCTCTAACCATCTCCCCCAACGCCCGATTCTCTTCCAAAAAATCATTGCAGCGGTGACAGGGCTTCAGCGCGGGCGGATGCATCAACTGCCGGATCGCCTGATAGCCCGCGCCCGTCCAAATCTCTCGGAATGACGCCTGCTTTAGATCGCCGATGGGCGGGATCTGTTCGCGCGTCAGGCAGCACACATACACCAGACCATTAAAATCGATCAGGCTGTGCATCCACGGCGCATAACAAGGATGGGCCGCGTACCAGCCAAAGGCATACTCGCCGCGCCGCGCGCGCTTCACATCAACGTCGCTGCGGCCAAAGGGATAAGCCTGCGCTTCTTGCGTGATGAGTCTCAACTCCAACGCCCGCGCCGCCAGGGCCGGCGCAATCTCGCGGTTGTAGATTTCGATATCCCGGCGGTGCGGTGCGAGATGTTCGCCGCAATGATCGTCCACCGGAATCAAATTGATCGCGTCTGCGCCGAGGTCATGCGCGAAATCGGCGAGCGGCCCCAGGCTGATGTAGTTTGAGCGGCTGACAACGGTGTTGAGGCGAAGCGTTACTTTGCCCTTGTGCGCATACTTGCGCAGATACTCCACGGCCCGCGTCGATTTCTTCCACGCCCCGCGTTCGCCGCGCACACGATCGTGCACCTTGCGGTCGGGTGAATCGATCGAGACGTTGACGCCGCGCAATCCGGCTTCGATCAAGCGGCGGGCGAGCTCCTTATCGATGAGGGTGCCATTCGTCGTCAGCGTCACACGCATCCCCAACTGCGTGGCCAGCGCGATGAGGTCGGACACCTGCGGTCGGAGTAGAGGTTCGCCGCCGGAAAAGTGAATCTTGCGGCAGCCCAATTCGGCAAGTTCGGCCAGCACGCTGCGGAAGCGATCGATCGAGAGGGGCGGCTCGCGCGTTTCACGCCAGTGATTGCACATCTCACATTTGAGATTGCAGCCAAACATCAGTTTGATTTTGACGTAGACGGGTTGGTAGGCTTGCCGCGCTTGAACGGCGCGGCGAAATTCAGGGATGTCCGAGACGATATCTTCGACAATGCTCATAGGTGGGCAGGCTGGTGAAGATGAAGATAGTATACAGCATCGCCCGCGAAATGCACCACACACTTCCCACATTCTTTGCACGCGGAATGCAAATGTTACGCCGGCAAGATCGGGTGTATATCATGTATAGACACACGGGCCATGCAGTAGAAGTTGAACACCACGGTTTTGGCCGGCCCGGCGTGCGGAAAGGAGGGCCATCGAGTACATAGCAGAGAACTCCCTACCTGGCGCAGGGCAACATCGACCATGGCCCGCCCGCTTTCCGGCGGGAAGTAGTACAGCGTTGGATGATTTTAGTGGTGGTTGATAGCAGTGGGTAGTGCCTGACGCGCGAGTTGTGTCACCTGATTGATGAGTACACCTAGCAGCAGCCCGTTGAGTGGTTCCCCTACGCCGAGGATGGAAGGGTTGCTGCCTGGCCTGAGAGTCTTCTTTGAGTGCGGCTGAGGGGCCATGACGTCCAGTGACCCTTCACCCGCCGGGAGTAAGCAGAGCCTGCTGGCGCGCCAACGACGATGTTTTGAGTGACGTTTACCGAGTTGAGATTCGCAGTGTAAGTGATTGATCTGGCAAGAGTTTGCCCGGCGATCCGCGACCGGGCGCGGTGGCGCAATCCATGATGAGCAGAAGCCGGAGGTTGTTTCAGCCTCCGGCTTCGTTTTTGCTTCAGCACGGCGCGGAAAGGCCAGCGGTCGCGTACCGAGAAAACGACAACGGATTGAGGATGAAGCGGATAAAGCGCGCCGCCATCGGTTGTTTCCTCAATCTGCTGTCGTCCACCGGTGCTCGTCAACACACTGCCATACGGCTCATACGATTCGGCCAGAGTGACGTTGCCATTCGCATCGGCGATTTGGCGTACAGAACCAAGCGCATCCGGCAGGAGATATTCCCACGCCGAAGTATACTGCCCAATCGGACGGGTACCCATCGCATACAGGTAATTCGAGGTGGCCGTGCCTGTCTTGGCTTGCAGGATTACAGGCAACGACGAAGCCAAGTCTTGCGTGTAGGTGGTCGGCACACCGGCAATAACTTGCTTTAATCTTACGCCGTCGCCGTTGTAGTTGAAGAGCGTGGTGGTGCCCTCAACGTCGTGCTGATCATTTGATTCGCTTGATCGTAGTGATATAAATTACTGCCATCATTGATCAAGTTGCCATTGTTATCTCATGGGCAATTCTTTGTAGCGTCATCTTAATCGCCTTCTGCGCATGGTCCATGCAGCCGATACAAAGACAATCAGTACAATACGCCAACGCCTAAACAATATGGTGCTAAAGGTGCTAAACTGGCAATGGTGCAAAACTCACTCTGGGCCGCTGGTG
>PMCF01000106.1 GCA_003154115.1 Anaerolineae bacterium
GTGCAAAATGTGCTGACTACGGACAGCTAACTAATAAGGAAGAGCAAGAATGAATAGCGATTTGATGATTGGCAAGCTGGTGCGGTTGGCCGCCTTCAATCTTGAGGTAGATGCGGAGATCGTCGCGCGCTGGTCGCGGGATACGGAATATCACCGGCTGGCCGACGACGATCCGGCCTATCCGCGATCGGTTAAGAAAACGCGAGAGTGGTTGGAGCGCGACAGCGATCGTGCTTTCGGCTTTGCCGTCCGCACGCTGAGTGACGATCGGTTGATCGGCGACATCGGCGTCTGGATCGAGAGTTGGGCGCACGCCGAAGGCTGGGTAGGCATCGGCCTGGGCGAACGTGAGTACTGGGGCAACGGTTATGGTACAGATGCGATGCGGCTCATATTGCGGTTTGCTTTTGACGAATTGAACCTGCAGCGGGTGTCGCTGGGAGTATATGCCTACAATTCGCGTGCCATTCGCTCTTACGAGAAAGCCGGGTTTCGTCGTGAAGGTCTGGTGCGGGGTGACTGCCTGCGCGACGGGCAGCACTGGGATTCTGTGTTCATGGGGATTCTGCGCGAAGAATGGGAAGCAATGAACAACACACGCGGTGCACAAGGTCCCCATCTTGTGGGGGAATGCTCCCGTGATCAATGATCAATTAGCACTGAGCAAACGAAGTACGTAGTACGCAATACGCATTACTCGTTAGGAGTCAACATGTCTTCAATCACGTATGAATTCAAAGCATCCTATGCGTTCATCGAACGCAACTTCAACATCGTCAAACGCTACTGGGCGTGGGAACTGGTGTGGCTGGTCTATGGCATCGTCAACTCGCTGTCGGTGAGTTTTATCGGCGTGGGGATGGGCGCGCTGGGCGCAACGGCCATGCAAAGCCAGACCATGGTGATCTATCTTGCCATCGGTACCATCGTGTGGCGCTATCTGTCGGTGATCTTCTACTGGGTCACCGATGTGATCGGCATCGAGCGCTGGGAAGGCACGATCGAGTATACGCTGATGGCGCCCATTCAGCGCATCACGCACATGCTGGGGCAGACTTCGTTTGCGGTGGTGTACAGCATGTTCCACACGATCGTCATTCTGGGCGCGACGCTGTTGTTCTTCAACATCACGTTGACCAACGCTAACCTGGTGACGCCGTTTGTCGTGCTCCTGGCGGGCAGCTTCTCCTTCATCGGGTTCAGCATCGTCGGATCGGTGCTGCCGCTGTTGTTCCCGGAGCGCGGCTCGCAGATGACGCACGTCATCATCGCGCTGCTGCTGTTGATCTCCGGCGTGTATTATCCGGTGAGCGTGCTGCCGCAGTGGATGCAGACCGCCTCGCTGATCTCGCCTGCGACCTACGTGTTGGACGGGGTGCGTGCGGGCCTGCTTGAGGGTGCGACTGTACAGCAAGTGTGGCCGCAAATCTGGCCGCTGTTGATTATCGGGGCCGTCACCCTGCCGTTGGGGTTGAAGATTTTCAACTGGGCCGAGCGGTATGCGAAGCGGACGGGAAAGTTGCATCGGAATGGATGACGGGATACAAGATGCAAGATGCAGGATGCAAGATGCAGGATGCAAGAGGCAGGCTGAGGTAAGGTCATGCTTACGGGAAAAATTCTGAAACTCAACGGCTGGCCGGAAGGACGCATCATCGGGTTGGCCAAGCAAGCCGCTGAGCAATTCGAAGCAAATGGAATGGATCAAGACGCGATTCTGGCGCAGCTCGATCGGGTGCGCGCGCAACCGGGCGACTTTTTGTCGGACGCGGTGCTGGGCCATCTGGCGCGCGAGACGCTGCGGCTGTCGACGCCGAAAACGATTGAGGCGACTGAAGAACTGCGTGACGCGCCGTTGGCATATCGCATCTGGGGACGCGAGCACATCGAAGAAAGTGCGTTGGCGCAAATGGACGCCGCCATGCGTTTGCCGATCAGTGTAGCGGGCGCATTGATGCCCGACGCCCATGCGGGTTACGGCCTGCCGATCGGCGGGGTGCTGGCGACGGAGAATGTGGTGATTCCTTACGCTGTGGGCGTGGACATCGCGTGCCGCATGCGCCTGTCGATCTTCCCGGTGTCGCCGATCTTGATCGGACAGAAGCCGGGGCAGTTCAAGAAAGCGTTGAGCGAACAAACTCGTTTCGGGCGCGGCGAAAACTGGGCGAGTCACGAACGCCCCGATCATGCCGTGCTCGACGATGCCGACTGGAAAGCGACGCGCTTGCTGCGTTCGCTGCATGATGCGGCTCCGGCCCAACTGGGCACCAGCGGATCGGGCAATCACTTTGTGGAATGGGGCTCGTTCGAGTTAGCCGAGAAGGACGATCAGCTGGGGCTGGAACCGGGCATGTATCTGGCCCTGTTGTCGCACAGTGGATCGCGCGGCATCGGCTTCAAGATCGCCAATTTGTATTCGGAACTGGCGCAGCAACAACACCCCGATCTCGATCCGAAGGTGCGGCATCTAGCGTGGCTTGATCTGAATTCGGAAGTGGGGCAAGAGTATTGGGTGTCGATGGAACTGGCCGGGCGCTATGCGGCGGCCAATCACGCGGTGATCCATCGGCGCGTGGCGGAAGCGGTCGGGTTGAAGGCGGCCGCCGTGGTGGAGAATCATCACAACTTTGCGTGGCGTGAACGGCTGAGCGATGGACGCGAAGTGATCGTGCATCGCAAAGGCGCGACGCCGGCTGGAGTGAATACGTTAGGCATCATCCCCGGCTCGATGGGCGATGCCGGCTATATGGTGCGCGGCCGCGGTCAGGCGGATTCGATCAATTCGGCCTCGCATGGTGCGGGCCGCTTGATGAGCCGCCGCAAAGCCGAAGAGTCGATCACGCGTTCGGCGCGCGATGCGTATCTGCGCGAACGCGGGGTGACGCTGCTGGGCGGCGCGGTGGATGAATCGCCGCAAGCCTATAAGCCGATCGAAGCGATCATCGCGGCGCAAGACGATCTGGTGGAAGTGCTGGGGCGCTTCATGCCGAAGATCGTGCGGATGGCTGACGAGGCGGGCGACGTGTAACGTGAAGCGTAACGAGTAATGAGCAACGAGTAACAAGGAGCCCAATCATGTTGCTGGAAATGACTGCTGATCAAATCATTCTGCCGGATGCGCCCGCGCTTGATGGGCTGACGTTCCGGTTGTTTCGTGATAAGTCTGACTACGCATCGGTTGCCGCTTTGATGAATGCGAGCAGCGCGGCCGACGGTGTGGAAGACTTTGTGACGGTGGACTGGGTGAAGAATTACCTGTCACAGGCGGCGGATTTTGATCCGCATCGCGATGTATTGTTGGCTGAAATTCAAGGTACGCCGGTTGCTCTGGCGCGCGTGCGGACACGGCTGCTCGATGATGGGACACTCGTGCTCATCGCTACGGGCAGCATGCTCCCCACGTGGTGTCGCCAAGGACTGGGGCGCGCCATGCAGCGCTGGGCCGAAGAGCGGCTGCGCGGAATCGCTGCGCTGCGACCAGCCGGGCCGCGCGTGTTTCGATCGTTTGCCGCCGACACCGCAGCGGGCACCATGGCGCTGCTGGGCGCCGCCGGCTATGCGGTCGTGCGCTACGGCTTCGAGATGGCGCGATCGTTCGACGAGTCGATTCCCGATCTGCCCTTGCCGGCCAGTGTAGAAGTGCGGCCCGTTGCGCCGGAGCAGTATCGCCAGGTCTATGCGGCCATCAACGAAGCGTTCCGTGATCATTGGAGCCACGCTGAACTGACAGACGATGACTACCGGCGTTGGATCGACGATCCGGCTTTTCAACCACACTTGTGGCAGGTGGCGTGGGCAGGTGATGAAGTGGCCGGCATGGTGCTGAACTTCATCGATCGAGAATACAACGAAGAGTTCAAGCGTCTGCGCGGCTGGACCGATCCGATCTGCGTGCGGCGACCCTGGCGCAAGCAAGGTCTGGCGAAAGCGTTAATCGCGCGGAGCATGCGGCTGTTGCAAGAGCAGGGCATGACCGAAGCGGGTCTGGGCGTCGATGCGCAGAATCCCAACGGAGCGCTGCGTTTGTATGAAAGCCTGGGCTACCGCGAGACGATGCGGTTCATGACGTATGAGAAACCGTTGGATGATGTGTGATGCTAGTCGACTAAAGGAGTATGATCATGCTTACGCAAAACTTTGAATCAATCTTGGAACTGCCCGCGTTGCCGGCACTGTCTGAGTTTGAATTTCGATCGCTGCGCCGCGAAGACCTTCCGGCGTTATTCGAAACCCTGCTGGCCGTCGAACGGGCCGACGACCGCGACCTCGTCCAAGCGTTGGAAGACCTGCAGCGTGAGTTCGATGATCCGTGGAGCAACCCGGAAACCGATGCGCTGTTGGCCTTAACGCTTGATGGGCAGCTGGCGGGCCTGGCGCGCACGTTTCAGAATCCGCAACCGGAGAACGACGTACGCTGTTACCTGTCGGTTGAGGTTCATCCGGCGCAGCGGGCCAACGGCCTGGAAGACGCCTTGTTGGATTGGGCCGAAGAACGCGGGCGGCAGCGTGTGGCGTTGGCGACCAATGAGGCCGCGCGCGTGCTGCGCTTCAGCCTTCGGGACACACAGACGAAGCAACAGGCGCAGTTGGAGCGACGCGGTTTCAACGTCGTGCGCTACTTCTATCGCATGCAGCGCGATCTGAGCGGACCGATCCCGACCGTGCAGCTGCCCGCCGATCTGGCGCTGCGCGTCTACGCGCCCCAGCCGGGCGGGCCCGAATTGAGCGACGCGGTGCATGCTGCGTTCAATGAAGCCTTTCGCGATCACTGGTCGTTTGATCCGATCACCGCTGAGGACTGGCAGCAATTCTTCATCGGACGTTCCAGCTTCCGGCCAGACCTGACCTATGTGGTGATGGATGGCGATGAAGTGGCTGGGCTTAGTATCAACGGCATCAGCCCGGAAGAGAATGCGCGGCACGGTCGCAGTGAGGGCTGGGTCGAGGAACTGGCGGTACGCCGGCCGTGGCGCAAACGCGGTGTGGCGACCGCGCTGCTGTGTGCGTCGATGCACGCGTTCAAGGCCGAAGGCTTGCAGCACGCGATGCTGGGCGTCGACACTCAGAATCTGTCTGGCGCGCTGCGCGTGTATGAAAGCGTAGGCTTCAAGCCGATCAGACGCTTCATGCAGCTTCAGAAAGCGGTGGCGTAACATGACGATACGAGCCGTGATCTTTGACGTCGGCGGTGTACTGTTTCATCAGCCGGACAAATCCAGGCAACGGTGTTGGGAAGAACGGCTGGGCCTGGCGGTCGATACTTTAGGTTCGACCATCTGGCGGATGCCGATCTCGACGCAGGCGGAGATTGGACTGGCCAGTCGGGCCGCTGTTTGGGCTGAAGTGGCACGCCGCTTTTCGCTCACCCTGACTGATGCCGCTATCCTGGAAGAGGACTACTTTTCAGGCAGCGAGTGGAACGTTCAGCTGATCGACTATGCCCGATCACTGCGCGCGAACTACACCACAGGCATCATCACCAATGTGTGGCCCGATGCGCGCGCAGCCGTGAAAGACTGGGTGAACGACGAAGTTTTCGATGATCTGATCTTCTCGGCGGAAGTCGGCCTCGCCAAACCCGATCGGCGCATTTACGAACTGGCGCTCGACCGCTTGCACGTCAACCCGGCTGAAGCCGTCTTCATCGACGATGGGCAAGGGAACGTCGAGGCGGCACAGGCGATCGGGATGCAGGGGATTCGCTTTGAGAATACCGAACAGACGATAGTGGAAATCGAACGATATTTGAAAGAGTGAACGTGTTGCGTGGTGCGTGTTCGATCATTACTTGACGGGACGCACCACGCAACACGCACCAGGACAACATCATGCTTACTCAACTTGAAACAATCACAACTGAATACGGTTTGCCGGAAGGCTATACCCTGCGCGGCGCAACGCTGGACGATCTACCTGAAGCGGTGGCGATGTTCAACGCGTGCTCACGGAAATTGATCGGGACGGATGAAGTCACGCTGGAGGGCTATCGGCGTGAGTGGGAGATTCCGATCTTGAATTTGCCCGAAGACGTGAAAGTCGTCATCGCGCCCGATGGTTCGATCGCGGGCTGCCAGGAACTGTGGGACTTGTTCGATCCGCATACGCGCATCAACACGTGGGGACGCGTGCATCCCGATCGTCAGGGACGGGGCATCGCGACGGCGCTGCTGTGTTGGGCCGAAGAGCGTGCCCGCCGCGCGATCCCCCGTGCACCGGAAGGCACGCGCGTGGTGATGATGAACTGGATCAACAGTGTGGATACCGCGGCGCATGACGTGATGCTGCGCTCCGGCTTCAATCTGATCCGGCACAGTTACCGCATGTGCATCGACTTGACTGAAGCGCCGCCCGCGCCCGTGTGGCCGGAAGGTATCACGTTGAAAGCGTTCGATCCCGATCGCGATCTGGAAGCCGTGGCGTGGGCCGATCGCGAAGCGTTCCGCGATCACTGGGGTTTTGTCGAGCGCCCATTCGAGCAAGACTTACAGATGTTTCGACACTGGCTGGGCGAGCCGCGTTTCGATCCATCACTGTGGTTCGTGGCGATGCGCGGCGACGAAGTAGCGGGCATCAGCCTGTGCGATCCATACACAGAAGATGCTGCCGACATGGGTTGGGTCGGATCGTTGGGTGTGTTGCGCCCGTACCGCAAGCAAGGACTAGGCCTTGCGCTGCTGCGCCATTCGTTCGGCGAGTTGTATCGGCGCAGCCGGCGCAGAGTGGGTCTGGGGGTCGATGCGCAAAATCTGACAGGCGCGCTGCGCCTCTACGAGAAAGCGGGCATGCGCGTGTATCGCAAATCCAATACGTACGAGAAGGAATTGCGGCCTGGTGTGGAGTTGAGTACGCAGACAGTAGAGTGAAAAGTGAAGAGTGAAGAGTGATGTAGGAAGGGTGATTATTTGCACTTCACTTATCACTCTTCACTCTTCAGAATCCATTCGAGCGAGGTTGAGATGAATACTGTGTTGCCCTTTGGTTTTACTTCCCGGCCTGCCACACCGGATGATGTGCAAACCGTAGTCGATGTGATGAACGCGGTCACGCAGACCGATGTCGGCAAGAGCGATACCACGCCGTTTTCGGTGGGTCGCTACTGGGACAGCGGCGATGTGAAGCTGGATACAGATACGTTACTGATCTGCGCGCCCGCTGGGCAGGCCGTGGGCTTCGCGCAGTTCATCGCAGAGACGCCGCCCACGCCGTATGATGTGGACACGTGGGTGCATCCGGCCTATGTCGAGACCGAAGTGGGCGATGCCTTGTTGCAGTGGATCGATCAACGCGCGCAGCAAGCGCTGATCACGGCTCCGGCGGGCGTGCCCGTTTCGATCGAGCACATCTACGTTTACGCGCAAAACCGATCGGCTCAACAGCGCCTGGAGAAATTCGGCTACACGCGGGAGCGCGTCTTCTATCGCATGGCGATCGAATTCAATGCGCCGCCGCCCGAGCCGCAGTTGCCGGAGAGCATCACCATCCGATCGTTCCGGTTGGGTGAAGAAGATCGCGTCGTGTATGAAGTGTTCGAAGAAGCCCAGGCCGATGAATGGGGTCACGAGCGGCTGCCGTTCGATAAGTGGCGCTACTACTTCATCGAAGCGGAAGAAAACTTCGATCCCGAGGCGTGGTTTCTGGCCGTGGAGGGTGAAACGATCGTCGGGTATGCGCTGTGCCGTTGGGATCGCGCGGGCGAACCCGATCGATCGACGGTACGTTATCTAGCCGTGCGGCGTAAATGGCGCAAGCGCGGCATCGCGTTGGCTTTGCTGCACGCGGCGTTCGGCGGCATGGTTCGACACGGCAAGCGCGGCGCGGGCCTGGGCGTCGACGCGACGAGCTACACCGGGGCCGATCGGTTGTATGTGCGCGCCGGGATGTATCGCGCGTTTGAGACGCTGCGGTATCAGAAAGTATTGCGTGGTGTGTAACACGTGATGAGTGAAAAGTGACGAATGAATAGCAAAAGATGATGATTGTAACTTCACTCGTCACTCATCACTTTTCAGCAGGAGACAAGCATGATTCTTGAACAACAAGATACGACAACGACTTACAACCTGGGCGATGGTTTACGCTTGCGCTTTGCCACCGTCGATGACATCGAGCCGCTGGCGCAGTTTAACGGGCGCATTCACGGCGACCACGGTTTCAGTGAATTTATTGCGCAGTGGACGCGCGAGTTTGCCTCGCCGTCGCATCCCACTTGTGGGCCGGAGTGGGTGACGCTGGTGGAGGATACTTCCACCGGGCAGGTCGTTTCGTCGATGTGCCTGATTCCGCAGACGTGGACGTTCGATGGGATTCCGTTTCCGGTCGGGCGGCCCGAAGCCGTGGGGACTGATCCGGCTTATCGGCGGCGCGGACTGGTGCGTAACCAGTTCGATGTACTGCATGCCAAGAGCGATCGCGCGGGGCACATGGCGCAGGGCATTACCGGCATCCCTTGGTATTACCGCCAGTTCGGCTATGCGTACGCCATCGATCTGGATGGTGGGCGCTGCGTGTATCCGGCGTTGATTCCGGCGTTGAAAGACGGCGAGACTGAGGCATATCGTTTTCGGCTGATGACGCTCGACGATGTGCCGCTGGTGATGGAACTATACGATCGAGATTGCAGCCGATCGTTGGTGGCCTGTCCGCGCTCGGAAGCGGAATGGCGGCGTACGAACTTCGACGTGATGCCACCCGCGGTGCCCTATAGCCTGTTGACGATCATCGAGACGACTGAAGGCCGCGCGGTAGGTGTCACCCGTACGGGGCGTGAGCTATCGTGGCGCGGCATGTTTCCCGTGCGCATGTTCAACGTGATCGAGGGACAATCGCTGCGGGCTGTGCTGCCGTCCGTGCTGCGCTGGCTGAAGACCGAGGCCGAGACTGTCGCCAGCGCGCAGCAGAAGCCCGTGCCGACAATTCACTTTGAGCTGGGCGAACAGCATCCGGCGTTTGAGGCTATGCCCGAAGTGTTCCACAAGATCATCCCGTCGTATGCGTGGTACATGCGCGTGACCGATGTGCCGAAGTTCCTCAATCACATCGCGCCCGTGCTGGAGGGGCGATTGGCGCAATCGGCGTTGAAGGGCTTCTCGGGCGAGATCAAGGTGTCGGAGTATGTGCGCGGCTTCAAGTTGAAGATCGAGCAGGGCAAGATCAGCGCGGAAGCGTGGACGCCCGACGACAGCGACCAGGCGATGTTCCCACCGTACACCTTCTTGCAGTTGTTGTTCGGTCGCCGGTCGCTCAGTGACCTGCGTTATATGTTCCCCGATTGTCGGGCGGAGGATGAAGCGGTGGTAGTGTTCGAGACGTTGTTCCCGCGTCGCTATTCGAATGTGATGCCGATCGGATGAAGTAATGCGTGAAGAGTGACGAGTGAAACGTGAATTCACTCGTCACTCTTCATTTAGTGCAACACCCACGTAAAGCGCTGCTGCTCCGTCTGAGGGAGAAAGCCGCGCACAGGGCCGAGGCTGGTGGTGACTTCGGCGCTGAGTTGCGCCGTGGCGCGCGCGGCGACGATGCCCGGCGCAAGCTGCAACATGACCAACAGCACCTGATCGCCTGCCAGCGGATGAGTTCTCCCCGCCTTGAACTGCCACTGCGCGAAGGTCTGCTGTGCACCGCTGGCCCGCGTGACCACGTGCGCCTGCCGCACGTTCGATGAGACTTCGGGGCACGGTTCAATCCTGAACCGAAATACTTTTACAATTGAATAGGGTGCAGTTGCCCTTTTCTACCTTCGCACATAAGAATCAATTATGGTCTACTAGACATGCTCCAAGTGGGGATCTAGTGGGTGAAAAGCCCCAGAAAGCGAGTGAAAAATCAGTCAAAGTGGGGCATGCTCTGCGATGGTAGAAGAGAGCGATTGCACCCAATTGAATAGCGCGACAGGTAGCCGCTGAGCGGGTAAGATTAAGGTCTCACGCTAAATCTACTACTCAGGAGGCTACCTACCATGACAGTTTACACCCCTTCCGCGGTCCCTGCCGATGGGACTTGGCCCGAACCGATCGAGTCCATCTGGTCACGGGTTTCCCGCGACACCACGCGCCTGCCCGGCTACAAACGTCCGGATTTGAGTCTGGCCGATCGACTGTTCATCGGCGCAGTGGTTAATCTACCGGCCGAGCCACGTCCGTGGGGCTGCCTGACGTGGCTGGCGCAGAGGTTGGCCACCAGTCGGACCACGTTGTATGCCATCGGGGAACGGACGCGAACTAGTCTGGCGGCCCGCCCCAGCGGGCGACCCGCGCACGTACTGGATGCGGCGGAGCCTGCGCCCGCCGAGGGTTCGGTTCCCGTCATCGCGGTGACGCCGAATCGACTGGCACGCACCCTCTTGACCTTGCTGATGCCGGGCGGAGTGTCGGGGCGCACGATCGATGACTGTCTGCCGGTCGCTTTCGACTGCGGCCGTTCGACGGGCAGCGTTTCTGACCTGTTGCATCGGGCCGGTCAACGGGCGGGCGAGGTGTTGGAGCAGGTCAATCACGCCCCCCTGGGCGCGGTGGTGCTGGCCCGTGACGAACTGTTCACGGGCCGCGACCCCAACCTGCTGCTGGTCGAGCCGCACAGTTTGGTCATCACCGGGTTGTATGCGGTGACCGACCGCGACGCCGAAACCTGGGCCTGCGCGTTGTTGCTCACCCAAGATCGCCAGGTGCAGATTGCGGGGTTGGCGGAGGACGGGTGCATTCCGTATGCGGCCTCGTGTCGCCTGGCGCAGCTGGACGCCGCGATCCAGAAAGATGTGTGGCACCCGCTGACCGATGTGCGGCAAGTCATCACCGACCTCGAACGCGAAGCGTTGCGCGAGATGATGGCCGCCGAGAAACTCGAAAAGCGGTTGAACAAACGCTGGACGGAGGCCGAGTTCGAGCAATGGGTCGCCGTGACCCAGCACGCCGACAGCTTGCTGACCCAGAGTGCCCAACTGCGCGAGGGATACGCGGACTTGTGGGAGGCCGTGGAAGTGGTCGACCGCCGCAATGGCGAAATCCGCGACCGCGCCATCAATCACTGGTGGCTGACGGAAACGCTGGCGGGACTGCGCCAGTTGGCGCATCCCCGCCTTCAGAAGTTGGTCGAGCGACTCGACGCGCTGGCCCCCGAGTGGCTCACGTTTTTGGACGGCTTGGCCCAGCCGCTGGCCGCCTGGCACGCCCGGTTGGCCGACCATTTCCCCGATCGCCAGTGGGCGGCCTTCTTTCAGGCCCGCGTCGCGCGCCTGTGGCGCTTGGAGCATGCCCTGCGCAATGGTCATCAGAACTTCCAGGCGGCGGCGGTCACCGCCCGCCAGTGGGTCGCCGAATTCGTGGTCGATGACCCCGGCGCACACCGGTTGGCGGAAGACCTCTTGACCCTGTTGGAGCGCACAGTGCGCACCAGTTGTGCGGCTGAGGTGATCAACAGTGTCCTGCGACCCTATCTGAATGGTCGGCGCGAGTCCACCGATCCGCTCAGCCGACAATTGTTCCTGAATCTGTTCGCGCTGTGGTTTAACTTGCATAAATTCGATCGCGGTCCGCGCCAGGGCAAGAGTCCCTATGAACTGGCGGGCATTGACGTCGGCACGGACGACTGGCTGACTCTCGTGGGCTTCCCGCCCGACTGACCGGCGCGGCGATCGGATCCCACCGTCTCATGTGGCCTGACCTTGTCGGGCCTGTTGGCTTGGTCCCCACGGTCAGTCGGTCAGCCAATTTGTAAAGGTGTTTCCGGCCTGCGAATAGGGCCGAATGAACCGTGCCGGAAAATCATTGCGACGCGTTTTCGGTGTGCACACTCGATCTATACTCGGATCATGCAGGTCGTGTGTGGGTTGGTCAACGGGCAAACCCAACGTGGGCAAGCCGCGAAAGCAACTGCGGCCCCCTGAGGTCACACGACGAATAGCCTGTGCATTGCGAATCACTCTGCCGCTCGGATAGCGTGGCAGAGAACTTTTGGTAGAGAGAGTCAACAGATGGTAAGGGTTCATCATCTACTTTTACAGGCCCAAAAGCCGCAAAACCTAGCAGACCTTACGGGGCGGTAATGATCTCACGACGCGCACAAAGGTCCGGATCGAGTCCAGACTCTTATTGTGCATAAACTCTATTGATTCCGCCAAATGAAACTGTAACGGTTACGATACTAGCTTTGACACACAATCCAGATCCGAGCTATGTCGCGCGAGATTCAAGAGTTAGAACTGGAACGAGATGAGTTGCAGGAGAACCGGCGCGATACAGTTGTCGACGCGGCGGCACGAGCCAGCGCAAGCGAGAATGCGCCAGTGTTGCTGGCGATGTTGGACGATCCTGACGAGGAAGTTCGGCGGCGCGTATTGGATGCCCTGAATGTCAGGGTGGAGATGCGCTCAAGGCCGGATGGTCGACGAGGGATTGTGATCGAAACGGTGTTCGGGCAGTCGAAGATTATCCCGATAAGGCATAATCTGGGGAGAAAATTGTGACCCGCTTATGTGTAAGAGTGGTTTTCGGGGCAGGGTTGCGATTTTTTGACGTTCTGTTTGATGTCAATAGCCGACGCACCCTTTTGTGCGAAGGCCCTATCCCGGCGTCCGATTGATATCAATCGGACGCCGGGATTGTTTTCATTCAGTCGCCGTCGTTCAATGATTTCTAACGATCAGCGGCAGAGAGACGCGATACAGCTGGATCGTGATCGTATGTGAGGTCGCCAGACCGGGAGTCGTGCAAGCATTGGATACGGTCAGTGTGACGGTGCGTGTGCCGGTGAGATGATAGGCGTGCGACACGGTCGGCGTTGACTGGCTGGCCGTGCTGCTGTCGCCGAAGTCCCAAGCATACGTGATCGGCTGAGTAGCGCCCACCGGGGCGTTTGTCGCCGTGAAGGTCACGGCGCCGTGAATCAACGGCTTGAGCGGCGCGTAAGTGAAGTCGGCGCTAGTAAGCGGGGTGCAGCCCGACGTCACATTGACGGCGTTCGGGACGGTGTGCGTGGCCGTGTAACCGAGGCTATCGGTGATCAACAGCGTGACGTTGTACACGCCCACGTTAGTGTAAGTGTGCGTCGGATGCTGCACGTCGCTGAGGCCGCCATCGCCGAAGGTCCACAGCCAGCCGACGAGGTTCGTGCCGTTGGTGGTGCTGGTATCCGTGAAGCGCACGGTGTTATTGACGATGATCGACGTGGCGCTTTGCGTGAAGTCGGCCGTCAACGTGGGTGCGTTCACCGTGACGAGGTGGGTCTGCGTGCCGACATAGCCACATCCATCCGTCGCGGTGAAGACCACGGTGTAAGTGCCGTGCCGTGTGTAGGCATGGGTGGCGTTCAACCCGGTGCCCTGAACGCCATCGCCAAAGTTCCACGCGTAGCTCAGCGATGTGCCGTTGGTGCTGGCTATGCCAGTAAAGTGCAGCGTTTGCCCCGCCAGGATCGGATCAGGTGTGTGGCTGAAGTCCGTCGTGATGGTGGGCGCGGCGATCGCGAAGTCCACCGGCAGACCATTGGTCGTGGTAACGGCTTGATCGCTGTTGGTTACACGATACTGCGTATTGTTGACTGCGCCGCCGGCCGTGCAGCTCAGAGTGCCGGAGAACCAGCGCGTGGCCGCGCTATTGTCCGGGGCGAGACTCGGCAGCGTCCAACTGAGTGTGCCGCCTGGTGTCAGGTTGGCAGGCACTTCGTCGATCAAAGTGATGTTGGTCCCGGTGTAGTTGCCCTGATTGGTCACCGTGAGAGTGTAAGTGACCACGGTCCCGGCCACCCGATTGCCTTGATAGACTTTATCGACCACGAATTTAGGATTCATCACCCGCACGATCACCGTGCTGCTATTGTTGGTGTAATCAGGCTCAACATCGTTAGTTGGATTATCGGAAGCAATCTGCGCCGTATTGGCGAGAACATCGCCGAACTGTGCCGTGTCGGTCACGCGCACGGTCAGGATCAGATCGTTCCAGCAGTTAGGACACCACGATCCCCATGTCCACGCGAGGACTGAGCCAGTTTGAGTCGGGTTGTTTTCGCAGAAGTAATTCCCAGGTCCGCAGAGTCTCTGCTGGACGCCGATGAATTTCAACCCGGTGGGCAAAGTATCCGTGATAAGAGTCTGGCCGCTTGTTGCCCACTGTGTGGATTTGTTCGCCAGGTGCAGTGTGTAAGTGAGCAGTTCGCCAGGCCGAGGCGTGGCTGAACCCCCCGTTAGCCATTTCTCGACACTCAAGTCCGGGCCGGTGGCTGAAACCTGCTGTGCCAAGTTATCCGCCGGATTCATATCACCGGGCGGCGTGGTGATCTCGGCCGTATTAGTAAAGAAAGTGCCATTGGGAACGCTCGGCACGTTGAACTGCATGTTCAGATCGGCGGCATTGCCTGAGTCGAAGGGCGAATCAAGCGTTACGGTGAATACGTGGTTAACCGGATCGTTGTCGGCGTGCCCCGGCCAGTTGATGTTCCACCAGTTTAGTGTCATCGACACCGGATAAGTGTCGGTAACGGTGACAGCGGAGATAGAGGCGGTGCCGATGTTTTCGAGGCGCACACGATATTGGATCTGATTCCCGCCGTTCTGCCAGTCTGCCGTCTTGGTCACACGCAGATTCGGCCCACTGGCGCGCACCGTATCCGCGACGCATTGCTCGTTGTCGTAGGGATTGTTGTACTCGAAGAAATCAGCGGCAATCGTCGCGCAGTTGGTGAACACGGTGCCGGATGTCATATCGAAGTTGAGGCGCAGGGCAATCTCAAAGTTATTGCCGAAGCCGTTTTCCAGACTTGGTATTTCCCAGACTACATAGCCGGCGGTGCTGTTCGTCGGCGTGACCGGATGCTGTCCCTGTTGATCGTAACGCCACGCGCCAAGGAAGGTCGTGTTCTGCGGCAACGTATCGGTAATACGGATCGCCGTCGTAATGGGCAGGCTGCCGTTGTTGTTGTAGTTGATGTTGTAGCGGACTTCACCGCCGGGAACTAGCTGCCCCCAGTTCCAATTCTTGGAAATACTCAAGTCATAGTATGGGCCGCCGACGTTGTGCCAGAGATCGGCTTGGTTGTTGCCGGAATTCGGGTCATTACTGGCTCCCACCAGAGCCATGTAATGCAGCGAATCGCCAGACAAGGCGGCTGGATCGAGATGCACGCGCACGAAGACCTGTTCGCACTGTCCGCCGGAAAGGGTTGGGCGGGAGACGACGAGTTGGTGCGTGGCGCTGAACACTTGCGACCAACCTGGATTCTGCCCCCACCAACTCACCAGCGACGTCGAGAGCGGCAGAGTGTTGGTCAACGTGGTTTCCGTGCTGCCGGTCGATCCGTTGTTGCAGACATTCGCGTTATAGATGTAGTCGTAGCCCGGCGCCGGCTGCCATGTCCAAGTCCCTGTGCCTACGTTGACATCCACATTAGCGGACTGTACGGTCCCGGACCATGAGGCGCTCTTGCTTACGTCGTTCGTCTGGTCGAAGCTAGCGGTGCCAATCTCGACCGTGTTCGTGATGTTATTCCCCTCCGTGGCATCGACGTGCACGAAGATCTCGAACTGATTCGAACTGTTGGCTGGCACAGTTCCCACATTCCTGGTGATGACATTACCTGTCACGAACGCGGGGTAACCGCTGCTCTCCGATAGATACGTCACACCCCCCAATGTGCTGGTGATAACCGTATTGACAGCGGGCGCATCACCCTGGTTATCATAGCGGACGGTGAAAGCATAGTTGCCTCCCACGCCCGGTTGATTGTTGCCCCAGGTCTGGATGTTCAGCCGCGCGGCCGGCTCATGGAAGGTGTTGTAGACTTGATTGCCGCCGGGTTCGACGTAATCCACCCCGATGTTTTGCCCAGGTAAGATATTCCATTCGGTTAGCGGATTCCATTGACAGGCATAGGGGAGCGATCCATCCGGCATGGCCGTTGAGTATTTCTGCGGCGCTCCACCTGGCGCATCCCACGGATTGCATTGGATGTCGAGCAGCTGCGTGAACCACGGCACATCGATCGTGCCCGTGATGCTGTCCGTTGACGCGTTCATCCAACCATTGATGGTACCTACATGAACCGTCGAGGTGTAGCCGGTTTCTGTCGATCCATACACCCAATCGCCCGGCATGATGTCGGGCTGGCTGCCAGACCAGCCTTGCCAGCTGGTCGAGAAGCCGGTGTTTCCATTCCACCACGGCACCAGTCCGGTTGTCAACACGGCTGAACCTTTGAGCGCGCCATCATGATCCGTAACCGTGATCCACACCGTGTGACCCGTGTCGTAATTGCCCTCGACCCAGTCATCCCCATAGTTGACGTTCATGAGCAGATCGGGCGATTGGTAGTCGCGATGGAAGACGACGTCGGCGTCATTGACCGTCGTGTAGTAGCGCACTTCGCCATTTCCGCCGCGCGGCACATCGGCGAAGGTGCGCGTGAAGATGCCGTTGCTGTCGGTCTGGGCGATCTTGGTGAGATAACCGTACAGATCGACTTCGATCGATTGATGATCCAGCGCATCGATGTGGCCCCAGACCCGATCGGTGATCGAATCCGCCTGAACGTCGAACGGAGTGGGCACATGGATCACGACGGGCAGCGTGCCATTGCCAGCCGTCACCATAACCATGTCGCCCGACCCAATCGAAGATCCTTCTCGGTTCACATTCCAGTTGCCGTTGCCATCGACCGAGGTCGTGACTTCGGTATAAGGCGTAGTAACAGTGAGCGGGCTGTTGGGCTGCGCCTGCCCCCACAGGTCGATGCGATTAGCCACACGCAGCTCGACGCGATTCACTTCGCCGTTCACGTTGGTCAGGGAGTAGTGATTGTCAGCGGGCGCCATATCGCCGGCCGGCGTGTCGATCTCGATCGTGTTGGTGTACCAGCGTGGTCGGGCGTCGGGATTATCCAGGTTGACGCCGAAGTGCAGCCAACCATTATCGCCTGCATTCAAGGTCGAGAATTCCCAGCGCAGTTCGTTGCCGTTTTGCGTATTGGAAATCAGCCCGCCAAAGTCCATCTTCCACCCATTCAATGTCGTCGACGCCGGCAGTGTATCGGTAATCCATACATTATCAATCGGTTGATCGCCGACATTCTGGAATTGAGCGTCGTATCTCAACTGCCGATTGTTGTTCTCCCAGCCGCTCCATTTGATCACACGCAGATTGGGACCGTGGCCGGAGATCGTCTCGGCGGTGCAGTTCGTGTTGTCCCACGGCGCATCATCGGGCACGAGTAGGCCGATTGTGGCGCAGTTGTTCAAGCGGGTGCTGGGTGTCACCGTGCTGCTGATGTCGATCGAGAAGTCGAAGCCGAAATGTCCAGCCACCTCGATCGTTCCCAGGTCCCAGACGATCGTTTGACCGGCGACGAGCGTGGGCGGGAAGAGCGGGCCGCCGTTCTCTCGCTGCGCACTGCCCGATTGATAGGATGTGCCAGACGGTAACGTATCGGTCACCCAGGCGTGAACGGGACTGTTGCCCTGATTATCGGCGCTGATGTGATAGTTGATCCAGCCGCCGGGAACCATCACGCCATTGTTGGTGTTCTTGCTCAGACTCACGTCGTAGCGTGGTGAGCTGGTGTGAATCGTATTCGTGCGCTGATTGTTGCTGAGATCGACATCGCCGGCGACGTCGGCTACGATCGAATTGGTCAGGCTCGTAAAGAATGGTACGCTTGCGTCGACTTGCAGCCTCACGTGTACTCGATCGCACATGTTGCCCGACAGGCCCGGCGCGTACAGCGCCAGCTGACCGCCCGTGCTGCTCATGTTAGTCCAGTAATTGTTCTGCTGATTCTCCGGCCACCATGCCACTAACGTCGTGGAGAGTGGCAGTGTGTCGGTCAGCCAGACCGGCCCGGACGCTGCGCCGCGATTGTTGCAGACCTGCAAGGTATATTCAAACTCCTGACCCGGCGCGGGATCGTTCGGGTTGGCCCACTTGTCGACACCGATCTCAACCTCGTCATCCCGCACGTCGATCGGGCCGGTGCACGACCGATCGTTGCCGGGATTGAAATCGCCGGGGCTGGTCGTGGCGATGCCCGCACAGTTGTCAGGAATGACCGCTGTGCCGGTGGGTGCACCGGGCGATACATCCAACGTCACCATGAAAGCGCGATCGGCGTTGGGAATCAGCGTCCCCAGGTTCCATGTGATCACGCCGTCTGATCCGATCTCATGTGTGACACCGCTGTTATCGCCCGCATAGGAAGTATACGTCGGCAATGTGTCGGTGACGATCGTGTTCGCAGCGCCCTCATCACCCCCGTTGCTGTACTCGATGTCATAGACCATGACGCCGCCCGGTCGAGCATAACCACCGCTGGGATTCCATTTATTCACGCTCACATCGGGCGCGGCCAACGGAAGCTGCGTGAAGTGCGCCATGTTTTGAGTCAGCCGGTTGTTTGATAAGATCGCTGCAACTGGCGGCAGGGCCGCGAGCTGTGGCCTATACGGCCTGATGCTGGCTGGAGCATAAACGCTAGGTGATGAAGTGTGCCGTTCGACGGTGCCGGGCGCTTTTCCCGGCCCGCCGAATGAGGGGCGCTGAACAATCGAGCGGGTGATGGGCGCGGACGCGCTCGCTGATGCGCTCGCAGACGCCCTCGCAGTTATGTAGAGAGAAGCAGGGTCCACTACGTCTTGTTCGATATGCGCGAGAAACGGCGCTGCTGCACGGGGTGAGGTCAAATTTTCTCTTGGCGTTTGCGCGCCTACGAAGCTGACCAGGCTTAACAGGGCAATGAGACTGAGCGAGAACACCGTTAGACTACGCCACAAACGAGGATTCATGTTGTTACCTCCAGAGACGAATGTGTACTTGAATGCGGACGGGACGGTGAAGTTCTGAATTGAAATGCGCCGTGCAAGATGACAAAAAACCGATCTGAACAGGTGCACATGTCATCCACGACATCTGCGCTGCTTCAGATCGGTCGTCGGAAACTGGTCACGGGCAGTCTCCTGCACTAACGTGGCTCGCCTTGGCTGATCGCTCGCTACCTATCCCCGCGCTACTCGGCACGCAATCGGACAACAGATCGCATTTTCAGTATAAACCCGTTTCTGGAGAAAGCAATCCCCCGCGCTGTACTGCCGTGAATTTCACCTAGTCGTCGTCAGCGTGCTAAGGGCTTGCCAAGAAATAAGTCCGCACTTTCGACGCTCCCGCCGGATTNNAGTTGTTCTTTGACGGCTTCTAAGTCCGCGCGACGGAGGCCAGAACTTAGCGCACCACAATAAGGCTGAGCCAGATTGCGTTGGTCGCAATCTGGCTCGGCGAGTGTTACGGTGTGCTTCTTAGCTGCTGTTGCGCAGCAGGACTATTGCAGCTCAATCACGGCGTTGACCATGGCCCCTTGTTCGGCGTGGAAAAGTTTGAAGCCGAGTTTCTTGCAGGTCTGCTGCATGGCATGGTTGTCCACCGTCATGGTGGCGGTGACACGCTCCAACTTCTCAGCGCGCGCCACTTCCAGCAGTTGGCTCAGCAGTTCGGTGCCGATGCCNNTCGTAGTCGATGAAGCAGATGCGCGCCAAGCGTTGGTGCGCCACACGTTCGCTGTAATCGAGGTTGGTCAGATAGCGCAGATAGACGCTGCGATCCGAGAGTGTTTCGTGGAACTTCACCAGCAGCGGCTCGTCTTCGGGGCGAATGGGGCGGATGATGACTGCTTCGCCTTGGTGGGTCGTCCACGGCTTGACGTACCGCAACGGATAAGGCCGAATCGCCAACTTGGGCAGCTGCTCCCTAGTCACGTCCTTACCGTGCACCACCACGCGCGCGTCGAGCGCGATGATCCGATCGGGTGTGACGAGCATCGGATTGATGTCGATCTCTTTAATCCAGCGCTGCTCCACGACGAGTTCGCTGAAACGCACCATCACTTGGGCCAACGCATCCAGATCGACGGGCCGGCGACCGCGCACGCCTTTCAGGGCTTT
This sequence comes from Anaerolineae bacterium, assembly GCA_003154115.1. GTDB lineage: Bacteria > Chloroflexota > Anaerolineae > Fen-1058 > Fen-1058 > Fen-1058. Next base: position 19,910 of record PMCF01000106.1, read on the forward strand.
GTAGATTGTAGTCTGTTCCATCATGCGCCGGGCCAGCGTCGAATTCAACGGCGGCAGCGCCAGCGAGCGATCCTTGTACACTTCGACCAGCTGTCCGCCCGACCCGAACAGCAGCACCGGCCCGAACTGCGGATCGATGCTGGCGCCGATAATGATCTCATAGCCTTCGAGTTTGATCATCGGCTGCACGCTGACACCCTGGAAGTGCTCGATCCCCACCTTTTCGCGCACGGCGCTTTCGATGAGTTGATAGGCGCTGCGCACGGCGTCGGCGTTCTTGAGGTTGAGCTGCACGCCGCCCACATCGGTCTTGTGCGTGATGGTTTCCGAATAAATCTTGAGGACGACCGGATAGCCAAAGGCATCGGCGGCGGTGACGGCTTCGGCCTCGGTGCGCGCGATCACCGTTTCTACGATCGGCAGGCCATAGGCCGCCAGCAGTTGCTTCGATTCGACTTCGGTGAGAATGGTGCGGCCCGATTCGCGGACGGCTTCCAACATTTGCTCGGCCTTCGCGCGATCCGGCGCGATGGTCTCGGACATACTCGGCGTTTCATAGATGCCCTGCAAGTTGTAGGCGCTCTTCCACATGTAAGTGAACACGCGCGTAGCCGTGTCGGGATATTCGAAGGTGGGGATGCCGGCCTTGCCTAACAGTTCCATACCTTGCGTCACATTCTGGCCGCCCATCCAACTGGCCAACACCGGTTTGCCGGTGCTGTGCGCGTAGGGCACCAATGCCTCAGCGGTCTTGGTGCATTCGGTCATGGCTTGCGGCGTGAGGATGACGAGCAGGCCATCGCTGTTGGGATCGGCGGCAGCCACTTCGAGGGACTTGGCGTAGCGATCGGGGCCGGCGTCGCCGATCACATCGATCGGGTTGTTGTGGCTCCACACGGAGGGCAGGAACGTGTTCAAGGTTGCCATCGTCTCTGCCGAGAACTCCGTCAATTCGCCGCCGCTCATGATCAACGCGTCGGTCGCGAGCACGCCCGGGCCGCCTGCGTTGGTCAGAATCGTCAGGCGCGGGCCCTTGGGACGTGGCTGATGCGCCAGCGTTTCTGCCATGTCGAACAAGTCGGAGATGTCATTCACGCGCAGTACACCGCAGCGCCGGAACGCCGCTTCGAGGACGTCATCACTGCCCGTGAGTGAGCCGGTGTGTGAGGCGGCGGCTTTGGCCGCGCTGGCCGTGCGGCCCGGCTTGATGACGATGATGGGCTTGGTCTGCGCGACTTCACGCGCCGCCGACAAGAAGGAACGCGCATTGCCGATGGTTTCCATGTAGATGACGATGCTGTTGGTCTTGGGATCATCGCCGAGATAGTAGATCAGATCGCCCCAGTCTACGTCGAGCATGGAGCCGACCGAGACGAAGGCGCTGAAGCCCACGTTTTCACGGAACGACCAGTCGAGCACGGCGGTGCACAACGCGCCCGATTGGCTGATGAAGCCCACGTTGCCGGGCTTGGCGATGTCGGCGGCGAAAGTAGCGTTGAGGCCGTTGTGCGGATTCATCAAGCCCAGGCAGTTGGGGCCGATGAGGCGCATGTTGCCCTGGCGCGCGTGCTCCATGATCTGGGCTTCCAGCGCCGCGCCTTCCGGCCCGATTTCCTTGAAGCCGGCGGAGATCACGATTGCGCCGGGGACACCCACATCGACGCATTCTTTAATGAGGCCCGGAATGGACGGGGCAGGGGTGCAGAAGATCGCCAGATCGATTTGCTCTGGCGCAGCGGCGATATTGGGATAGGCCTTGATGCCGAGCACGCTGGGGCGATTGGGATTGATCGGGTAGATGGTGCCGCCGAAGGGGCTGCTGATCAAGTTCCACAGGATCGTGCGTCCGACCGTGCCGTGCTTCTCGGTCGCGCCCACCAGCGCCACGCTCTTGGGCGCGAAAATCTTATCGAGCGGATTGCCGGTGTAGTGGTAAATATCGTGGGTCGGTTCGAAAGGTACTACGGGTGGTTTGCCCATGTCAAAGAACTCCTTCTGGAGATAATATTTCAACTGCAACGTTTCAAATGTGGTGCTATGCCCACACTAACAGTATACGCAAAACCACCAGATTATAAGCCTTTCTGGCGATGAACGGCGGTATAATTTGTAACCGATTTCATATGACAGATGACGTGCTGCGGCATGCGGTGCGGCGTCATCTCAGCAATTCTCAATATGAAAACAATTGACGCCGGTAGTTGCGACTTCAGTCGCTTTTTGGCCGCAAACCACGACTGAAGTCGTTACTATAAATCCAAATTGAGAACTGCTGGCGTCATCTACGGTTGGGGCGAAAAGACGCGCGAGAAGATGCCCGATGGTTCTTCTTCGGCCCTGTGGGCAGCAACGATCGGTCGGATGACCACGGCGCGTAGGGTGCCATGGTGATGGCGGCCAATGCCAGCAGCACGGTGTCGTAGTTGACGCGCCAGCCGGTGAAATCGCGCCAGGCTTGATCCCGATCGGCGGTCAGCGGCACGCCGTTGCGTTGTAGTTCAGCGCAGGCTTCATCGAATTCGGTGCGGCTGAGGCTAATGGAATCAGCGGAGGTAGGGTTGGCGTTGTAAGCGATCTGGAAAAAATCGGCGATGCGGCGCAGGGCCAGATAGCCGGCGCGAAGACAGAGATCGGCCTGCGCGTCGCGCGGCACATCCACGATCGATCGGATCAGCGCCGCCGCATCAAGCACCGCGCCCGCGGCGGTGACCCACGAATGATCGGGTTGCGGCGAACGAAAGAAGACCAGCGCGGCCAGCGAGGTGTGGCTCTCTTCGATATCGGCAAACCATTGTTCCCACTGCACCCACAGCACATTCAGCCGATCGAGGCCGTGGATGCGCTGATAGCGCAGAATCATCTCGATGGCCGAGGGCGGCGATCCGGCGCGCACTTCCAGCAGGGTCACGGCTTGCTCGCGGCGCTGAAAGGCGCTGTACATTGTCGGCAGGTAAGCGATCAACACGGCGACCAGGATCAATCCGATGGCGGCTTCAGCGATCATCAAGAGCCCGTCGAGGAAATCGCCGGGGGCGGCAAAGCTCAGCGTCACGATCGAGGAGCCGCTGATTTTCACGGCTTGCTCCCATGACCCGACATTGCCCACAGCCCAGAACATGCCTGCGAAGCCGAGCATGATCAAGATCAAGTAGATCGGGATGAGGGCCAGCAGACTGATCGGGGCGTAGAAAGCCATGATACGATCGCGCTGTCCGTAGGTGCGGGTCTTGCGCAGCAGCACACGAAACAGGCCGAAGACTATCTGGAAGATGAAGCGCGATAAACGATCGTTGGCGCCGCGTGGCAGCACGAAGGTCTGGATGGCCGAAAAGACCGTGCGTGCTACAATCGCGCCGCCGAAGATGAAGACGAACAAGCGAAGAAGATCCATGTGTCATCCTTGTCCTAGGATCCACTGCGCATGATCACGTCCGGCAGCTGGATGTACCATCCAGCCAGAGCACAGCGGAAGTTACTCAGGCCGATCCGCTACTGCTGCTCTTCGCGATCAGCTGTCGATAGGTTTCAACACTTGACGTGGGCTGTCGGCGCAATTCAGGATCATGATCCAGATCGACGTAGTACAGTCCAAAGTCAGACGCCGCTTCTTGCGGCAGGCCCCATTCTCGATTGGATGTGATGCTCCACACGCAATAGGCGCGCACTTCGATGCCTTCGGCCAGGGCGCGTTGCACCGCCTGAATGTGCGCGGCCAGCTGCTCGCCCCGTTGGCTACTCGCCGGTTCGTCGGCGAAGCCATTTTCAGCGATGACGATCGGTAGGTCCGGAAAGCGGCGGTGGTAATGACGGAGGGCCTGATAAAGCCCACCAGACCACACCGCGGTGCGATTGAATTGGCGCTGCACGGAGCGCGCCAGGCGGCGCAGCTGGGCCGGTGTCGGCGCACTGATGCCGAAGTAATAATCGAAGGCCACGAAGTCCAATTGGCCCACACACTCGCGCGGACAGAGATATTCCGGCAGCTGTCCCTGCATGCCCAAATACCACCAGGTCGACGACACAAACGTCGAAAAGATCGTCCAGGCGCGCACCCACTCGTCGAGGCGCTTGCGGAGGCGTGCGCTCAGGGTGTTAGGGCGAGGCAAAGCGGCGCGCCGAAATTCTACGCAGGCCGGATCGCCAAAGATCACCCCGGCTAACGCGCGGCCCAGATCGAAATCGAGTCCAATCCGATCGAGGGTGGCGTGCGTCAGATCGATCCACGGCAGATCGGTGCGCTGCAGACCGACGATCAGTTTGCCACGCTCTTGTACATGTCCCAGGCCGCTATAATGTGAGACACGCGGCTGCGCTTCAAAACGCGGCGGTTGAGGCGCGCTACCGGGCAGATAGTGACGGCACATTTCATCCTGACCCACCTCGGTATGTAAGGCATTCAATGCCTGTTTGACGGCCTCCAGGAGTGCCGGGTTGCCGGTCTGGACGGCGACGACGTAGGACTGTTCGGTGAAGCGTTCGTCAAGGACGCGATAGTTCGATCGGGTGCGGACCAGCGCGTGCAGCACGGTTTGATCGGCGATGACAGCGGTCACGCGACCACTATCCAGCAGATCAAGGGCCTGCGCGTGCGTCTCCACAAAGTGAAGACGACTACGAGCTAGTCGAGCCTGAACGGTGGCCACTTGGTCCCACGATGGGCCCCGCACCACGGCTAGCAGTTGGTCGTCCAGGGCGTCGAGTGTCTGGAAGCGGTCGGTCTGTTTAACGAGCGAGGATAGGCCGGTATCAAAGTACAGCGTATCATAGCCGCTGGCGGCCAGGCGGGCCGGGTGATCGGCGCGATAGATGGCGACGGGTGCGACGATCAGATCGAAGCGATGCAGCAGGGTCGGTCGTTCCGAGATCCGCCAGAAGTGATCGCGCCAATCTTCGGCTTGTTTGAGACGCGTCACGTTTCGATCGATCAGACGCTGCAAAAGGCCGGGCAGCCCTAATTGAAAAACGTTGGCCGAGATCAAGTTGTGTTCGCCCTGATCGCGCCGCAGCACGCGCCGGGCTGCGGCGTGCGCCTCAAACAGATGCCGGATGACGTCGATCGTCACGTCGATCTGATCGGGGAAAGCCAGGCCGGACGGCTGTCCGGGCGGAAAAGAGAAATCGGCTTGAAACCACATCCGATAGAAGCCCTGCAATACGATGTTCGGTTCGTTGAAGGTGAGCCAGTAGCGCACGTGAGGATCGAGTGCGGCTCGCACCTGTTCCGCGTAAGTGGCGAACCATTGCGCGAAGTGCTCTGATCGCAAGCCGCCACGCGCTTCGACGTGCTGGGGCCACACGAAGTGGCAGAGTGTAACGATCGGTTCCATGTTCAATTCGCGCAAGCGCACGACGATGGCACGATAATGTTCCAGCGCGCAGGCATCGAATTCACCGGGGCGAGGCTCAATGCGCGCCCAGGCGAGTGAGAACCGAAACGCCCGGCAGCCCAGCCGGTGGGCGTTGAGCACATCTTCTTCCCAACGATTCCAGAAATCAGTGGCGCGCCCGCGCGGCACGATGCCGGCGCTCTGCTCCCAAACGTCCCAGACATCCGGCGAAAATTGAGCGTCGTAAGCTTCGGCCTGATGATCAGAGATGGCGACGCCAAAGAGCAGCGGCTCAGCTAAGGGCGGTGGATGGAGTGGGCGTGAGAGCGAAGGCATGGATGTGATCGACGTGCTTCTTGGCTGAATGGGTTATTCATCATTGTACACCATCGGTGCTATGATGGTGTCGATGGAGAAGATATACGAACAGGGATTGTTGAAAACGAGTAATGCATAATACGTGCTGCGTGGTGCGTAAAATGCGCAGCGTAATGCGTGATGAGGATCGTAGTGGGCTAGTGCCGATCACTGGCGCCGTCGGTACGATGAACCTAAGAACGTGGAGCGGAGAAATGCTGCGACGATTCATAGTGTGCGCGGTTGTGGTATGGGTGATTTATTCACGTGTGAAACCGGGCTACGTTGGGCCGACGTGTCAAAAGGGCCCTTGTCTTCCCCCAATTGAAGTATGGGCAGCTAAGATTGATGGCAGTAGCGCATTCATGGTGGCTGATGCAACGAAGCATGGTACATATGAAATAGAAGTTTTCCCCGTTGATGGGTCAGTGATGGTTGATCTTGGGCCTGCTGAAAAATCACACTGGTCTGCTGATGGACAGCACCTATTTTATCTGCGGCGGATTACGCCAGGCCAATGTGCACCTGCCACGATTCATGTCTATAATTTTGCAACCAACCAAGACCAAATTGTGCTTGGCCCAGAGATCGTGCTGAGTCCAACGCAACATGTTACACTTAACGCGTGCGATCATGCCTTCTTAGTTTCACCAACTGAAGACATGGTCTTGCTTGTTCTGGGCGGGGCTGGTTCCTGGATCGTCGGCTTGCATTGATTTTGATCACGCCCTACGCACCACGCAACACGTATCAGGAGTTCCCATGACTGAAGTCTATACGCTCGACCTGAACTTTCTCGGCATTTCGCACGTCATTGCGTCGTATCTGATCAAACACAGCAAGGGCGCGGTGATTATCGAGAGCGGGCCAGGTTCGACTATTGAAGGGTTGTGGGCCGCACTCGCCGCGCACAATCTGACCGTACATGATGTGACCGATGTGCTGTTGACGCACATTCATCTCGATCACGCCGGGGCGGCGGGTTGGTTAGCACGGAATGCTAATCACGGGCAGGGGGCTAACATCTACGTCCATCCCAACGGTGCAGGGCATATGCTGAATCCCGAGAAGCTGATCAACAGCGCGACGCGCATCTACGGCGAGATGATGGACACATTATGGGGCGAATTCCTCGCTGTGCCGGAAGATAAATTGATCGTGTTGCAAGATCAGCAAGAGGTCGAGATCGATGGACTGCGCTTCTGCGCGCTCGATGTGCCGGGGCATGCCGATCATCACTTCGCCTATCTCTTTGAGGACATTTGCTTCACGGGTGATGTGGGCGGTATCCGTCTGCCGGGGCCGCCGCATCTGCGCGTGCCCATGCCGCCGCCGGAGTTCCACCTCGAAAAGTGGCGGGCGAGTGTGAGCAAGTTGCAAGAGGCAGGCTGCAAGAAAGTGGCGCCCACGCACTTTGGAATTTACGACGATGCCGATCATCACTGGCAGATGCTGAATCGTGGACTGGATGAAGTGGAAGAGTTCATCCAGACTGTGATGCCGTCCGATCCGCCGGTGAATGTGATCGACGAGCGCTTCGCAGCCTGGACAGCGGATCGATCGAAGCAGCAGGGTTTGGCCGAGGACGAATTCGCGCCATATGAAGCCGCTAACCCGTCATGGATGTCGGCGACAGGGATGCAGCGGTATTGGAAGAAGTATCGAGCGGTGGGGTGAGAGAGACAGAGGGAGGGAGTTTCGATAAATGAAGAACCTCAATTCCATTACAGCCCCGGTGTGGCCGCTGGCCCTCTGTCGTATCGCGATCGGCGTGCTGTGGCTCACGGCGTTGATCTGGAAACTGCCGCCGAACTTCATTCCACCGGAAGGGCTGCGCAGCTTGCGGGACTGGATGGAGTTGGAGGTGCAGTACCCGATCCTGCCCATTTACGGGCAGTTCGTGCAGTCGATCGTGCTGCCCAATTTCACGCTGTTCGCCTGGGCCACCTTCAGCGTCGAGTTGTTGATCGGGCTGGGCTTGTTGTTGGGTGCCTTCACGCGTGCGGCGGCTGTGTTGGGTTTATTGATGAGCCTGAACTTGATGATCGGATTGCTTGAGGTCCCCAACGAGTGGCCGTGGTCATACATCATGCTGGTGATGTTTCAGGTGGTGTTTATCTTTACCGCGCCCGGTCGCGTGTGGGGCTTCGACGGTTGGCGGGCAGGGCGGCGCCTTGAGAACGCAGCCTGACGGCGAAATCGAGGGATAGCGCGACAGAGGGATGAAGAGACGTTCGCACTGTCCCTCTCTCTTTCCCTCTTTCTCTCCATCAGTTACTCACACTTTCGGGAACTTGCTGTTCGCTCCGTGCATTTCGTGCAACTCCGGCGCGTTATGCGCAAACACGAAGTGCATTCGATGAGCGCTGAATTTTGCGATTGACCTTTGACAACATCGCCGCGTTGGTGTATTCTCAGCCGGAAATTTCGTCAAGCCAATTTTTAGCACACAGGGAGGCAAGGTTCATGCTTAAGATCATCAGTGGCGGCAGTGCCTATGGCGCGCGGTTGATTACCGATCAATCTTTTCGACGCGGCGATCTCATTTATCGCATCGAAGGGCATCGTTTCACGGAGCAGCCGACTTATCAGACGATTCAGGTGGGGCGCAACCAGCATATCGAAGAGCTGGGCGTGATCGCGTATCTCAATCATTCGTGCCAGCCCAACACGTTGATCGATGTCACGCGCATGGAAGTGGTCGCCGTGCGCGACATCGCCGTGGGTGAAGAATTGAATTTCTTCTATCCGTCCACTGAGTGGGAAATGGATCGGCCTTTCATTTGCCTATGTGGCGCACCGCAATGTGTGCGGCTGGTGGCGGGTGCCAAGTATCTATCGGTCGACACGCTCAGCCGTTACTTTATCAATCAGCATGTGCGCGAGATGATTTTCGAGACGCTGGCCCAGACCGTAACGGTCGAACGGGACGCGTAAGCCGATCGGGTTGACCGAAATTCAACGCGCTGAAATCGATCAGGAGAGAGTGTCATGGTATTTCAACGTTCTGCGGGTGTCTTGTTGCATCCGACTAGCTTACCCGGCCCCGATGGCGTCGGCGATCTCGGCCCGCAGGCTTATCACTGGATCGACTGGTTGGCGGCGACGGGCTGCACGTTGTGGCAAGTGCTGCCGCTCGGGCCCACCGGCTATGGCGATTCACCCTATCAATGTTTCTCGGCGTTTGCCGGCAATCCGTTTCTGGTTAGCCCTGAATTGTTGTTGAAGGACGGGCTGTTGACGGGCGATGATCTGACCGACCGTCCTGAATTTCCCGCCGAGCAAGTGGACTTTGGCCCGGTCATTCAATGGAAGTTGAAGCTGCTCGATCGGGCGTTTGAGCATTACCTGGCTGATCCTGCGGCGCTGCGTGTTCAATTCGAAACGTTTCAGGTGCAGGAATACGCCTGGCTCAACGACTTTGCGTTGTTCATGTCGATCAAAGAAGCGAACGGTGGGGTGGCGTGGGAGCATTGGCCGGAACCGGCGCGCAAGCGCGATCCACAAGCCTTGCATGATGCACGTCGGTCCGAAGCGGTGCAGCGCCACGCTTTCCGGCAGTTCTTGTTTTTCAAGCAGTGGAACGCGGTGCGGGAGTACGCTCATTCACGCGGCATCACGATCGTCGGCGACATTCCGATCTTTGTGGCGTTTGACAGCGCTGATGCGTGGTCACATCCCGAACTGTTTTATTTGGACGAGGAGCGCAAGCCGACCTTCGTGGCCGGCGTCCCGCCCGATTATTTTTCTCCAACCGGACAGCTGTGGGGCAATCCACTGTACCGGTGGGAGGCACATGCCCAATCGGGTTACGCGTGGTGGATCGAACGTATGCGCGCGACATTGAAGCAGGTCGATATTATCCGGCTCGATCACTTCCGTGGTTTTGCCGCTTATTGGGCGGTGCCGTACGGCAATGCCACGGCAGAGGTGGGTGAATGGCGGCCCGGTCCCGGTGAGTATTTCCTGGCGGCGCTGCGGCAAGCCTTGGGCGATCTGCCGATCATCGCCGAGGACTTGGGCCTGATCACACCGGATGTGATCGAACTGCGCGATATTTTCAAACTGCCCGGCATGAAGATCTTCCAATTCGGATTTAGCAGTCCGCAGGATCCGTTTTTGCCGCACAACTACGTGCGCAACTGTGTGGCCTACACCGGCACGCACGACAACGACACGGCGNNGGCACCGAGGCCCGCATGAACTTCCCCGGCAAGCTAGGGGGCAACTGGTCGTGGCGCGTGCTGCCCGATCAATTAAGCGCTGAGCTGCGTGATAAGCTGCTGGAGTTCAACACGGTGTATGGGCGCTTGGCTGCGAAGTAGGGTTTTGAGTCACAGAATGCAAGGAGTCTACGGAGATCAAGTCGAAAATCTTCGTAGGCTCCGTTTTTCTTTTGAAGGGTAAAATGAATGAGTCGCATTGACATGTACAATCGCCTCGTTGAGGCTTTGCTTGCCAAAGAATACC
>PMCF01000156.1 GCA_003154115.1 Anaerolineae bacterium
TCTACCACGGCAATTCCCAATGAACCGTTATTTTGCGTGGTCACTGCTGGACAACTTCGAATGGGCGTTTGGCTACAGCAAGCGCTTTGGCATCATCTATGTGGACTATCCCACGCAGCGCCGCATCTTGAAAGACAGCGGCCAGTGGTACGCACAGGTCATCGCGCGGAATGGAATTGAGGAATAAGTGCCTGCTCGCTCACCAGCCGCGTCCACGCGGTTGGATCGCCCGCGAGGACGCGGGCTTGGAGCTTGATGTGGTACGCGCAGGTCATCGCGCGAAATGGAATTGAGGAATAAGAAAACTTTGGCTCATTGGGAATTGCCGTGGCGAACCTTTGTGCTACGCTAGATACGGGGGTGCTGGACACCAGGTTCCCCATATGTGGCGGCGGATTAGTCAAAAACCGCAGAATACCACGGCAACTCCCAGAGAGCCGAAAACTTTCCGCAGGCTCGTAGAAACCCGGTTTCTTGTTCACGGTTCCACCGGATACCCCGCGTCGATCCACGCCTGAAAGCCGCCTTTGATGGGCGTCACATGTTGGAAGCCATTGGCCAGCAGAATTTGCGCCGCACGGGCGCTGCTTTCCTCGTCGGGTCAGGTGCAGTAGGTGATGATCCACTGTCCCTTGTCGAGTTTATTCAGATGACTTTCCAATTCGTCTAATGGAATGGATAAAGAACCGGTCACGTGACGTGCCGCATACTGGCCTGCGCTGCGGACATCGACGAAGACCGCCTGTTTCGTCGTATACGCGGCATACGCTTCACTGACGCTGACGCGCGGCGCTTCGGGGGCCGGGCCTTGATCGAGCCGTTGAGAGGTAATCGTTGGCGCGTCGGCTGGCGCAGTCGCCGATCGGTTGTTGGATAGCAGTAAGATCAATACGATGCCGATCAGAATTAACTCGATGAAGCCGATCACCATCCGATTGCGCGAGTTGGCCGACATGCTCATCTCCTGCGATTATTCCGGTGGCGGAATGATCAACTGCTGTCCCACGAAAATGCTGTCGCCCGCCAGTTGATTGGCGCGCACCAGATCGTCGACGGTGATGCGGTAACGCCGCGCCAATGAGAACAACGTATCACCCTGTTGCACCACATGAATCTGCGGCCCAGCCGCGGTCGGCGTTCCCAGCGGAATGGTGGTGGTCGTGACCGGCCGATTGATCGTCACACTGGGCAAGGGGGAATGGGGCACCGCCACGTTGGTCGCGGGCACGCTCGAGGTGATGACCGAAGCGTACAGCTGCGCGCGGAGCTGCTGGGCGACACCCGGCTTCAACACGAGCGCTTCCTGCCCATCCGGCGAAAGGTAAGGATCGATCATGTCGCCGGTCAAGGTGACAGCGTGAATCTTGTCCCGATCGATCTGGGCGGCGAGCTTGATCAACTCGACGATCTGACCGGGCGTGAGGTTGGTCTGCACCGGCCCGCCGGGCAATTGCAGCAGCGGCCCCAACTGCGTCAACACGTTGGGCAGTTGATTGTTCTTCAAGATTTTGTCGCGCACCGTCAGGATCACCTGCTGTTGGCGCTTGACGCGATCGAGGTCGCTGCCGGGAGTTGCGCGGGTGCGCGCGTATTTCAGCGCAGTGCGGCCATCCATGTGCTGCCAGCCCGCGTCGAGGTGGAGCGGATCGTAGCCGAAGCCCGCGTCGGGATAGTCGGGATCGTCGATCGGCTCGGCCACCAAGATGTCGATGCCGCCGATCATATCGATCAGTTTTTCAAAGGCCGTGAAGTTCAAGCGGATGTAGTATTGCACCGGAATATCCAGCGCGGCTTGCACGGTCTGCATGGCTAGTGTCGGCCCGCCGCCGGGATAATGTTCCACTTCACCCAGAAAATGTGCGGTATTGATTTTTCCTTCAGATTCTTGCCCCGGAATCTTTACCCACAAATCGCGGTTGATGGACAACATGCCCGCGGTCTTGGTTTGCGGATCGATCGTGAGCATCAGCATTGTATCGGTGCGCGCCGGATCGCTCATCCCCTCGCGCTGATCGATGCCCAGCAGCAGGACGTTGATGCGCTGATCGCTGGCCGCTAGCGAGACCGCATCGAAGCCGCGCGTGGCGTCGCGCGCGAGACTGACCGTAATCACAGAGCCTACTCCGCACACGATCATCAATACCAGCCAGATGACGGGGGTGCGCGAGCGGCGGGAACGAGGCGAAACACGCATAATACCGATCGAACTCCGTGGTGAATGATTGCGCGGCGATTATATCACGCGGCGCGGCTTCCAAGTTGATTTACGACTTTGGACTCGAGGCTTTAGCCGGATCCGCTGTGCACCAGCCAACCGGCTGAAGCGTCGAGTCCAATCACGACCGTAAATCAACCTGGAAACTGCTCTAGTTGTTTGTGAATCACGTGAAGAACAGGTACAATATCGCCGCTCACATCCCGGACGGTGTTCCATGACTAACGATCTCTCAGCCCTACACTGGTGGCAGCGCGGCGTCGTCTATCAAATCTACCCGCGCAGTTTTCAAGATACAACGCAGAACGGCGTCGGCGATCTCGCCGGCATCATCGCGCACCTCGACTACTTGAACGATGGCACATCCGCGTCGCTGGGCGTGGATGCGATCTGGCTCAGCCCGTTCTATCCTTCGCCCATGAAAGATTTCGGCTACGATGTGGCCGACTACTGCGATGTCGATCCGCTCTTTGGGGATCTTGCCACTTTCGATCGGTTGGTGGCCGAGGCCCATCGGCGCGGCATCAAGGTCATCATCGACTGGGTGCCCAATCACACGTCCGATCAGCATCCGTGGTTTATCGCATCGCGCAGCAGCCGTGACCATTCCCAGCGCGATTGGTACATCTGGCGTGATCCCCAACCCGATGGATCACCGCCCAACAATTGGGGCAGCTTCTTCGGCGGCCCGGCCTGGACGCTCGATCCGGCGACGGGCCAGTATTACCTGCATCAATTCGTCAAAGAGCAGCCCGAATTGAACTGGCGCAATCCAGCGCTGCGCGCGGCGATGCTGGATACGCTGCGCTTCTGGCTCAAGCGCGGCATCGACGGTTTCCGCATGGATGTGATTGGGCTGATCATCAAAGACCAAGACCTGCGCGACAATCCGCCCAACCCCGAGGCCGATCCGAATCTTCCGCCCAACGATCTCCAGGGCCGCTTGCTGCACGTCTACAACATGGATCAGGATGAGGTGCACGACATCATTCGTGAGATTCGCGGAGTGCTGAATGAATTCGGCGATCGCTGCGGTATCGGCGAATTGTGGGGGCCGCTGCCGCGCTGGGTGCGCTATTACGGCGAGCAGAGCGATGAGTTGCAGCTGCCCTTCAATTTTCGCTTGATGTATGAGCCCTGGCGGGCGGAAGCCATGCGCCAATCCGTGGACGAAATGGAAGCGGCGCTGCCCGATTTTGCGTGGCCCAATTACGTGCTGGGTAATCACGATCAACCGCGTCTCGCTTCGCGTTTTGGCGGACAGGCGCAAGCGCGTCTGGCGGCCATGCTGTTGCTCACGCTGCGCGGCACGCCCACCCTATATTGCGGCGATGAGCTGGGCCTGGAGAACGGGATCATTCCGCCGGAGAAGATCCAAGATCCGCAGGGCAAGAATTTGGGCGCTGCCCGTACACGAGATGTGACTCGCACGCCGATGCAGTGGGATGATAGCCGCTACGCGGGTTTCTCCATGGTCGAGCCGTGGCTGCCGGTCTCGACGGATTTCGCCACACGCAACGTCGCGCAGCAATTACAAGATCCAACATCGCCGCTGAGTCTCTATCGGCGCTTGTTGTGGTATCGCCACCAGCAGCCCGCGTTGTACGGGGGTCGCTATCGCCCGATCGATGTGGAGGCCGACAATTGCTTCGTCTATGTGCGCGAGACCGATGATGCACGTTGTCTCATCGTGCTGAACTTTGCCGCTGAAGCGAGACAAGTGACGATCCACGGTGAAGACAATGGCACGATCGTGTTGTCCACGCACCTGGATCGTGAAGAGCGTGTGACGCTGACGTCTTTCACCCTCCGTCCTTACGAGGGTGTGATCATCGAGCTGGAAGGCAGAGTCTGATGGAAGAAATTGAACTATCGGTCATGCCGCATGCCGCTGCAGAGCCATCCAGCGCAGCCTCAACCAGTGATGCGAGTCGGGCCGCGCCCACGGATGATGTTCGCGCACTCGCCGCAAAGCATCCTCGGCAGATAGACTTTCCAAGGTCATCAGGGCCGCACAACAGATCGTCACTGACCGGTTGAAGCCTGCGGAGCAATGCACGAGCACACGTTGCCCGGCCTGCAAGCGTTCGACTACCCACTGGGCTTCTTCGACGATCTCAGCCAGGTCCATCCCCTGCGGACCTTCACCTTTTTGTGCCCGGCGGTCGGCTGCGGTCAGCGGCCAGCGATTGTCATCCTCCGACAGATTGAGCACCGCGTGGACAGCGGGCCGCTGATTGGATTGATAGTCCATGCCGCCGACGAACAGTCGCCGCTGAAAAGCACGACCATTCAGGTGCAGCGTAATCGGATCGCCGCCGTAGCGTTGCTGAAGTTTGATCGGTTTGGGGATCAAGCCAGCGGACAGGAGCGGCGGCGGCGACCAGTTGCGTGTCACCTCGATCGGCTCAACCGTTCCTGATCGTTCTTCCTGCACACAGCCACGTGCAGAAAACAACAGGCCGCTGGCCGCGTCGGCGTGATCCAGTACCAGGCAATATTCATCATCGTCAGGCCTACGCCAGCTCAACATCCCTTCCAACAGCCGGGCGTCAGCGTGCGGGGGAACGTCGGCCAGCTGGATGAACACGCCGGTGCTTTTCATCCAGCGCAGGCCGTGAAAGCGCAGACGACGAGGCGCGTATTCGCCGCGCAAATGCTCGCACGGTTGATCGTCGAGGGCCATCAATTCTGGCGGCGCGAATAGCCGCAGTTCTCGATAGTCGAAGATCAAGTCGCGCCGTGAGCCATGCGGCTCCTCGCGCAGATCATCCAAGCGGGCATTGATCAGCGAACGGACGTGTGGAAATTCCAGGATACGGGTATGACGAGTCATCTCGTTGCCACAGTCTTAGCGATCTTTCACAGTGACGGTGAAGACGTTGCCTGCAAATGAGCCACTCCATTCTCCGTTATCACGGTCGACAATTGAGGCATTATTGTAGATTAATTGCACTTGATATACACCTGGAGCCGAAAGGTTGAAGAGATTATTAAGCTCGATTGATTTCGTGTAGGTCTGTGCGTGACTAATGGTTGTCCTGTAAAAATCCGGCCTGTCACGATACCGCTGCACCAACCTTTGCCTATCAGATGACGCATTCATTAGCTGTATCAGCTTTGGTAGTTGATCAATGCTGTGATCAGTGTTATCCAGAATTCGTATCCCCCAAAGATCGGCGCTGTCTTTCAAATCGATTAGTTGAGCTGAACCTATTGCAGGCAGGAGCTTGATAGTCGCAGTAATGATTTTGCTGCCGGCTGGAGCAAAGGTGTATGCCGCTTGGTTAGTCAAGAGGTCAAATCCGGGCAAGAACACTCGCTCTCCAAAGCTGTAGTCAAAGTAGTTGGCCAGGGTTGCGCGCAACTCATAATAAGCGGAAGGGGTCTGCGTCCAATAATCTTTTGTGAAGAGGCCTTTGCTCGAGGAAGGATGATTCTTCCGCCAATCCAGCGTTTTATACATCTGCCAGTTGTAATTGTTATCTATGGCCTGCAGGGTGTAGTCGCCAAGGTTATTTCCGGACAGGATGACAAGGTTCGGGTTGTCTGGATCCTCAGAAATTCCATAGAGCGAAATTCCCTCATCAATATTGCCTGTGATATTGCGCCAGTTTTGTCCAAAGTCTGACGACATCACAACAATGTTTCTGCGGCAAATATGATTCCAAGATTCTCCACGCAAGAAATCGAGCGCATCTTTAGCACTGCGGATAGGTTCTAAACATGAGAAGGTAATGCTCGTGATGGCATATAGAGTTCCATCTGAAAGTAGGAATGCGTTCTCGAACGGGTATGCATTAGAAACCAAGTGCCAGGTGCTGCCGTTGTTACTCGTGCTGAAGAGACCTTCCTTCGTGATAAAAAGTATCGGATCAGATGAGCGAGTATGGCCAGTAAAAAAGCCTTTCACGGGAAGGACGTCCGGGCAATGTAGATAAGACCAGCGCCGTTCATTCGGTGTCGTACGGTATAAGCCATTCTCCGTCAGGGCAAGAATGTAATCATCTGTCAATCGAACAGAATCAAGTTCAATGTCCGACTGATTTGATGCAGATTCAAGCGTGCAGGTGATCACCGTGCCAGGACTAAAAGGTGTCACCGAGGGTGAAGTGCCAATGGCAGGGTTATGCGACTGACAGGCCGCAAGCAACAGCCAGAGTGGGAAAATGACATATGCCAGCCGTGGTTCCATCAAGGCTACCTCATAACAGATGGATAGAGCAGAATCGCCGGGAGCGGATTAGTGCGCGAGTTGTGCCAATCTAATCTGTCTTCAGCGCTAGTTCCGCTCCCATTGATCCGCTTATCGATAACGGACTGCTCGGCGGATTTCGTCAAATCGCCAGGAGCGATTAGTGAGCAAACGGTGACCATCTCATCCGTACTCATCGTTGATTCTGATCTCGTCGACGCCAGGATTCGTTCTAATGTGCTGAGAGTCATGTGGCGATCAATCCTAATGCTCAAAAAGCGCTTCGCCATCCTCAGAAATGACGAGTGAAGTTGAGAAGACTTCACCTGTTCGATCCTGCCCCTCGACACTTCTTTCCCAGATGACTTCTTCTCCGCGACGGACGAACGCTTGCCAATGGTATGGCCCGGCGCGGTTCCAGACGACGACCGAGATGGTATTGTTTTGATCGCCGTGCAGCAAATTGCCAATATCGATCCAGCCTGAGTCTACCAGTCCGGGGGTGGGTGATTCTGGTGCCTTTGCTCCGCCGCTGTACGATCCGGCAACCGGTATGTTGTTGACAAGGATCAATCCCACATCCTCTGCAGCGATGCGCACAGTCCACTGTCCAGCAAGATGCTGGCCTGTCACGGTTGACGTCACCAGTTGCAGCGTATTGTCGGGTTTGATCTGGACAGCCTGAACGTACCCCAGCGTATTCTCTTGCTCATTCAGCCCGACGTTTTTCCAAACAATTTCGTTGTCGTGCCAGATCTGAAATCCCCAATCGCCATAGCCCGGCCCATTCAAATTGACGAAAGTCAATTCGTCGAAAGGATCATGGCGCAGGCGATCGTCGATGTCGACCCACCCCGGTTTTTCACGGCAGCAATATGTGGCGGCGACGATATGACCGTTGAGCAAGATCACATTGACATCATTCGCTGGAGCGGCATAGACGGCCCATTGAGTGACGCGCTGTCGATCGCGGGTGGGCGTAGGTGCAAAATAGGTGGGTGTGGGATGAGGCGCAAGTGTCGGATAGGGCGTATAGGTTGGATAGAGCGTGTAAGTTGGCTGCGGCTGTGGAGAAACGAAAACCACGCAACCAGCGCCAAATAGGAGCAGTAATCCACTTATCATCACAAGGGAGAGGCAGTGCCGTCTGGTCATGCTGTTTTCAATACCTATTCAAGATAGATTATTGTAGCACCACGTCCTTAAACTGGCACCGACTTAACCGAGATTGGCCGGTAATAGCTTGAAATTGTCTCCACGCAACTTCATGATCAAACCCCAGCCGAAAGAGGGTTCGCTGCCCTTCAAGTCGGCGAGGAGCTGATGCCGCCCCGGCGCGAGAGTGCACTGCGTGCGATTCGTCGGCGCAACGTAACCGCGCTTCTCCCATTCCGGCGCGTTGTGAAAAATATTCTGCCCGGTGAAGATGACTTGGTCGTCAATCTGAAGCGTGAGCTCATCACTGAAGCCAAACTCCAGCTCGATCGGTTCGGCGCTGAGGACTTCGATCCAGCGTGAGAGACGCACCTGGCCGAGTGGGGCCGGGAGATAGCGATTGAGATTCAAAATTCCGGTCGGCTCACACTCGATCGCTCCGAAGCCTTCCACGAACCACGCCGTGATGGTCGCAGGATCGATCGGCAGTAGGGCCGCTGCCAACGGTGCGTCATCTGACAGCGTTGAGACGCGCAAGTCGCAGAAGTAGGCGGGCAAGAACGTCCACAAGCCGATGAACCCGGCTGAATGCGGCTGCGCTAAGCGCGGGACAATGAGCGGTGCTTGATCGCCGAGGCGAATCCGCGCCCACTGATTTTTGAAATCGATCGAGAACTTGAACCACGCGCCGGTCGGGACCTCGGCTGCTTTTTGATACGCTTCGCCGTGATAGAGCTGCCACGTATTGGAGCCGTGAAACACCGGATCATATTGCAGCGCATCCCATTTACCGCTGGTGTGAGGTTGCGCGTAAGCCAGTTCGTAATTCAGCCCATCGGCCACGCGAAAAGCGATGCCCGGATAGGCCGTCCCGTCCGCGCCGATCTGAACCTCGACGTGGCCTTCGACCAGCGTTAGCGTAGGAACCACGGCCAGACCGCTTAACTTCAACGCGCGGCGTCCCTGCCATTCGACGGTTTCAGCTTGCGCGTCGTGCAAGGATAGATCGCGCGGATCGCTGAGATCATTTTCATAGATGAGGGTCACCAATGTGTCTCCTCTGATCGGTAGGTATACTGCGCGCAGGCACCTTTTGCGCTTTTGATTGCTCTCGGTCCGCTGCGCGTGGTCACACGCTCTGCGGCCAGTGTCGCTGGATGTGACCATCCAGCGGGAGCGTGTAAAACCGCAATTTATGCCCGTGCTCAGTATATCAGTCCAGGCTCAACCGTGCTCGCGGCACAGACTGTTTATCATGTTGAAGGCGCATGATGGTCGATTACTTCAGAGTGTCGAGAATGGCCGCCACGCCGATCTGCACCACTTCCATGTCTTCTTGTTCCGGCAATCCACTGACGGCCACCGAGCCGACGACCACGCCAGCGACAATCACCGGCACGCCGCCGCCCCAGCCAATGTAGCGCGGATCGCCGTAATAGGCCATGTCAAAGCCGGCAGCTGGATCACGCGCGGCCTGGCCCAATTCGCGGCTGGGTTTACGCTCGCGCGCGGCCGTCCACGCTTTGTTGGTCGCAATCACGATCGAAGGCAAGGGCGCGCCATCGAGCCGCAGCAAGCTGATCAATTCGCCGTGGGCGTCGGCTACTGCGATCACCGCCGCTTTGCCGCGCTTCACTAACTCGGCTTGAATGGCCTGGATGGCCCGTTGGGCTTCAGCATGACCTAGACTGGTGTATTGGTTCATTCACTTGCTCCTGGTTACTAATGTTTTTAGATTCGTGGGAAAGCGTCGGACAGAAACCCGGATTCTTGGCTGATAGGGTTAGAGGCCAAAGGCTTGTTCGAGCGCGCGCTTCATCGCCGCTTCGGGCGCCGGCTGCCCCGTCCACATCTCGAAGCCGATGGTGCCTTGATAAACCAACATCGACAGGCCGGTCAGCGTTTGTAAGCCCTGCGCGCGCGCAGCCTGCACCAGACGTGTCTCTGGCGGATTGGGGATCACATCGCAGACCAACAGATCGGTTCGCGCGGATTTCAGATCGACATCGGGCGTGGCGTCGATGTCGGGGTACAGGCCGATCGAGGTGGCGTTGACCAAGACGTCCGTCTCCGGCCCGATCGCGACTGTCGCGCTCCACGGCTTGAACTGCGCATTGGCGCCCGTGCGAGATTTGAGATCGGCCACCAACGCCTGGCCGCGATCGATACTGCGATTGATCACGATCAATTCCGCCGCGCCCGCCAAGGCAAGTTCGACGGTGATCGCTCGCGCTGCACCACCCGCGCCCAACACGACAATGCGCTTGCCGCGCGGATCGATGCCGGATTCGCGCAGGCCGCGCAGAAAGCCTTTGCCGTCCGTGTTCTCGCCGATCAACCGATCGCCTTCACGCCGCACGGTGTTCACCGCGCCGATCATCTTTGCATCGGGCGCGATGTCGTCGAGCAGCGCCATCACCGCCACCTTGTGCGGAATGGTCAGGTTGATGCCCCGCATGCCTAGGGCGCGCACGCCGCGCATGGCGTCAGGCAGGGCTTTAGGTTTGACCTCCATCGTCAAGTAGCGCCACTGCAACCCCAATGCGGCGAATCCCGCTTCTTGCATGACGCAGGTGGGATTCTCCGCCACGGGATAGCCCAGCACTCCGACGAGTTCGTATTTGTAATTGACGGCCATTTCATCCTCCTATGAAACTCATGAATGCGCTGAGTTTACTTTATAACGGCGTACCGCACCACTGGCATTTACGCTCTTGTTTCGATGCGGCCGAGTGGCACTTGGGACAGTAGATTCTTTCTTCGGGCGGAACCGGCCCGATCGGCTGCGGTGAAGCCATCTGCTGTTGAGCCAGTTCGCGCAGCACCTCGCGCAGTTCGTCGGACGTGGCGGGTGTCTTGTCTAAGAACTCCCACGCCTCATTCAAGTGCGGCAGCGCGATTTCCAAATGGCCGGACGGATGGCGCACTGTGAAGCCCAGCAATTGTAAGGCTTCCAGCGTCGTCGGCAGCGGTTCATCCGTAGGCCGATTGTTCAGTGCGGTGAGCAATTCTGCCAGGCCGAAGCTCAGACGCATCCCGCAGGCCGCGCAGACCCACCGCGTATTGCCTCGCTCGCCCGTCATGCTGCCGCTGCACAGCGGGCACGTGCGAGTTTGATAAGTCGGCAGACGGCTATCAAAGGGATTGAGTGTCGGCAAGCTGGACCAACCGGAATAAGTTGCGTTCGTGGATCGATAGCGCGAGTCCTACTCCTGTTCCTGGTTGTTGAGCACGTTTTGCGCAAACAGCAGCATGCGCTCTTGAAAGTGAATCCACTGTTCAGCGCTGAGACCGGTATGACCAGCGTCGAACCACTCCACCTCGATCGGTTTGCCCAACGCCTTCAACTTCGCTTCGTACAACTCGATCTGGCGCGGCGGCGTGCGCGTGTCGTGTTTGCCCTGCATGATGAAGATCGGTGCGCGAACCTGTTCTGCATAAGTGATCGGTGAACTGGCGGCGTACTGCTCCGGTTTCTGCGCGGGTGTGCCGCCGAACAGGCCGGCGAAGAAGCTCTTCAGGGCATCGGAGGCGTCCTCGTAAGCCAGCGCGAAATCGGCGATGGCGACCATCGGCAGGCCACCGGCCCACAACTCGGGACGCTTGCCTAACGCGAACAACGTCATGAATCCGCCGTAAGACTCGCCAAAGAGAAAGACGGCTTTGGGGATCGCAAATCCCTGTTCTACCAGATAAGCGCGCGCGGCGACAAGGTCTTCCAGTTCCCAGTGGCCGATGTCGCCCCAGATTTGTTCCTTGAACGCGCGCCCGAATGTCAGCGAGCCGCGATAGTTGAGGGCGCAGTAAGCGAAGCCGTGATCGAGCCAGGCCTGGCCGGTCTGCCGGAAATAGTTGGTGCGCACGGCATGTGGCCCGCCGTGAATGTCGAACACGAGCGGGAAGGGCGGTTCCCCATCGGGCAGGCCGAGCCACGCTTGAACCTCTTGACCATCCGACGAAGGGAACGTGATCGATCGCAAGATGTGACCGGGCGGCACTTCGAGCGCGGAAATCAGTGTACGCGTTGGTGTTCCACTTCGCGCGTCCAAAGCGATGAGGCGTGTGGGCGAGGCCGAATCTTCCCAGATGCCCCAGATCTCTTCGTTCGATCCGAACCACGGACTTTCCCCTTCACCCGGCACGCCGATGATGGGATCGTAGAACGTGCCTTCGGGATGATCGAGGCGCGTCAAAGCCCGATCGGCTAAGCGGTACCCAAAGAGCTGTTGTTGTCCGCGAAAGAGCTGGCCCAGCAAAATACTCGTGCCGTCGGGCGACCAATCGAGTGGGACAATCTCGCCGGGCAGATCACCGCACTCCAGATCGATGCGTTCATCCGTCAGCGGATTCCAGACGAAGGGGCGCTTGAAACCCGATCGAGAGGTCATCGCCAAAATGCACGAATCGTCAGACTGCGGCGAAAAGGTAACGATCTCGATGTCGGCCTGTGGGCCATCCCACACTTCATTCACGAGGTGACCATCGTCGGTATCGATGGCGAGCAGGCTGCGTCGACGTTGTCCACCCGCGCGCGCCGTGGACATCATCCCGGCAAGCGTGCCATCGCTGGAGAGCGGCGCGCCCCACGCTTCTTTCTCGCTCTTGAAGATCAGGCGCGGCTCGCTTAATTCACCGTACGGGCCGAGTGTGACGCCATAGAGTTGAAAGCCGTCCTTGTTCACAGCGTCGAAGGCCAACCTGCTACCATTGCGACTGAGGTTGACACCACGCAAGGTGTAGGGCGGGAGATGCGGTGTCACGTCTTCGAACGCGCCGCCTTCAAACGGCACGCGGGTGAGATGCCCCAACTCATTGCCCGCTTGATCGTCGAGGAAGTACACGTATTGGCCGTCGGGTGAAATCCAGCCGCGATTGGTAGGCCCGGATCGATCGGTAAGCAGGCGTAATTCGCCGCTGGCCGTTTGCCACGCATAGACTTGATACGAATTCACCTGATTGCCGATCACGATGCCGCGTGCGGAGTTGATCCGCGCCATGTACGCCAGCAAGAAGCGCGCCGCTTTGAAGCGCTGTTTCCATGGAGCGCTAGGGCTTAGATCGAGTGGTTTGGGCATGGTGACTCCTTCGTTATCGTGGTGTGACTTTCGCGGCGACAGGATCAAAACCATTGGGCCAGACAGTCGCGTCATTATACTTAGATCCCGACAGGTAGGCATCACACAAGAAGGCAGTCTGGAGATTGGCACCACTCAAATCGACACCCCAAGAAGCCTCGCACAATCTAGCGTGGGATAAGTCAGTACCGACCATGCTTGCATCTCCCCACTTTGTCTCGCTCAAATTGGCCTCACTAAGATCAGCGTTCTTGAGATCGGCGGCATAAGCATACGTGTAACTCAAGTCGGCTCCACGGAGGTTGGCGTCAACCAAGTTAGCTGTGCTCAGATTGGTCCAACTTAGATCCACTCCGGATAAATCTCGTCCTGCTTGGGGTCGATTGACAATCTCCCAGGCCAGAAGCCATTTCTTGTCCATCTGAGTGTTGTCATTTAACAGCACATTCTCCAGGTTGGCGTGGGCCAAATCGGCCCAGCGCAGATCGGCGTCACGCAAGTCGGCTCCGCTCAAATCTGCGTTGCTTAGAGCAGAACCTTGCAGGTCAGCGCCGCTCAGGTTAGCGCCTTTCAAGTCCGCTGATGATAGATCTGCACGAAACAAATTCGCCGCGCTCAAATCGGCTTCTTGCAGATTGGCGCTCTGCAAAATGCTCCATTGCAAGCCTGCGCCCGACAATCGTCGCTGCGCCTGCGGAAGATTGACGATCTCCCAAATGCGCCGCCACTTCTCGTCCAGCTGAGTCGTGGCATCAATGGTCAGGCCGCGCATGTCAACGCCATTAAAGGATGCGCCGCGCAAGTCTGCTCCGCGGAAATCAGCTACATCGCCTTCATTGAATTGAAGGTAATCCAAGTTGGCTTGTTGCAAATTCGCACCGCGTAGATCACACGTGTCAAGGTCACATCCGCGCAGATTGACACCTCGCAAATCGGCTCCTTTCAGATTGGCTTCACGCAGGCTGAAGTTGCGCAGGACAGCTGCGACTAAAGAAACGTCGCGTAAATCCGCTCTATCCAGAGTGACGGTGATCCACCACGTCCCTTGTAGAGTAGATTCACTAAGATTGGCCTCAGTCAGATCGATGTTGGACAACCTCTGCCCATACAAGTCGGTGCCACTTAGATCGGCTTTCCGCAAAGATCGATCCTTCAGCTCTTCGTTGATAATCTTCCAGGCCAGTCGCCATTTGTCATCTAGCCGGGTCGTCTCGTCGATGACGGCATGAAGCAACGTGGCTTTATTGAGACTTGCTCCGGTCAAGTCTGTTCCACGCAGATCTGCACTCGCCAAACTGGCATGAGTTAGGTCCGCATTTTGGAGAATGGCCTGACTCAGGTTAGCACCATAGAGCTCAGCTCCGTGCAGGTTGCTCTCCGTCAAGTTGGCCCCGCTTAAATTAGCACTCCACAAATATGCGTCATCCAGCCGCGCGTGACTCAAATCGCTGCCGCTCAAATCGAGATTACTCAGATCCGCTTTGCGCAAATCGGCAAAGGCACAATTGGGCAGGCAACTCAGCGGCAATTGGCGTTGCTGCGCGAAGTGGTAAAGGCCTAGACCAATCGTCAACACTCCAACTACCGCTAGTCCGCTGCAACCCACCATGCGCCAGTGGGCTCTTATCGCCTGCCATAACTTGGCAATAGAACTTCGATGTTTCCGGGCAAATAGGCCCAGGCCAAGTGCCAACAGCAGCACAACAACAATGGGAATCACCAGTGACGCAGGTTGAATGCAGCGGAGCGACTCTAGCCAGCAAGGCTTGGCCCTCACTACATTAACGACCGGCGCAGGTTCACTCGTGCTTTCTGGCTTGGGCAAAGTCGGCTCAATTCGCACGGCCTCAACCACTTCAGCGACGTTAGGGGGATAGTCTGATATGACAGCGCTATACACTCCCACGTAATGCAATTGCATCACCCCGGCGGGATCGCCTGTGGCAAACAGAATCGCCTTTCCTCCAGGAATCGAATCATTGCAATCGCCGCCACCGCCAAACCCAGAGATGGTTACTCTCGTTGGACCGCTGCCCTTGAACCACTGATGGACGGTGAAGGTCGCCGTATCCTGATAACGTGCCGCCTTATCGAAGACATCGGCCGTGGCTTCCAAAACAAAGTCGGCAGCGTGCACGCGTTCGGCTATTGTCGCCGGGTAGTACCCGGGGCCGACTGAACATGCTAAGGCAGGTGGGCTATCAGAATGAAGCGCCAACAAGGCGAAAGCCAGACAAAGAGCAAGTCGTCCCGCGCGAGATTTGAAGAGCATGATGAGTGGGTGAGTGTTTCGCAAGTTTAACCTACTTCGTCAGCGTCACCTTGCGGATCGAGCGCGGCGCTTCGGTGTCATAGCCCTTGGCCTGCGTCAGGTGATAGCAGAACAACTGCGCGGGCACAATCGCCACCAGCGGCGTCAACCATTCGGGCACATCGGGCGGCAGATGGAACGAGGCGTTGCCCAGCGCCAGCGCTTCGTCATCATCCGACAAGACCAGCAGATTCGCTTGCAGTTCCTCGCGCAGGCGATGCAGCAGACTTTTGATATCGGCCAGTACCGCGCCGTGCGGGGCGACGGCCAGCATGTTGAAGCCCGGCTCCACAATGGCGATCGGCCCGTGTTGAAAATCAGCGGCCGAGTACGGATCGGCAAACACGTAGGCCAGTTCCTTGAGCTTCAAGGCCCACTCGTGCGCGGTGGCATAGTTGAAGCCGCGCCCCAGCACCACGCAGCGATCCATCGCCTTGTATTCGGCCGCCACCTGCGCGATCGCCTGGTCGAGCTTCAACGCTTCATTCACGGCGTGCGGCACGCGCCACAACGCAGCGAGTTTGTCCTCCTCGTCCGAGATCGCCGCGCCCAACGCCGCCAACGCCAACAACTGCGCGGTGTATGACTTCGTCGCCGCGACGGCCTTCTCCGGCCCGGCGCTGACATCCAGCGCGAACTCGGCCGCATCGGCCAACGGCGAGTCGACGGCGTTGGTGATGGCGAGCGTCAACGCACCCTGCCGGCGTCCTTCGTCGATCACACTGACGATGTCCGGCGATTGCCCCGATTGCGATATGCCGACGACGAGGGCTCGCTCCAAACGCGGCCAGCCGGAATAGCGTGTGAACAACGACGGCGCGGCGAACGCCACGGGCAGGCCGTTAAGCGAGCCCCACAAATATTGCGCGTACACGCCGGCATGATCGGAAGTGCCGCGTGCCGCTAGAAACACGTAATCGATATGGCGCTGGCGGATGGCTTGCGCGATCATCTGTGTCTGCACGAGCTGCGTGTCGAGCCAGTTTTGCAGCACGGCCGGCTGCTCGAAGATTTCATCTTTAAGCCCCATGAACATATCCTTTCAACCTCAAGCATCCCGTCTGGCGTGCCCCGCTTCGCGGATAGGGTGGGAGCGGAGCGGCGGGCGCATTCTGAGCGGAACGCAGTGTAGTCGAAGAACGCCCGCCGTGCAGTCAAAGGCTGTGACTCTTGCGAATCATGAACGAACGCTGATTCTTTATCTGCGAAATTTGCGTGAATCTGCGTCCGAGAATATTACGCTTGCGCCAGCACCTGATCGAGTCGCTTCGCCAGAGGATCTAGGCGGCGCTGGAGGGCCAGCACCAGATCGAGTTGCGGATTCGCATACAGCTCCGCCCACACCGCGCCGAATTCAGCGGCCAGTCGATCTTCCATCAAGCCCCACGTGCGTGTAATCGGCACGACGCGGCCGGCTTTCACCGCTTGCCCGGCGAGCTGCCACAACCGATCGGTGCTGAACGGCGCTTCGTTGAGTGCCTCCACCACAGCTGGCAACAATCCAATCCGCTGAGCGTATTGAACCTGGATCTCCGTCTGCGAAAGAAACCGGATCAACTTCAAGGCTGCATCCTGCTTGCGGCTGTGTTTCCAAATGACCAGATGCGATCCACCCAGGAACGGCGCGCCGGGTGGCAGGGCGAGGCCGATGTTCTCACGGAGGGTTGGCGAAAGCAGCGCGAAGAGCCACGGGCCGCTCACCGTGGCGGCGGTATCGTCGTGCTGCAAGAATTGACTATCGGGCAGCAGCGCCTTGATCTGCCGCAGCGCCGGTGGCACGAAACGGCCCAGCGCAAAATAATTGCGCAGGCCCGCAATGGCGTGATGCTGCGCGATGAGGATGTGCTTCCCATCGGGCGACACGAAGTCCCCACCGGCTGCCCACACCCAGCTGGCCGCATTGAGAAGCGTGATGTGTGTCGCCACCGTCGGCACAATCCAGGGCACGGGCACGCCGTGTTCCTGCAAGCGATGCAGCGTCAGATCGAAATTCTCGGCAGTGGCGAACGCGGTCTCCTCGTCGACTCCGGCGCGCAGCACAAAGTCTCGTCGATAAAAGACGAAGCGCGCGCCGACCAGCCACGGGATGGCCCACACCTCCGGTTGATCGAGCAGCTGACAGCCTTGCCATGCCGCTGGTAGAAAGCGTCCCGGTTTGCCAATCTGATTGATCTCTTCAGGCACAAAAGAATGTAACGCGCTCATCGTGATCAGATCACCCAGCCACGTGCTGCCGACTTCGGAGAGATCAGGCCCGTCGTTGTACAGCGCCACTTTTACCAGATCGCTCCACGCGGTGTCCCAGCTCAGCAAGCGCACCTTCACGTGAATGTGGTGCTTCGCTTCAAATTCATCCAATATTGGTTGAATGAAATCCGTGTGGGGGGCTTGAATGGAAAACTCGATTTCAATACTCATCGCCGAATGAACTCCTGCCGCGATTATAGCACCGGCGGCTGAGGCTGCGCTCTTCCCCAAAGCGGAGCAGATACGAGTGGTAGTACGGCGGTTTTGAGGTCAGCGGCTGCTCGGTGGAGTCGGGAAGTGGCGCGTCCATTCATTTACCTTTACCGCCCATTATCGCTATAATTGTCCAGAGATCGTCCAGAGAACGACCATTCCTGAAGTAAATCGAAAGGACTTTCATGCACTACAACTTCGATCGATTTCCCCCACGACGTGGCACCGAGAATTTCAAGTGGCGGCTCTTCCCGGAAGATGTCTTGCCGCTGTGGGTGGCCGACATGGATTTCGTTTCGCCCGAGCCGGTGGTGCGCGCCCTGCGTGAAGCAGTTGATCATGGACTGTTCGGCTATCCGCGCGGCTTGCACGGCGACGCGACGGATCTGCCGGAATATGCGCAGCTCATCGTCGAACGCATGGCCGATCGGTATAGCTGGTCTATCCAGCCGCAAGACGTGATCTTCTACCCCGGCGTGGTCGTGGGCTTCAATACCGTCTGTCACATGTTCCGCGAGCAAGGCGGCGCGGTGCTGGTGCAGCCGCCGGTGTACACGCCCATTCTCGATGCCGCGCAGACCGCCGGTTTAACGCGTCGTGAAGCGCCGCTGGTGTGCCAGCCCGATGGTTCGTACGCGATCGATTGGGCTGTGTTCGAAGCAGGATTAGATGTAGACACGCGCCTGTTCTTGCTATGCAATCCGCACAATCCGGTGGGGCGCGTGTTCCGCCGCGACGAGCTGGAACGCCTGGCCGAGTTGAGTCTGTCGCGCGGCGTGCTGATCTGCTCCGACGAGATTCACAGCGATCTGATCTATCGCGGCCAGCGCCACCTCCCGATCGCTTCACTCGATCCGGAGATCGCGCAGCACACCATCACCTTCATCGCGCCAAGCAAGACCTTCAACCTGGCCGGACTGCAAGCCTCGGTGGCGATCATTCCCAACGCCGAGCTGCGCCAGCGCTTCCAGGCGGCGCGGCAGGGTCTGGTGCCGTGGGTCAACTTGATGGGCCTCATCGCTTTGCAGGCCGCCTATCGTGACGGGCAAGAGTGGCTCGATCAACTGCTGGTGTATCTGGAAGCTAACTGCGACTTTCTCTACGACTTCGTGCAGGCGGAACTGCCCGGCGTGAGCATGGCAAAACCGGAGGGCACGTATCTGGCGTGGCTTGATTGTCGCGAAGCGCAACTGGAGAATCCATTTCAGTTCTTTTTGAACAATGCTAAAGTTGCCTTGAATGACGGTGTGTCGTATGGCGCAGGCGGGCAAGGCTTTGTGCGCTTGAATTTTGGTTGCCCGCGTTCGATGCTGGAAGAAGCGCTGCTGCGAATGAAGCAGGCGCTTACTGCGGTGTCACATGACGCTCGGTAGGAGAAAATGATGACAATGTCTTCATCGCGACAAGAACAACTTACTCTTTGGATGCGGACAGCGATCAATAATATGGGGGGGTGGGGACTCAGCTTTTTGATCGTTAATTGGCTAGTCAAGTATCTCGATCCATATCTTGGGAAAGCGGGTCTAACATCGTCGACCGAGACGATCGCGCGAAGTGCGCTATGGCTCTTAGCGGGGTGCTTCGCCGGGTATACCCTGGGCGTTTTTCAGGTTGGTGGGCTCTCAGCGCAGGGCTTCAAAAGCGGGCGTTGGCCTTTAACGACGATGGCGGGACTTGGCTTAGCCAACAGCGGTTATGGGTATCTGGTTTTGTCAGATAGCCAACTTGGAGCCATTGCATTCTCTCTGTTGTTCGGCGTTGTGTTGGGCGGCCTGGTTGGTGGGCTGCAATGGCTGATTTTGCGACGCCACTATTCTCGCGCTGGCTGGTGGCTGCCGGCCAATCTCATCATCTGGACTCTGGGTCTCACCTGGATCTTTGCCACACCACTGGGAAGCTTGAGAGGAGTGAGCGGGATTGTGGCCGGTGCAATCACCGGTGTCGCTGTGCTGTGGTTGTTGCGTCATCCCATTCCGCCACAGGCACCGGAAGAGGCTGCGCCATCGATTACTCCTGTGGATAAATCCGGTTTCTGAAACCGACTGATCCTATTCCCTCCCTATACGCTATAATTCGGGCGTGGTAAAACAGCATGTAGGATAACAACATGAATCCAATACTCAAACGCATCTTCGGTCTCGTCTTGGTGATCATCTCGATCGTCAGTCTGATCATCAGCGCGAGTGGCGTTATCGCACTGTGGGGCGCGCGCCCGGCCATCACGACGGCCCTGCAAGAGACGTTCCACCTGGTATTCGAAACACTGGCAACCTCCCAGAAAGCGTTGACGGTGGCCGATCAAGCTTTGCAGGATGCGACCAACAGCGTGACGCTATTATCGGGATCGACCGCCTCGTTGGCGAACTCGATCGGCAGCACGCAGGCTGCGTTGAACTCGGTGACGCAGTTGGTGAAGAAGGATCTGCCGGACACCCTCGACACGGCACAGACCGCGCTCGCATCGGCGGCTTCCACCGCGAAAGTGGTGGACAGTTTTTTGAGCGGCATCAGTCGCATCCAATTTCTGAACATCAACTACAACCCGGAAGTGCCGCTGGATCAATCCATTACCCATATTGGCAGCAGCCTGACTAACCTGCCGCCCACACTGGAAAAGATCGGCGCCGATCTGGATAGTGTCAGCGGCAATCTGCCGGACGTGGTGAAAGCGGTGCAGGGCCTGGGCACGACCATCAGCGCCATCACGACGACCTTAGCCAAGGCGCAAACGGTCATCCAGGAATACGCGGCCCAGCTCGATCGCGCAACGATGGCCGTGCAGCGGATCAGCGACGGCGTGCCCACTTACGTGACCCTCTTCGGCGCGGCCCTGACGTTCATTATGCTGTGGATCGTCGCGGTGCAGCTCATCGTGTTGGCGCTTGGTCTGCGCTGGTTGAAACGCCCGGCGTAAGATGTTTCTGGGCCTTCCAGTTCTAGCGAAAAATGAATCTCTGGAGTGTCATGCTGACCCCGCCGAACTGCGCGGGGCAGGTGAGCGCTTTCTGCGACGAAGCAAGCTCTTGTTTGATTGGCGATACGTGTTGATTTACACTGAGACTCTGGCAAATTTGGAATCGAGGCTTCAGCTGGTTTGATCAGCCGCCACATCTCCGGCTAAAGCCTCGACTCCAGTCAAAGAAATAGACACCGGTCACAGTCCAATTACTCATCCTTTCTCACGGAGAATCTCATGCGCGTTAACTTTCGTTTTCTGGCAATGTCGTCGATCGTGATTGTCTTGCTCGCCGCGTGTGGCGCACCCGAACCTGCGCCGGCACCCACGGCCACGAATACCATCGAACCCACGGCGACGCTGGCATCGACCGCGACACCTCGCCCGACCGTGACCGCTCTACCGCCCACGGCCACGCCCTTTGTGGTCAAAGGCCCACAGGCGATCGAGTTTGATCTGGGCGAGGTTTCCCTCATTCAGCCGCAGTATCCACAAGACAACAAGTTTTATACCATGCCGCTGCGTCTCACCGGGCTGTTGGCCGTGCCGGAAGGAACCGGCCCGTTTCCCGTGGTGGTGGTGATACACGGTCGGCATGGCGCTTGCCCGAAGGTTGAAGGTCAGGACTTGCTGGAGCAATGGCCGTGCGAGAACGAGCAGCCCAATTACCAGGGCTTCGACTATCTCGCCAGTGCTTTGGCCGCGCGCGGCTACCTGGCCATGTCCATCAACGTGAATGCGGCGTACACCAACGGCTGGGGCGAAGACACCAGCGGCGCGACGCGCTTCCCGCAGATCGTCGATCTGTATCTTGTTTCTCTGGCCGCCGCTAACGCCGATCAAGATGTGGGCTTCGGCGTGCCGCTCGCCGGAAAAGCCGATCTAGCGAAGATCGCTTTCGTGGCGCATTCGCAAAGCGGCGAACTGGCGACCAAGGTCATCGAGGCCCGCGCCCCAAACACCAGCCCCGAATCGATCGCGCAGGGCTTCGGGCCGATCAGCAGCGTGCTCTATCTTGCGCCAGTTTATGGCGCAGAAGCTGAAGCGGCGCCGGCTGTGCCATTGAGCGTGATCCTGCCGGCGTGCGATAACGACCTCGGCGATCTGGCCGGGCAGAAATATTACGAAGCGGCTCGCCTGTCACCCGATCGGCCGAGCTTCGCCGCGTCGGTTTATCTCGAAGGCGCGAATCACAACTTCTTCAATCGCATTCTGCCGGATGAGGCCAAAGACTCGAAGCGCGCGGGCTGTGAAGCGAAGAATCGCCTCAGCGCCGACGAACAGCGCGCCTTCCTGGCGCAGTACACGCCCGATTTCATGGATGCTGCCTTTGGGGTGAAACCCTATCCCGAAGCCGCCGGGCTTGATCCGCTTTTAGCTGCGCCCGATCGGCTGTACGGTTATCACGTCCTGACCTCGTTGTCATTGCCCTCCGCCCAGCGTCGCATCGTCTTGTTGCCCACCGAGACGAATCGCTTCCAGAATAACTTTGGAGGAGACAACCAGATCAGCGGCCCGCTCGATGTGGCGTACTGCGAAACAAATCGTCCGTGCCTGACCTGGGATGTGCAGCCCGGCCAGCCCGATCAGCTGCGTTTATCATGGACAGGCCCCCAGGCCGTGTTCAGCACGACACTGCCCTATGAAGCGCAGAACCTCAGTCAATTCGAGATGCTACATCTGCGTGCGTTGGTTGATCCGACCGCCTTTCTCAATGCGCCGCAACTGCCGCAGTCGTTCAGCGTAATCGTGCACGACACTGCGGGCGACAGCGCCACCGTGAAAGTACTCGCCAAGACACCGGCGCTGACCTATCAGCTCGGCGCACCCGATACGAAGTTCTACGGGTGGAATGGTCTCGCGCCCATGAGCTCGATCCGAATTCCGTTGAGCGATTTCGACGGCGTCGATCTGAGCCGCGTTGCTTCGATCGCTTTGGCGTTGGATGGCCAACCGACCGGATCGATCCTCATTGCCGATCTGGAATTCCTTAGCAAGGAAGCCGTACCGCTGCAAGCGCAGGCGAGTGTTACCGGCACAGTCAGCGCGGCCACGCCGGTGACGTTGACCGCGGGCCTGCGTTTGGAAGTGACGCTGCAAGACACATCGCTGTCAGACGCGCCCGCCGTCACGATCGGACAGTTGAGCGTAAGCGGCGAAGGACAAGCGTTGCCGGTGCCATTCACGATCGAATATGACCCCTCCACGATTTCGCCGACGCACACCTACACCCTGCGCGCGCAGATTTTCGATGCGGACAAATTGAAGTACACCAACACCACGGCTTATCCCGTCATCACGCGCGATAACCCCCGCGGCGCTATGAACATCGTCGTGGAGCCGGCCGGCACAACGTCGAACTCTGCCGCACCGCAGTTGAAGGGTGTCATCACCGGCACGGTGACGTATGTGGAGAGCATTGCTTTGCCCCAGGACGCCCAGATTGAAGTGATCCTGGTGGACACGTCCGCGACGGAGCTGGCCGCGCAGGTGGGTGGCCAGCAGTTGATTTCCGCGAAGGGCAAGCAAGTGCCCATCGCCTATCGTATCGAGTATCCCGCCGATCAAATCGATCCGACGCACGCCTACACCGTGCAGGCCCGCATCACGTTGGGCAATCAGCCGTTGTTCGACACACCGCAGCCCATCGCCGTGTTGACGCAGGGCAATCCACTCACGGGCGTCGAGATTGTGGTGCAGCCGGTGCAGTAGTAGTGTGCCGTCATTGCGAGCGTTGTGTGCGAAGCAATCTCAGTCCCGGTTGGACGGGGATTGTTTCGTCGCATACGCCCTGTCTGCCGCTGTGCGGCAGGGGCGCGCTCGCCTGGCGCGTCGCCAGCGCACAGCGCTGGGTACGACGTGGCGCAACGCTCACCTGCTCCGCGCCATTAGCGGAGTCGCAATGACGGCGTGAGGCGAATCTAGCATAGTCAAGGTAGTTACGATCATCTCTGCCTACTAATGACCATTAAAACTCACGGCCCTTGGTTTGTCGACGAACATGGCCGCACCGTGTTACTGCGCGGCGTGAATCTCTCGGGCAGCAGCAAAGTGCCGATCGGGATGCCGACGCACGTGCGCGAGGGTTTCTTCGATCATCGCCACGTTTCTTTCGTGGGCCGCCCATTTCCGATCGAGGAGGCCGATGAACACTTTGCGCGCCTGCGTGAGTGGGGCCTGACCTTCCTGCGTTTCCTCGTCACGTGGGAAGTGATCGAGCACGCGGGGCCGGGACAGTACGACGAAGCGTATCTCGATTACCTGGTGCAGGTGATCGACAAAGCGCGGCAGCACCACATCCGATTGTTCATCGATCCCCATCAGGATGTGTGGGGCCGGCTGTCGGGCGGCGATGGCGCGCCGGGCTGGACGTATGAGGCCGTTGGGTTCAACCCCGCACATTTCACCGAGACCGGCGCGGCGATCGTGCATTGCATTCACGGCGAACCCCTGCCACGCATGGTCTGGCCGTCGAACTATAGCAAACTCGCCGCGGCGACGATGTTCACGCTGTTCTTCGGTGGCAACGACTTTGCACCGCTGATCAAGATCGAAGGCGAACCCGCGCAGGAATATTTGCAGCGCCACTTCATCGACGCGATGAAGCAGGTGGCGCAGCGCGTGAAGGATTTGCCCAACGTCGTGGGCTTCGATTCGTTCAACGAGCCGTCGACGGGTTACATCGGCGTGAAGGATCTGACGGGCCACATTAATATTCTGCGCACGGGCGACGCGCCCACGCCGTTCGAGTCGATGCTGCTGGGCGCGGGCCTGCCACGCCAGATCGATACTTACGCGATGAGCCTGCTCGGCCCGCGCAAACGCGGGCAGCGCCTGCTCAATGCGCAGGGGGTGAGCGCGTGGCAAGCTGGGTTTGAGTGCGTTTGGAAACAACACGGTTTATGGGATATGGATGCCACCGGCGCGCCGCGTTTGTTGAAGCCCGATTACTTCTCTCACCTTAACGGCCGCACGGTCGATCCCACCGACGATTACATCCGCCCGTTCATTCGCCGCTATGCGCGCGAAATCCGGGAGGTGATGCCGCACGCCGTGATCTTTGCCGAGAATGTGACGCTGGAAAATTCGCTGCGCTGGACGGAAGACGATGGGCCCAACGTCGCCAATGCCGCGCACTGGTACGACGTGCTGACGCTGTTCTTCAAGGATCACATCTCGTTCTTCAGCATCGATCCGTACACGCGGCGGTTCACGTTAGGCGCGCAGCGCGTTCAGAGGATGTTCGCCGAACAACTGCACGGCATTCAGCACTGGGCCATCCACGAGATGAATCAAGCCCCCACCGTCATCGGCGAATTTGGCGTGCCCTTCGACTTGAAGAAGAAGCACGCTTACCGCACGGGCGACTTTGGCCCGCAAACCCGCGCGCTCGATTCCTACCTCGACGCGATGGACGCGAATCTGCTGAATTGGACGTTGTGGAATTACACGCCGGACAACGACAATCGCTGGGGCGATCAGTGGAACGACGAAGACCTATCGATCTTCAGCCGCGATCAGCAGACGAATCCGCAGGACATCAACTCGGGCGGGCGCGCGTTGGAGGCAGTGGTGCGACCGTATGCGCAGGCCATCGCGGGCGAGCCGCTGCACATGCAATTCCATCGCCATTCGCGCCACTTCGAGTTTGAGTTTCGCCACGATGCGAGCATCGCCGCGCCCACCGAAATCTTCGTGCCGAATTATCAGTATCCGCACGGCTATCACGTGGAAGTGTCCGATGGGGTGCACGAGATCGATCGGGCGGGGCAGGTGCTGATCTATCGGCACAGCGATCAGCGCGAAACCCATCACCTCCGTATCACACCCGTGTCAGTCGATCACGAAACAAGTCAAGCAGTCCGCCCAGCGCGCCGCCGCTTTGCGGACACGGCGTGAGCGGAAACTCGTGTTGTTTGCGAGTTGTAGTCGAAGAATGCGGTTTGGGCGAAACGTGACAGGTTGCGTCACCCGCGTCCTTCGACTACAGTCTGCAAACACCGCAGACTTCCGCTCAGGACGCTTTCGTGATGTACTGAGTATGACAAGCAGGGAGCCATGACACCAGAGAATCGCTGGAGTTGCACCGGTTCACAGTATTTGTTTCAGAGCCGCTGGTATGCCGTGCGCCAGGATACGCTGATTTCAGTCGACGGCAGAGCGATCACGTATACCGTGGTGGAACATCCCGGCTTTGTGGTGATTGTGCCCCTGCTGCCCGATGGGCGTGTGGTCATGGAGCGGATTTATCGGCATCCCTTGCAGCGTGTGAATCTGGAATGTCCTTCCGGTGGTCTGGACGGAGAAGCGCCTGAGATCGCGGCTCGGCGTGAGTTGGAAGAAGAAACCGGTTATCGCTCAGGCCGCCTGATCGGGCTGGGAAAATATGCAGCTAGCAGCGGCATCAGCGATGAAGAGTTCTCGATCTTCCTGGCGACGGACGTGAACGCCGATGGCGTGCTGCGCCGCGAGATTACTGAGGACATCGAAATCGAATTGATCCCGTTGGCCGATCTGCGCGCGATGGTGCTGCGCGGCGAGATTGCTGATGCTCCTTCGGCCTTGGCGATTTTGCTGGCGAGTGAAGCAGTCAAATCTGAATGAGCGTTACCTCTAATCTCGGCTGTGCGATGGCACTGACCCCGGCGACCCTCTCATCGATAACGGTAGATCGCTGGAATGGCCGAGATCGTTGGGCGCGGATTAGATTTCGAGAGAGACCTCGCAGGTTTCCACATCCCCACAGGCGCGGCTAGATGATCGATCGGGTTGATTGGCAGGCCAGGTTATCCCGTCGATGGAAACCTGCGAGGTCTGCTATACTTATCGATAGGAAAGAGAATGGGAGGGGTGTTATGCTTAAGACAATCGAAGCCATCTATGACGGGAAGGTATTTCGCCCGGCGGATCCTCTTGTGTTGGAACCCAATATCCGCGTGCGGCTCACGATCGAGACCGTCCCGCTAGCGGCAGAGAGTGGTGGGGCGTTTTTGCGCGTTCGCTGAATCTGGATGGGCCAGCCGATTGGGCCGCGAATCTTGAAACCTGTCTGTAAGGGTGACGCCGATGCGTTTGTATCTTGACAATTGCTGTTTTAACCGCCCTTTCGATGATCAAAGTACGCTAACCATCCGGCTTGAAACGGAGGCGAAATTACACATTCAAAATGCCATTCGTGCCGGACAATATGGTTTGGGGTGGTCATATATTCTCGACTATGAAAACGCGGCCAATCCGTTGGAAGAACGACGCGCCGAGATTCAGCAGTGGAAGGTATTGGCTGATTCGGTTGTGGCAGAAACCCCTGCCATCTTGGCGACAATGCCAGACTTGGTGGCGCTGGGCTTCAAACCTCTGGATGCGTTGCATCTGGTTTGCGCGCAGGCGTTAGACTGCCAGTATTTCCTGACCGTCGACAAAGGTGTCTTGAAAAAGGCGAAGTCGGTTGCGCCACTACGGATCCTCAACCCCGTTGAGTTTGTGATCGAACAAGGAGCATGATCATGGCGGCAATGAAGATGGACGCGGAAATTAAAGCCTTGGGTTTTGAAATCCTGGCCCGACACTTGGGGCTAGTGGAAGCCGAGCGGTTTATTACGCTCATCCAGCGGGAAAGATTCGACTACACCCAATGGCGGCAAAATCTGTTTGCCGATTTGAGCGGAGAAGAGATCAGCCGCCGGGCCATGGAACTGCAGCGGCAGAAAGCAAGTTCCCACACACCCCCGCCAGAAAACACAGGCTAACTTACAGCCATTCGTATCCCGTGACGTAAACGGAAGAGACCTCGTAGGTTTTCACATCCCCAACAGGTACGGCTCGCTGATCGATCGGATTGATTGGCAGGCCAGGCTATCCGGTCGATGGAAACCTGCGAGGTCTTGTTGCTTTGTCCCCATGTCGGATATATGCTATTATCCACTTTGTCAGATAACCCTCGTTAGGCTCCCACCACATGGCAAGAGCCAAGAACATGAAACAAGGTAACTACTCAGCCAGAATGTCGGACTGTGCAAGGTCATTCCCGCGAAGGCGGGANNCGGGAATCCACTGTCGGCGGCTGCCGTAGGTCCCGCCTTCGCGGGAATGACGGCTGAGTAGTAACGAAACAAGTTTATATTGGAAACTATTTTATCGGAATAGCTGTCGTGGAGAGAGCGTTGGAGTATCTACTTACTCAGGAGACTGGCAATGCTGCGACGAGTAATACTTAAAGGTTTCAAGTCCATCAAAACTATGGATATTGAATTACATAACCTCAATATTCTGATTGGAGCGAACGGAGCAGGCAAGAGCAATCT
Source organism: Anaerolineae bacterium (assembly GCA_003154115.1). Classification (GTDB taxonomy): domain Bacteria; phylum Chloroflexota; class Anaerolineae; order Fen-1058; family Fen-1058; genus Fen-1058. The sequence goes on from PMCF01000156.1 coordinate 27,669, forward strand.
CGTCTCGTTCTTCAAGATGCTCAATGAAATGATGGCTGGGCGGCTCCAGCAGTACATCAGCACCTCAGGGCGTGCTCAATCCCTTTTGCACTTCGGCCCCAAGACAACATCGCAGATGGAAGTTCAGCTAGAGTTCGAGGTTGATAACGGCACGGACACTTATATCATGCGCCTGTTCCATGCAGCAGGCGATACGCTTGTTTTTGCCGAGGAGACGTTGAGATTCCTGCAAACAGGTTACTTGTCTCCCAAGACCGTTCAATTAGGTCTAGGACATCAAGAGACACTGATCGGCGAATCAGCGGGCGCAGGGGAGACAGTGGCCAAAGTGGTTCGGCGTTTGCTCAATCATTGCCGGGTGTACCACTTCCACGATACATCACCCACGGCACGGGTTCGCCAATATTGCTATATCGGCGATAATCGCTGGCTAATGCCTGACGCGGGCAATTTAGCCGCGTTGCTCTATAGGCTGCGAAATGAAAATAACAGATCGGCGTATCATCCGATTGTCACGACAATCCGTTTGATCGCTCCGTTTTTCGATGATTTCGATCTTGAGCCAAGTGGTCCCAACAAGCAGGAGATCATCCTGAACTGGCGGGAAAAGGGAGTGGATCAGATATTCGGTCCGCATCAGCTTTCAGACGGCACACTGCGCGCCATTTGCCTTGTCACGTTGCTCATGCAGCCAGAAAGCGAGCTGCCCGACCTAATCGTTGTTGATGAACCAGAACTCGGACTTCACCCGTATGCGCTCAACGTCATAGCTTCGCTGTTTAGCAAGGCTTCACACCATACCCAGGTACTTATTAGCACACAATCTAGTACCTTCCTTAATAACTTCGATCTGGAAGACGTGATCGTGGTAAACCGAGAGGGCAGGGAATCGAAATTCATGCGGCCTGATCCAACAGAACTGGAAACATGGCTCGAAGACTACAGCCTTGGCGAAGTCTGGGAGAAGAATGTTCTTGGCGGAGGGCCACACTAATGGTGCGCCTCTATCTATTTGCCGAAGGATCAACGGAGCAGACATTCGCAGACACAGTGCTCAAGCCACATCTTGCAAAAGTGGGGGTATACCTGCACCCTCCAGTCCTCATCGCCCATGCCAAGAAGAAAGGAACAGTGCATCGAGGCGGCGGTCGCAAATATGAGCCAATGAAGAACGACATTCGGCGATTTCTAGCTCAAGAGAAAAGCAAGGATGTGTTTTTCACGACTATGATTGACCTGTACGCGATTCATGCCAAGTTTCCAGGGTTGGATGAGGCCGAAAAACTGCGCCACTTGCCCAACAAGCGCGTTGAGGCCCTTGAGCAAGCCTTCGGAACGGATATTAATGATGTGCGCTTTGTGCCTTACATCCAGTTGCACGAGTATGAGGCATATCTCTTTTCTGACCCTACACAGTTTGGTTTCTTCTATGACCAGTATAAGGAAGAAATCTTGGCACTCAAGGCTATCGCCGATGAATATGCTACACCTGAATTGATTAACGATGGACCATATTCTGCTCCGAGCAAACGTATCATTGCCAAGCTTCCAGATTACGAAGGCGCAAAGTCTGTCGTTGGACCGCAGGTGGCTGAACTGATCGGTCTGGATGTGATTCGAAGCAAGTGCCCTCACTTTGCTGCGTGGCTATCACGGCTCGAACAACTTGGTGCGTAGGAACAGGCAGGGGATGGCAGGCCAGGCTATCCCGTCGATGAAAACCTGCGAGGTCTTGCGTGTATCATCCACCTAATTCCGCCCCTCTGATCTAGCTGAATCTAGACGACCCTCTCATCGATAGCGGTGGAATGGTAGCGGGACTTTACGAGACTCGTATATTATTGTAATATACATTTACGNNGTCCTTGCCGACTGTGAAGGATTCCAGTGGGATGAAGGCAATTCCGACAAAAACTGGTATCTTCACCACGTCACCAACAGCGAATGTGAAGCGGTGTTCTTCAATTTGCCGCTCATTACTGCCTTGGACAGCAAACATTCGACTCAGGAACGCCGGTACTTCGTCCTGGGCCGCACGGATACTGATCGTTGGCTGTTTGTGGCTTTTACGATCAGAGCCAATTTCATCCGGGTGATCTCGGCGCGGGACNNAAGCGCAAAAATATGTCGAAAGAATTAAAAGTGATACCCACCTTCAAGACTGAGGACGAAGAACGCGAGTTTTGGGCCAGCCAGGACTCGACGGACTACGTCGATTGGGATGAGGCTGAGGCGATCACGCTGCCCAAATTGAAGCCGTCCACGCGGACAATTTCGCTGCGGCTGCCGGAGTTCATGCTGAATGAGCTGCGCGTTATCGCCAACAAGCGCGATGTGCCGTATCAATCCTTGATCAAGATTTTCTTGAAGGAACGGATCGATCAAGAATTGAAACTGGATGCCGGGGCCTCTGCCAAGCAGACTTAACCGGTTCGGTCAATGACGGGAAAGACCTCGCAGGTTTTCACATCCCTACAGGCGCGGCTAGATGATCGATCGGATTGATTGGCAGGC
>PMCF01000104.1 GCA_003154115.1 Anaerolineae bacterium
GATGGCAGTCCCGTTGCCGGCAGCGCGAACGCTTCTCGCACTTACGCGGCCATCGGCATCTACACGGCGTTGGTCACGGCGACGAACAGTGTCAACACGGTCACCGCGACGACGCGTGTCACCATCACGGGTGTATTGGACAGCGTTATGATCGACGGCCCATTCGCCGGTACGCTCAATACCAACTATTCCTTTACGGCGCTCGTCACGCCGCTCACCGCTTCGCTACCGATCACCTATGTGTGGCAGGCAACAGGAAGGTCGCCTGTCACAGCTGTCGGCGGTTTAACCCATACCATCGTCTTGAGTTGGATGACGACCGGCACCAAGATCATCACCGTTACGGCCTCTAGCCCGGCGGGGACAGTGAACGGGACCCACCTTGTTGTTATTAGTGAAAAACAGTATGGTGTCTATCTGCCGTTGATCTTGAAATAAGCAGAGACTGCGGTTAATCCCTTTCTACTGAATCGTGGGGGTTGACTCAGGAGAAGCGCCGAGGTGCTATCAAATTTACTGTCTTGTCCACTGATCGAAGCCATCGTTGTCAAGCAATCAGCGTCACTTGGAATAAAATGAACTCCAGTCTGACCAAGTGGTTAGCGGGCTTAAGTCTTTTGTTGGGGGTAGTATGCCGAATTCGCACACGGCGAAAAATTCATTTGCTCCAAAATGCTCGTAGCAAGTTCAATGCTGCGCTTGCTGGCCTTGTCGGCAATGTTGGGAATTCCATTTCGCAAGCCAAGTACTTTCAGGCAGATCGATTTGTGATAATTTCGCCGCAACTGTTGAAGGTTCATTCGTCACTATCCTCGCACAATAAATCCAATGACATACTCTTCGTGCATGCGTTCTTCAATTTGTGTCAGATTTGTAGCGTTGCGGCGCGCGGGCATCATGCGTTTATCACGGTCAATTTCACGTGCGCCGATATGAACTAGATCAAGCCCCACTGGTTTGCCGATCTCGCCCAAACATACATCCGTATGGGTGTCAATGCCGCGCATATTTGAGGAGCCAACGACAACCACAGCGGCTTTGCCAGATTTAAGAACTCTTGCCATTTCAGTCAGACACAACGTCATTTCAGAGTAATACCGATGAAGCGTCTTAGATTTTTTAGGATCGACTTTGGCAACGCTACTGATCACTTGCGCGACGTAATCTGGCAATTTCAAAAGACTTACGCCTGCAACTGCATCATGGCCGATATATTCACCCCTGAGTTCTGATAATTCTTTGAGAAAACCAATTCGAGAAATGCTCTGCACGCTGGCTCATCGACCTGCTCTAGTTGGCGGAGTAGGCTGACGAGTTCAAGTTGAGTTGACGGCAAAAACCAGTAATCAATAAACTTTCGTTCGGTCTCACTGAAACGTTTAGCTAAGTCTTGACGCAATTTGTCTTCGTGCTGCAATTCCTTTTGCGCGTGTTCCAGTACTTTGTTGCCATAAGCTGCTACTTGATCTACAGCCAATGGCGTGGTTTTTGTTTTGCAAAGGCGCAGTGCCAGAGGATCAATATCTACACCAATCGCCCGTCTGTTAGCTAGAAACGACTCCACGATAGTCGTCCCCGACCCCATCATCGGGTCAAGCACGGCGGCTGAAAATCAAAACGGACTGACGCCGCTAAAGCAGTCCGTTCACACAGTAGCCACTTTTTCGTGGAATTCGTGTACTGCTAGCCCGCCACACTCGCCACCAGCAGATCGAGCGCTAACACGTCACCCGTTTGTCCCGTCTTGATCTCCGTCTCGATCTCCAGCAAGCGCCGATAGATTGCTTCTAACTGCTTGATGTCCCGGTAGTTGCGCGCCTGCTCGTTGATCTTCTTGATCGCAAACGGATGCTGCCCCAGTTCTTTGGCCATGGCGTCCGGCGACAGATTGCGCGCTTGCAGTTCTTTCACCAGAATCAGCAGCCGATACTGGCGCACGATCATCGCCAGCAGCCCCAACGGGTTCTCACCCTGATCGAGCAGGTGATGCAGTTCGTGCACGGCGCGTTTGCCGTCGCGCTTGCCCAGCGCATCAACCAGATCGAAGACGCTGTTGGTGCTGGCATCGCTGACCAGCAGGTTCACATCTTTCTCGGCGATCGATCGCTGCGCGTTGACGTAGGTAATGAGCTTGTTGATCTCGGTATCGAGCCGCCGCAGATCAGCGCCGATGAGGACCGCCAGCCGTTGGGCCGCCACAAACTCGATCGAGCCGCCGTGATTCTTCGCGCGATCCGTGATCCAGCGCGGCAGTTCGCCCGCGGCGGGCTGTCGGCATTCGATATTGGTTTTACCTTTTTGCTGCTCGGCCAGTTTGATCAGCGGATGCTTGGCATTCAACGGTTGAAATTCGACGAACACCAGGCGCGTGGATTCAGGCAAACGCGGCACGTAATCGACCAGGCTGTTGAGGAAGTCTTTCGCCGCCCCAGAGGGCGCCGCACCGGCGGGCGCAGACTCGTTGGAACTGTCTTTGGCTTTGCGGCTGGCCAGGCGTGTGAGCAATCCTTCAACGATAACCAGTCGTTTATCCGCCAGAAACGGAATGGAATCGGCGGCGTGCTGCACTTCGCCCAACGTGGTTTTGCGGCCATCCAACAGGGTGATGTTGAGATCGCGCATAGAGTCGTCGCCGATCTTCTGCTTGAAGTCGGCCACGCGTTCGCTGATCTCAAATTCGTTGTCGCCGTGGAGGAGAAAGAACATCGGTAACGAGTAATACGTAATGAGTAATGCGTTGAATCAGCAATCAACCATCAGCAATCATCAATGACTTTGCGTTTCGACGTAGTGCGCGTTCCGGTCCAGACGACGAATGGACACGATTTCCAAATCGCCCATATCGCCGCTGGTGGTGACATGCTGTTGCAGCTTGGGGCCGAGCGGTTGAGCGATAATCAAGGCCATGGTGGCCGCGACCAGCACGTCGGGCCAGCGCGACCAGCGCGCTTTGCGATCGCCCAGGCTCAACACCGTTAACGCGCCCAGGCTGGCGGCTGCGCCGGAGGTCAGATAATTCGTGCCGCAACCCGGATGGATGGCGAGCTGGCGTTCGCCTCCCTCCAGACGATGCAAGGCATCGTACACGGCGGCCCGCACCTCTTCGTCGGAAACATCGCCGTACAGATAAAAACCGAACGGCGTGGAGCGGCCGGCCAATGGCCGACCCGGCTTCAGCGCGGTAAGCACATGAATGGTGGCATGTTCCAGGCCGTGATTGCGGCGCGTGCTCAAGATCAGTGGATAGTCAAGTAGGTTTGTCATAGAGTTAAGGCTCGATCGATTTGTTGGGCTTCTCTGGTGCAATCGGCTTGGCGACGATCACCAGTCGATGCGTGTTGCTGGTATACGGCCAGCACGTGATCAAGGTGATGCGCTCATCGTTGGTGGGCTGAATCCAGCGCGCATTCGCGCGGCGGACTTCATCGGATTGGCCGCGTTCCGGAAGAATGCGGCGCGAAGCCACTTCATAAAAGAACGGCTGATCTTGCGCATACAGCGTGATACTATCGCCCGGCTGCAATTTAACCAGATTGCGGAATACTTCACCCGAGATGTTGTGATGCCCGGACAAGGCCGTATTACCCGGCTTGCCCAAGGTCGCTGAAGTCATCAGCCAGCCCGCCGCAAAATGATCGGGCACGTCCCACTGACTGACCCCAGCGACCGTGTGCCAGCCCACCGTCTCGATCGGCGCATCGAGTTTGATGGCGGGAATGACGATACGGGTTGGAATGCCGGCGGTCGGATCGACGGGGGTTGGAATGCCGCCGGTCGGATCGACGGGGGTTGACTTGCGAACCGGCACACTCGCTACGAGCGCAGAAGTGTCCGGCAGGAAAGCGGGTTCCGGCTCCAGTGTCATTTGACTGGCACGGGGCAAGGGAGTTACCGTCGGACGCAGGGGCAGCGCATCGCTGCCAAAATCGGCTGGAGCACCTTGGGCGGCGGCTTCGTTAGCGGCGTTGACCGCAGGCAACAGGCTGATGACGCCCGCCAACAACAGAATCGCTCCCGCGACGATCAGTAGATTTGTGATCAGGTTATGGCCTTGCTTCGCTTGGTCAGACATGTGAGGATTATACCATTCACAAAACGAAGCGCGGATGACCGCCTCGATCCGCCGTCATCCGCGCCCAGTTCTTACAGACTCAACTTATCACGCCGCGGGAGCCGCCTGTGCGGGAGCCGGTGGAGCCGGCACAGGTTGCTGGGTGGCAGCCAACCGGAAGCCGATAAAGATCAACACGGCGCCGATGAGCTCACTGGCGAACAGATAATCGCCCAGCCCGCGCGCCGTCAGTGTGCCGCCCAGTGCGGGAGACAAACCGCCGATGGCGATGAAGACGTTACCCAGCACACGCTGCGGCATGATGCGCTTGCGCAGGAAGATGTACGCGGAGTACAGCGCGCCGCCGACCAGCGTAACCGTGCCGTACAAGGCAAAGGCGCTCAACAAAACGACCGTGAACGAATCGCGCGACATCACGTCTTTGTATTGCGACGAGACCGGCACGCCGATCTTGTAGAGCGCATCATTCGTCGGCAGCGAGAAGACCTTCAGCGTAGCAATCACGGTGGCGATGATCAAGATCACCAGCAAGGTATTCACCACATTCTTGCGCCGCACCAATAAATACACGGTGCCTTGACCCAACCAGGCCGGTGTCAACAGTGCCCCGAACAAATACCAGGCATGCAGTATGACCGGCGAGTAGGTAATGGCCAACAACGCTTCGGCCAAGGTGCCGATGCCGTACATCGTGAGGCCGATGCCCCACACCAGCGAATGCAGGCCGCCGCGCTGAGCATAGCGACGAAACACCAACACAGCAAACACAAAGATGATAGCCGTCGTGATGAACGGCAGCCACTGAACGAACGACATACTCTCCCCCCTGTGACGCTTAGTAAATTTGTCCCGTCCCCAACACGATGACGATGAGAATGATCACCAACACGATGGCCGCCGCCACCAGCACGATCGGCAAGATTCGATCATAGAGTACGTTCGACGGCACGCGCGGGGTTCGCTGGCGGGCCGGTGGAGCGGGCGGTTTCGGTTCTTCCGATTGGCTCATACTTGGCTTGTCTGACAGCTCGGGCTGGCGCATCACTCAACTGCATAGAGATTGTACGCCCGCCAGACGATTTGTCAATCGCTGGTGCAAGAGTGATGGCCAGAAACCGGGATTCTCCAGTTCGAATGGACTTGAATGTCCAGCGTGGAGAACCCCGGTTTCTTTGTTGATAACCCGCTTCCGGTCAGTTTAGTGTGACTGGAGATACTCCGCAATCGTCTGCGCGGCGAGGTCATTCCCCGCTTGATTCCAGTGCGGATCAGCATAGTTGTACAACTCGCCGCGCTTGATGCCCTGTTCCCAAAAAGTGGGCGTCAAGTTGAGAAACTCGACGTGGTTGTCGCGCGCAAAATCGGTGAGCAATTTTTCTTGCGCGTTGTGATTCTGATTGAACTCGTCGTAGCTCAAATACTTCGGCTCCCATTCAAAGTGGCCGTGATCGCCTTCGCT
>PMCF01000182.1 GCA_003154115.1 Anaerolineae bacterium
CCGAACTTCTCGACGATGCTCCACCACCGATCGGGGTACGGATACGTCGGCGCGCCTTCGTACATGACGCTGGTCGCGCCCAAAATCAGCGGCCCGTAGACGATGTACGAATGGCCCGTAATCCAGCCGGGATCGGCCGCGCACCACCAGCGGTCTTCGTCTTTCAGATCGAACACGTACTTCAAGGTGGTGGCTACGCCCACCTGATAGCCGCCGTGCGTGTGAACGATGGCCTTGGGCTTGCCCGTCGTGCCCGAGGTGTAGAGCATAAACATCGGGTCTTCGGCGTCGAGGATCTCTGTCGGGCAGCGATAGTCCGCGATGGGCAGCGCCATCAGATCGTGCCACCACATATCGCGGCCCTCTTCCATATCGACCGGCTGGCCGGTGCGTTTGAAGACGACGACATGCTCGACGATGGGCGCGCGCTTGATCGCTTCGTCGGCGATCTTCTTCAACTCGACGATCTTGCCGTTAAGGAAAGCCCCGTCGCAGGTGATGACCACGCGCGATTGCGAATCTTCGATGCGGCCGTGCAGCGCCTCCGTCGAGAAGCCGCCGTACACGACCGAGTGCACCGCGCCGATCTTGGCGCAGGCCAGCATGGCGATGGGCAGTTCGGGCACGCGCCCCATGTAGATCGTGATCCGATCGCCCTTCTTCACGCCCAGCGCCTTGAGCACGCTGGCAAATTTGCTGACTTCACGATTGAGCGAAAAATAAGAGAAGGTGCGCTGCTCGCCCTTCTCGCCTTCCCAGATCAGGGCCAGCTTGTTCTTGCGGGCGGTCTTCAAATGCCGGTCGATGGCGTTGTATACGATGTTGGTGCGTGCGCCGACGAACCACTTGTAGAACGGCTTGTTAGAGTCGTCCAGCACTTGCGTCCACGGCGCGTGCCAGTCGATCAACTCTTTGGCGCGCTCTTCCCAAAAGCCGACGAAATCATCGTCAGCCTGCCGGGCCAACTCATCCCAACTTTTGACGTGCGCCTGGGCGATCACGTCGGCAGATGGATAATAGAACTCCGCATGGTTATTGTCGGATTCAGCCACGGTTCCTCCCTATTCAATTTTGCGATTTGAGATTGCTGTTTGGACTGCGAGGTGGCAAAAGTATAGCATAGCAATGAACAATGAACAATGATCAATGATCAATGATCAAAGACCGACGAATCTGTCCGGCCCGGTAACTACTCAGCCACCGCTGCCATGTCATTCCCGCACGCTTTAAGCGGGAATCCAGCAGCCCATCGGGCGCGTTCGCCAATCGTCGGTCTGGATGCTCGACAACTACGCTCGGGCATGACGGCTGAGTAGTAACCCGGCCCGACAGACCGATCGGGCCGGGCAGACCGGAGTGGTGGGCGAAGTTACTTACCGCCGGCCGCGGCCTTGGCCGCATTCCCGACTGACTCGGCCATCATCGCCGTCGATGTAGCTGCGTCGTCGATATCGACTTGATTGGTTTCCTTCACGAAGAACAGGCCGACGAAGAAGCAGACGGTGGCAATCCCAATCGGATAGTACAGCCCGGCGAAGTTATTGCCCGTGCTTTGAATTAGGCTGAGGCCGATGATGGGCACCAGCCCGCCAAACACGCCATTGCCGATGTGATAGGGCAGCGACATCGACGTGTAGCGAATCTTGGTCGGGAACAACTCCACCAGGAAGGCGGCGATGGGGCCATACACCATCGTCACGTAGACGACCTGAATGAACACGAACACGCCGAGCATGAACGGGCTGTAGGCGGGGTTCGCGATTTTATCCGCTGCATTGCCGATGAACGGGGCGTAGCCCGCCATCGCGCTGTAAATCGGCAGATACGTCATCGCGGCCAACGCCATGCCGGCCAGCATGATCGGCTTGCGGCCAATCCGATCGGACAACCAGCCCATCACGATGAAGAGCGGTGTCGCCACCAGCAGCGCCCCGGCGATGATCAGGTTCGAATCGACCAGCGGCACTTTGAAGATGTTTTGCAGGTAATATAGCGCGTAGAACTGGCCGGTGTACCAGACCACGCCCTGACCCATCGTCGCGCCGAACAGCGCCAGCAATACCCAGCGCAGGTTATACGGATTGCCGAAACTTTCCTTGATGGGATTCTTGGAGGTGCTGCCACTCTTCTTCAACTTGGCGAACATCGGGGATTCACGCAGTGAAATGCGGATGTACAGTGAGAGGCCCACCAACACAATCGAGAGCAAGAAGGGCACACGCCAGCCCCAATCGCTGAAGGTGGCTTCACCGACCGCTGAGCGCGTGACCAGAATCACACCCAGTGACGCGAACAGACCGAGCGTCGCCGTGATCTGAATGAAGCTGGTGAAGAAGCCGCGTCGACCGTGCGTGGAATGTTCGGCGATGTAGGTCGCTGCGCCGCCGTATTCACCGCCCAGCGCCAACCCTTGCAGAATACGCAGGCCGATCAGAATGACGCCCGCGAGGTCGCCAATCTGATCACGAGTGGGCAGCAGGCCGACCGCGAAGGTACACAAGCCCATCAACGACATCGTAACGAGGAAGGTGTACTTGCGCCCGATCAAATCGCCGACACGGCCAAACACAATCGCGCCGAAGGGGCGCACCAGAAAACCGACCGCGAAGGTAGCCAGCCAGGCGATGACATCGCCCAGCGGGGTGCCTGTCTTGTAGAACTTGCTGGCAATCACGGTCGCCAGGCTGCCGAAAATGTAGAAGTCGTACCACTCGACCATCGTGCCCGCGGCAGAGGCGAAGATGATTTTCGGCATGGACTGCTTAGCCTTAACGGCCAAAGCTTCAACCATATCAATGCTGGACATAGCGCTCCTCTCTTGGGAATAGATGCTGGAATTGAGGCTTGGATCGGTTGACTGTTGGCGGGCGAACGACGATCGATATGACTCACACTGGTGGGCTGACATCACCTCCGATTGGTAGACCATTTGATGAATGTCAGCCATCGTAGCAGGTCTTCGCAAAGGCAATATAAGTCTTGTGCAAAGATTGCATCTGGAATTTGTAAAGTCTGTGTAAAGGGAAGAAGTTGGACCTGCTCGTGATGGAGTGCCAACTCCATCACGAGCAGCGATTCCGTCATGCCCGAATGCTTCTATCGGGCATCCAGAGTGACTATTGACGACAAGTGCTGATCGAGCATGCTGGATTCCCGCTAAAAACCGCGGGAATGACGAACTCCACAGATCTTTCGTGAAGTCTCACGGTTGTCGCAGTGAGTCGACCAGGGCTTGCGTTTCAGCCGAGGGCGGCGGCGTGAGACGGCTGACCACAATCGTTACGAGGAAGTTCACGGGGATGCCAAAGATGCCGGCTGCGACGTTGGTGATACCAAGGATCGAGAAATCGGGATTGAGCGAGTTCAATACCATATACGTCAGCGTGACGATCAATCCCGCGATCATCCCGGCGACGGCTCCACGCCCGTTCGCACGTTTCCAGAAGATGCCCAATACGAGAATGGGAAAGAAGGTGGCGGCAGCCAGCGAGAAGGCTCCCGCGACCAACTGCGCGATGATGCCGAGGCGGCGCGTGGCCGTAAAGGCAGCCGCGGCGGCGGCCAGCAAAACGGTGAGGCGGCCGACGGTCAATCGGCTGCGGGTGGAAGCCGCAAGATTGATCGCCCGCGCATAAACATCGTGCGCTAACGCCGAAGCAATCACCATCAGCAAACCATCGGCTGTAGATAGCGCCGCCGCCAATCCGCCCGCAGCGACCAACGCGGCCACCGCTTGCGGCAGGCCGGCAATTTCCGGCGTCGCCAGCACCACCAGATCGGGATCGGCGTGGAACTCACTAAACTGCAAGATACCATCGCCGTTGCTATCCGTGATCGTCAGCAGCCCCGCGTTTTCCCAGTTGGTTGTCCAATCAGGCAGGGCGTTGATGGGTTTGCCTACGACATTTTGCAACACTTCCCAGCGTGAAAACGCGGCATAAGCCGGAACGGTAAAATACAGCACACAGATGAACAGCATGGCCCAGCCCACACTGCGACGGGCCGCCTGGACATTGGGCACTGTGTAAAAGCGCGTGAGGATGTGCGGCATGCCGGCCGTGCCCAGCATCAGGCACAACATCAGCGCCATGAAGTTCCACGGCGTCCAATCGTTGAAGGGCGTGACGTAGGAGTTGGTGATGCCCTGCGCCGCTTCCAGTTGGCCGATGTGCTCGAGCGCCTGACCGAACATGATCTGCGGAAAAGGCACGCCCGTGGCCCGATAGGAGAGCATTGTCACCGGCACCAGAAAAGCGATCACGAGGATGATGGCCTGCGCGACCTGCGTCCACGTGATGGCCCGCATCCCGCCCAGATAGGAACAGAAGAGCACCGCCCCCAACCCGATCGTCACACCCAGCAAATAGTTCACGCCGAGGAAGCGGCTCATGATGAGGCCGACGCCGGTGACCTGCGCTGTCAAATACGTGAACGAGATGATGATGCCGATGATGGCCGCGACGATGCGGGCCACGTTGCCGCCGTAACGCGCGGCCACAAAATCGGGAATGGTGAACTGGCCGAACTTTCGCAGATAGGGCGCGAGCAACATCGCCACCAGAACGAAGCCGCCCGTCCAGCCCATGATGTAGGCCAGACCTTCATAGCCCAGCAACCACAACACGCCCGCCAGCGAGAGGAACGACGCCGCGCTCATCCAATCGCCCGCAATCGCCATGCCGTTGAAGAAAGCGGGGATGCGCCGCCCCGCGACAAAGTATTCGTCGAGCGACGCCGATCGGCTCCTGATGCCGATCACGGCATACAGGCCGATCGTGACGATGAGCAACGCCCAGCCGGTCACACTGGCTGGCAGTCCGAGAGATGTTTCTAAGGTCACCAGCAGCCACAGAAGAGCCATGAAGCCGACCGCAAAAGCGAGGAAGATGAGGCCCAGCCGCCACAACCGCGCCCGATCGTTCAGCGCGCTGAACGGTGGTTGACCGGGTAGTCGGAACTTCTCATCGAGGCGGCCCGCGCGCCACGCATAGGCCGTGATGATGCCGAGGAAGACGACGAGCGATCCCTGTGCGCCCATATAATAGCCGAGCGGGAAACCGGTGAGGATAGTGATGCGATTGAGCAGCGGCGAGAGAATGACAGGGCCAAAGGAACCAGCGAACCAGATGATCAACAGCACGACGATGATGCGGAGATTCGAGCGCCAGTAGGCCGGGCTAACCAGTGACGCGGGTTCAGCAGTACGCTCGACGCGATGGGCGAGGCGCGGGGCCGTGGGATACCACGGTTGCGCATCAAAACGCGGCGCTTCCTCATCTCCACGGCGCAGGCGGGGAAACAACCAGTCGAGAATAACCAGCGTGATCATCACGACGATCAGCCACAGGCCGACGAGTTGAAATACGCCGAGTAGGTTAGAGGAAAGTGGTTGAGACATGGTGAGCGTTTGTCGGCTTGGCTATACGTTGTGTTGGGCGCAGACCTGAATCACAAGTCACTTCCATGATCTTCCGAGAAACCCACTGATTGATAGCAGCACACTTCCAACAAGTGAAAGATAGTATCCAATGCCCGGCTTAATCAGACTGCTGATATACGCCTCGTTCGCTGACACGAAACTGGTCTGCTGCTCGTCAAATGTAAAAGAAAGCAAAACGAGTACAAAGGTAGTGAATCCTAGTAGGGACAACACTATTGAGAAAAAGCGCCCTTCGTGTGATCGCTTTCGATAAACGATCCAAGCAGCAGGCGTGATCACGGCAAGCAAGACTACCGCGTTGGTTTCCTCAAGGCTCCCAGTTAATTGCTGACTCTCACCGAGGTTGATTGGAAATGCAGACCAAGGTAACACCAGCCCGATCATTAGGAACAGGATTGCAATAAACGCAAAGAGTTTTCCAAGGCTAACCGGCATTCGTTGGCGTTGCGCAAGATAGACTTGTGCAAGGATTGCTGCGTTGAAGACGAGATTGATGCACAAAAGTAAGATCTGAATGACTTTCATAGAATCCTATCATCCGCCTTGAGCATAAACCATTTGGGTTGTCTTTAATTTGCAATCGGTTCGTTAAACGGCAGCGTGAAGTTAAACACCGATCCGCGTCCTATCCCCTCGCTCTCCACCCAAATCTCGCCGCCGTGAGCGTAGACCAGATGGCGCGCAATGGTCAACCCGATGCCCGCACCGCCGCTTTGCCGTGCCCGCGACTTGTCCACGCGATAGAACCGTTCGAAAATATGCGGCAGATGTTCAGCCGCAATACCAATTCCGGTGTCACGCACGCCGACCTGCACCACAAAATCGAGCGATCGCGCAAACACCGTCACTTCGCCGCCCGCCGGTGTGTATTGCAGCGCGTTCGCCAGCAAGTTGATCAGCACCTGCACCACGCGATCTGGATCAGCCAAAACTTGAGGCAAGGTCGGCGGCAGATCGAGTGTGAGGGTGAGTTCCTGCGACGCCACCTGTGGTTGAAACTGAGCCGCGACCTGTTTGATGATCTCCAATAACGCGATCGGCTTCGGCTCGATGCGCAGTTGACCCGCTTCGGCCCGCGACAGCAGCGCCATTTCTTCGATCATCCATTTGAGCCGCGTCGCCTCGTGTTGGATCATGGCGAAGATCTCTGGCTCCGGTTTGATCACGCTGTCGATCAGACCCTCCATGTAACCTTCGATCGTGGTGAGCGGCGTGCGGAGTTCGTGCGCCACATCGGCGACCAGGCCCAGCCGGCGCAGTTCGGTCTTTTCCAGCGCTTCGGCCAGTTGATTGATGCTCTGGCTCAACGCGCCCAGTTCGTCGTTGGAGTTGATCGCCGTCCGTTCGCGGAAGTAGCCCTGCGCCAATCGCCCACTGACGACGGTGAGTTCTTGCAGCGGCTCGACGATGCGGCGCGACACAAACAGACTCACGATGACGGCGGCGGTGAGGGCGGCGAACGCCGAAATCAGCAGGGCCTGATCGACGACAGATTGGACGTAGGCTGAGGATGCGACTGACGCCTTATCGGTTGGCGCGGCATCCGGCGACAGCGAGGCGGCGGGTTCCGGCGCGAAGTTGGCGGCGGCCAGAAAGTGCGCGGTCGGCAGCAGCACCAACACGCCGCTCGCGATGATCAACGTGTGGGAGATAAAGAGTTTCCAGCGTAACAGTCGCAGCCAGGGCATATTTTGATTTGTTTTGGGAAAAGAAATCTGTCCACGAAGTTCACGAAGAACACGAAAGAAAAACTATCACCTTCGTGTGCCTTCGTGGATCGGGCACGAGTCATCACCCCGCGCGATGCGCGACGAACTTGTAGCCGACGCCGCGAATGGTTTGAATCAGCGCGGAATTGGCCGGATCGTCCTCCAGCTTGCGGCGCAGCAAACCGATGTGAACATCGACCACGCGATCGATACCGGCGAAATCATAGCCCCACACGCGTTCCAGCAATTGATCGCGGCTGAAGACGCGGCCCGGTTGTTCGGCCAGCGCGTACAACAATTCGAACTCGCGCAGGGTGAGATCGATCAGCGCGTCATTGTGCCAGACTTCGTGTGTCTCTGGATTGATCGCCAGCCCGTCGAAGTGCAGCGGCTGCCGCTCGTTATTCCGTGTTGCACTGTCTGGTGTGCCGCGGACGCGATTGCGTCGCAGGATCGCTTTCACGCGTGCCACCAACTCGCGCGGGCTGAACGGCTTGGTGAGATAGTCATCCGCGCCCACCGACAGGCCGACGACTTTATCCACCTCTTCAGCGCGGGCGGTCAACATCAACACGTACACATCGATTTCTTGCTGAACGCGGCGGCACACTTCCAGCCCATCGACACCCGGCAGCATCACGTCCAACACGATCAGATCGGGTCGCACGCTGCGCACCTGCTTCAGCGCCGATTCGCCGTCGATGGCGGTATAGACGGTGTAGCCGTCGTTTTCGAGGTAACTGACGATGAGATTGAGGATGGGACGATCGTCTTCGACGACCAGGATCGTCGCGTTGCGCATGGTCGGTCTCCTCCTAACACAGTCAAGCATTCCGCTTGGCGCGCCCCCGTTTCGCGGGCAGGGCGTGAGCGGAAGCCCGCGCGCCTTATGCGGGCTGTAGTCGAACGCTTCGCGTGCGGCTCGTACCATAAATTAGGTTGTTTCGCACGAGCCGCATTCTTCGACTCCCGCTTCGCCTTTGCTCAGGATGCTTTCGTGATCTATTGATACTGCTCCGCAATTGCGGCCTGCTGCTGCGCGATGATGTGAAACGCCTGTTTGATCGTCGTGCGATCCATCTGATTGAGCGAGTTGGGATTGATAAAGTCATCCAGCGGCTGACCGGCTTCCAGCTGCTCTAAGTGATGACGCAGCCGCAACAACAATAAAAACTCCAACGTATGACCCAGCTCGTCGGCCTGTTCCTGCCCGATCGCTTTTCGTGCCGTCAGCGCCCGCAAGCGTTCGAGTGTGTTGGTCTCGCGGACACCGTGCGCTAGCGCCCACAACCGCACCACATCAACAATCGGCGCGATGCCGCGCTGCTGGATGTCGAACGTCGCTTTGCGCGGGCCGTGTTGCTCCACCACGAAGTTGCGGAAAAAACCGATCGGCGGGGTGTGCTTCACCGCCGATCGCGCCAGCTGCGCGAGAAAGGCCGATCGCTCCATCGCCAGCGGCGAGACGAAATTGCGTAGGGTGCTCATCAGGGCCGCTGTGCCGCCAACCATTCGCATGTCGAAGAACGATGTATCAAAGGGCGCTTCGATTGGTTCCGTCATTTCGATCCAACACCGGAAATAGTCTTGCCACACGTGCAAGGGTTGACGCCACTGCGGATCGCGGGCCGTGAAGTTGGCCGCGCCATCGGGATAACCGCAGCGCTCCAGCGCCGCGCCGACGAAGTCGGTCAGGCGCGCAAAATAAGCGGTTGCGGCTTCGGCCTGCCGCTCGTTGTCTGGATCGGCGTAGATCAGCGCGTTGGCTTGATCGGCCTTGAAGATTTGCTCCTGACGTCCTTCGCTGCCGAGTGCCGCCCAGCAATACGGTAATGACGGCGGCCCCAGGCGTTCCTCGGCGATGCGCAGCAGTTGGCTCAACGCTCGATCGTTCACCTCGGCCAGCGCGCGGGCGATGCTGCTCGGATGCGCGCCGTCGTCGAACATCAGCGGCACGATCTCGTTGGCGCGACGCAGTGTTACGGCGAGACCATCGACGGTGGTCTGATGTTCAACTTCGTTGGCAAAGAGCAGGGGCGATGAACCTTGCAAGAGGATTAGATCGGTGCTGGTGACAACGCCGATCGCTTTGTCCTGATTCACGATGAGCAAGTGGTGGATCATCTGGTTCAGCATTCGCAGCAGCGCTTCCAGTGCAGGATCGCCGCCGTCGACGGTGATCACCGGCGAGGTCATGATGGTTATGATGGGGCGTTGCAAGTCCAATCCGGCTGCGACCACTTTGCTCCGCAAATCCCGATCGGTGACGATGCCGAGGCTGTGACTCTCGCCGTCCACGACGATGACGCTGCTGACACGGCTGTCATGCATCACCGTCGCCGCTTGTTGGATCGAGGCGTCGGGCGGGCAACTGACGATCGGGCGTTTGATCAACGCGCGCACCGGCAGCGTGAGCAGCAAGCGATCGCTCGTAATCCGTCGCCGTTCGGTGTAGCGGAAATGATGCAGACTGCGTTCGAGGTAACGCTGCATCGACGTTTGCAGGAGCGTTTCGCCAAACAGCGCGTTCTGCTGCACAAGGTGAGTCACCAGCGACTTGGGGAATAAATAGCACGTGGTATCTTCCGCGGTGCTGATGTTCATCAACGAATAGGTGCCGCGCATCATCGACGACAGGCCGAAGTTTTCACCCGCCCCGCGCACGTCGATGGTGAGGTCCTGGTCGTTTTCGGCGCGAATGGACATCTGCACGCTGCCCTGCTTGATAACGTACAGGTATTCGGAGGGTTGGCCGTCCTGGGTCAGAATCTGAGTGCCTTTGGGAAAAGAACCCAGCGTTGCCGATTGGGCCAGAGCCAGACGTTCAGTTTCCGTCAGCATATCGAATGGATACGACTGACTCAAGAAGTCCGCGATCGACATCTCGGCGTGAACTTGACTCGAACTCATGACAAGACCTCAGGGCTGGTCGCTAAGGCCCGATCGGGCACGCGCCCAATGGCTTTTGAGATTTGATTTTGATGGCAGTTTGTGGCGATGCTGTGAGGAACGTCTCAAGTATAACACACGCCTTTATCAGTGATCAAATTTCGATCTACTTGAACTCAATTTCGCGTACGTGGATGTTGGCGCGCTCGTTGGCGTGGGGATCCTTGATTTCCAGCCGCAGCCGCGTGACCGCGTAAGGCTGATCGAAATCCAGTTCCACGGTGAGATCAGGTGGCAGCTCGGTAAAAGTACCGCTGTAGCGGCCGGGTCGCGCATCTCCGCCGATCGATACTTCGGCAGTGAGCACCACGTCCGTGCTGCCGGCGGTCACGCGCACGCCCGAGAGAGTGCGCGGCGGCGAGAATTCGATCTCGATCACCGCCGGATTAACGGCGGCGGTGCGGATGAGCGTTTGTGGATCGCCGTCGAAGACATTCTGGATCGAGCCAATGTCGATCGGCGAATGGGTAACGGTCACGGGCTGTCCCGCCATCATGACGGTGTCGGCCACCAATCTCGATCGAGCCTCTCGCTCGGCGGCCCAGATGGCAGGCGCCTGCGGCGAATAAGCCAGGCGCACGAAGTAGAAGCCCGGCGTGTGATCGGGGTAGGGCAGCGTCCGTTCGATGGCGGTCGTGGTGAGTACGCCGCTGTCGATCGCCCGCTGATAGTCGTCGCGCGTAAGGACCAGCAGCAGACTGTCGATGGTGTAGGGTTGATGCAGGACGGCGTCCAGATCGAAAAATTGGATGCGCGGATCATCGGGCGCGAAGAACTGCTTGATCGCGTCCGGTCCATTCATCCACGTCGGCGCGATCCAGACTTCCGCATCAGGATGGGCGTTAAGGTAATTTCGGGCTTCCTCAAGGACTGCTTGGCCGCCATACTGGAGGCCCGACAAGCCATAAGCGTCGTACCACGTGGGTCCGTTGACGGTGGCATCGTAGAGCATGACGCCATTGATGATCGTTAAGATCGCGCATGAGCTCAGTGCCACGGCCCGATAGGTGAAGCGCTTGGTCATCCAGTCGAGGACGGCGATCAAGCCGATCGAGGTCAGCAGTGCCGCCGGTATGACGAATACCAGATCGCGCAGGATGTTGGCGGCGACCAGCACACCGCCTACTGGCGCGAGAAGCAGCGCCAGCAAGACGACGCGTGATGACGGCAGACGAAATCGCTTTAACGTCAGGCCCAGGCCCACTACAAAAAACGGCAGCGTGAACACGGGCAGCTGGGCATATCCTTTCATCTGATGCCGGATCAGATCACGACTGTTATCAGGTGCGAACCAGTAATCGGGGCGCAGGCCATTCCAGTATTCCTGGATCAGGCGGCTCAGCTTCTCGCTCAACGGCAAGGGTTGCGTCCAATATGAATCGAGAAGGCGCAGGTGCTGGACGGTCTCAGCGGCATGTTGGAGGGTGAACCGTAGATAGGGCAGGGCGGCGATGACCAAAGTGCTGGCGGCGGCGATCAACAATTTGGGGCTGGCGCGTAGGGTTCGCCAATGATAGCGCGCGTCGATGATCAACAACAGCAGGCCGGTCAGCACGACGCCGAGCTGTCCGCCGTTGTACGAGTAGAAGGACAGCGCGCCAAAAATGATCGCGGTGATGAGGTGACGCGGTTGCTGAGTGCGATAGCGCAGATAGAAATACAAGAACCATGCGTAGAAGGCCACCCACAAGGGATGTTCAAAAGCGGTGCGCGTGTGCAGAAACCAGGCCGGTGTGATCGAGAGCAGCAGCGGGCCGATCCACCAGAAGCGCAGTTTGAACATGTCGCGCAGGATCAAGCCCACGGCCAATGTGCCAGATAGCGTGATCAAGACCACTACCGCCCGCGTGACGAAGACTGAAAAGCCGAACAGCGCGGTCGGGATGACTTGCGCGTAGACGCTGGTGCTAAGGCTTAAATATTGCTCGTTTTGAAAGTAGGTCGGCAGAAAGACGCCGTGACCATCACGGAGGCCATTGCTCAAAAACTCGGCGGCGCGCACCGCGTTGATGGCTTCGTCGGTGAAGAAATAGATCGGCCAGCGGTCAAGGGCGATGAGGCGCGTGACCAGGAAGACGAGCGCGGCTGAAATGAACAGAACGGTATCGAGCGATAACCGCCGGCGGATCGGCCCTCGGCGCGATGGCGCGGATTGAGGGCCGGCAGGCACAGCGCGTTTCGCGCGTCGCCGGTATACGATGTAGATCGCATCCAGAGCGATGGCGATGACGATGAGCAGGAGAAACGTAGAGTCAATCACCGAACCTACTTCAGTTTGATTTCGCGGATGTGAATATGCGCGTCGCCGGGCGCGTTCAGATCTTTGACTTCCAGCCGCAATGTTTTCACTGGCCCGGTTGGCGCTGGATCAAATGGAAAATGGACCGTCGGATCAGGCCCCTGTTGAACAAAATCGCGCGTATACACTTGCGGTGCGCCGCCAGCGGCTGGCGTCAGTTTTACGGTGGCGTTAAAGTCCATCGTAGCCGTGGTCAAATCCAGTCCCGTCAAAACACGCGGTTCCGCGAAGGTGATTTCGATGATCGCGGGATTGTCGACCAGCGTGCGAACCAATGTATAAGGATCACCGTCAAAGGCGCTCGCAATCTGGCCGATATCGAATTGCGAGTGGAGGATCGTAACAAGTTGGCCATCCAACGCGATCGTCTCACTCACCGGCTGGCGGCGCGCGGCATCTTCGGCGGCGAAAATGGTTGGGGCTTCGGGTGAATACTTGAGTCGCACAAAGTAAAACCCCGGCCGACCGTCGGGATAGGGCAGCGTGCGTTCGACGCGGATGTCGGTGAATTTTGGATCGTTAGTGGTCTGGGCATATTCATCGGGCGTCATCACCAGCAGCGTATCCGCGGTGAGCGGCAGCTGACTGAATTTGTAGGCGTCGATGTTGACCATCTGCACGCGGTTATCATCAGGTATGAAGAACCACTGCAAAATGTTGGTGCCGTTAGCCCAATTGGGCGAGACCATCACCTGCGTCTGTGGGGCGCGTTCCAACTCGTCCCGGATTACGCCAAAAACCTGTTGCCCGCCGTATTGCAAGCCGCCCATGCCGTAGTCGGTGTACCAGGTAGGGCCGTTGGTCAGCGCATCAACCAGCATGAACAGATTGAACGCACCGACGAGGGTAAACACCCCGAGCGCCACAGGCCAGTAGGGCACCCGTTTGGTGAGCCAGGTCAATACGGCAATCAGGCCCAGTGACGTGAGCAAGGCCGCGGGAATGACCATGATCAGCACCCGCAGGATCAACGTCGCTACCAGGATGCCGCCCAGCGGCGCAATGAGCAGCGCCATCAGCACCACACGATAGCGCGAGTGTCGAAAGTTTTTCAAACAGATTAACAAGCCCAGCAACATGAATGGCAGCATCACTGGCAGCAGCAGCCCGTACCCTTTCATTTGATGCCGGATCAGATCGCGATTGTTTTCTGGCGCGAACCAGTAAGCGGGGCTGAGCGCAAACACATATTCCTGTTCCAACCGATCGATCTTCTCGCCCAAAGATAAAGGCTGTGTCCAATACGAATCGAGAATGCGCAAGTGCCGGAAGGTCTCATCACCATTTTCAACAGTGGAGCGGATGTACGGTGCGGCGAGCAGCAACGCCACGGCGGCGGCGGCTAACAGCAACTTGGGGCGCGCCCGAAACGTGCGCCAGTGATAGCGCGCATCGGAGATCAGCAGCAGGAGGCCCGTCATCCCGATGCCGAGCTGCGCCCCACTATAGGAATAAAACGACAGCGCGCCAAACACAAACGCGGTCAGAATCTGGCGTGGCCGCCCTTGCCGATAGCGCAGGTAAAAATACAAGAACCAGGCATAGAACCCCACCCACATGACATGCTCAAAAGCTGTGCGCGAGTGGAGAAACCAGGCAGGTGTAATCGACAGGATCAGCGTGCCTAGCCACCAGAAGCGCTGCTTGAAAATGTCTTTCAAGATCAGGCCGACGGCCAGTGTGCCAGAAAAGGCCACCAGCACCGACACGGCGCGCGTCACAAACTCAGAGAAGCCAAAGAGCAGATACGGTATCACCTGGGCGTAAACGCTCACGCTCAAACTGAGATAAGTTCCATTGGGAAAGTAAGTGGGAAAGAGATGCCCCGCGCCGTCCGTGAAACCGTTGCGCAAGAATTGAGACGCCAGGATGGGATTGATCGCTTCATCGGTGAAAAAATAAATCGGCCAGCGTTCCAACCCGATCAATCGGGTGGCAAGAAAAAGCAGAGCGGCCAGCAGGAACAGAGTGATGTCCAACGAAAGTGGCCAGCGCCGTGTGGGCGTCACGGCTAATGCAGTCGGTGGGTTGGCTGGAGAGGCGACAACGGCAGTGTGTGGATTCTCGGAATCCACCTTCAGAGGAGCGGGTGCTTTCACTGCCGGCTCGATTGGCTCAGTGGTTGAGCCCAGCAGATGCAAGCGGCGCTGCCACAGGAATATCACTGCATTTAGGGTGAACACCGTCGTGATGAGCCAGGCAACGAACCAGGTGCGACGTGACATTGATCCTCCAGCTAAAATCGTTTCAGCCGGATTGAATTATAGCCTGAGATGTGCAGAGTTAAAACTCAGCGGCGAGCAAAAGAAAAGCCTCTCGTGAACGAGAGGCTAGCCGGATGTAGAGACTGGGCTATCACGAAGGTGGGTGAGTTAAACTCGCCCCGACCGCTTCAGAGACTCGCTTTGCCTTTTTGAATCACTGCTTTCACCGAGTCGTAGAAAATATTCAGTGTTTCGTCGATCACTTCATCGGTGTGGTCGTAGCAGAGGAACCACGGTTCACGGTTGTCCGGCTCCGGCATCGCACCGCGCTGGATCATTTCTAGCATGATGCTCTCGTACATCTTCATATTGGTGTCCAAGGCATCGCGATAGTTAGTGGGGGCGTGCTGACTACCTAGCACAAAACCGAACATTTGCGGCGGCCCCATCAGTGCGTGCGGAATGTTGGCTTCATTCAGAATCTTGTCGATGCCTTCCATCAAGCGCCGGCCGCGCCGGCCGATGGTATCCAACACAGGCTGAGTTTCCAGCAGCTCCAAAGTAGCATCGGCGGCGGCGGTGCCCGGAACGTTGCCGCAGTACGTGCCCCCCACGGCGACTCGTCCCGGTTGAATCACGCTCATGATTTCGTCTGTGCCGGCGATAGCTGCCAGAGGAAAGCCGTTGGCGATCGATTTGGCATAGGTCGCCAGATCGGCTTTGAAGTGGAAATACTGCTGCGCGCCGCCATTGGCGATGCGGAAGCCAGTCTTGACCTCATCTACAATCAACACGATGCCATATTCACTGCACAGTTCACGCATCAATTCCAGGAAGCCCGGCTCCGGCATGACCGAGGCATTGTTACCCATGAGCGGCTCCACCATGATTGCGGCGATCTCACCCCAGCGGCCTTGCACCGTGCGGCGCAGCATTTCCAGATCGTTGTAGGGCAGCGTGAAAACGTACTCGCCCACACCGTAAGGAATGCCGCTGCTCGACGCGATGCGGATCGGGCTGCGGCGTGAACCCATGGAGCGCGCTTGGCCGATCGTGGTGGAGAAGAGCGCATAATCATACATGCCATGATACGTGCCCTCAAACTTGATGAACTTCTCGCGGTTGGTGTGCGCGCGCGCGATGCGCAGCGCGTGCATGGTCGCTTCCGTGCCCGAGTTGGCAAAGCGCACCTTGTCGAGCCCTGTCATGCGTTTCATGCGTTCCGCGACGGAGATTTCCAGAGGATGAGTGGCCGCATAGACGGTGCCATCTTTGATCGCGTGGGTGACGCGATCCACAACCGCTGGATAACCGTGTCCCAAGATCACCGGCCCAAAGCCTAGCCGATAATCGATATAGCGGTTCTCGTCGGCGTCAAAGACGTAACATTTTTCACCGCGCACAAAGACGTTGGTTTCTTCTTCGCCCCAATAACGGAAGTTCGAATTGACCCCGTAGGGAAAACTCTTCTTCGCGCGCTGAAAGAGCTCCTGAGTGCGAGTACGAGTGAGAGCCATGTTGTCTCCTCCTGATGATAGATAGGTGATTTTAGATTGAACACAACATCGGGCTTGAGCGGCAAGGGGTGTTGCGGCTCAGCTCCACAATCAAAAACCAATCATCTGGAAACATCTGGCGTCGGCGGTGAACCAAATCACCCAGCAGTGTGCGAGGAACAGAAAAGATTGAGGGGGCGGCAGCACAGAGCGCACCGTCCAGGGAATGTACGACTGTCCGGGGCGTAACTGATCCGAAGGCACCCAACGGGCATTGACCACCATGTACAGATTTTAAGCGCACATGCGGCGAATGGCAAATGTCCCCGGATCAGCAGGTTGGCGGAAAGTTGGTAATGGGCCATCGATCTTCGCTATTATTCGCCTGTCAGTGAACAAAATTGATACAGCTTACATACCGTCCATCCTATTGACTCATGCTACAATACTCCTGACTAAGGAATGCCCCATGGCAGATAAACGCGTATTGGTAGCCGACGATGCAGAAGCGATCCGAGAGATGCTGGGATCGTTTTTGGCGAATATGGGCTATCGCACAGATCTTGCAATCGACGGCCAGGCGGCCATCGATCTATTCAAAGTCCACCCCTACGACGTCCTCATCTGCGATTTGCAGATGCCACAGGTTGATGGTTTGACGGTGCTCGCTGCCATCAAAACGCTCGATCCTGATGCGCAAGTGATTATTTTAACCGGGTACGCTACCTTGCAAACGGCGATCGAGGCGTTGCGTTTGGGCGCGTACGATTATCAGTTCAAGCCGGTTGAGAATATGGAAGTTTTTGCCCGGCTGGTGGATCGCGCCTACTATCATCGTGGCTTGCTGCGCGAAAACAGGCGCTTGGTGCAGGCGTTGCAAGAAGCGAACGCTCACCTGGAGAGCCA
This sequence comes from Anaerolineae bacterium, assembly GCA_003154115.1. Classification (GTDB taxonomy): domain Bacteria; phylum Chloroflexota; class Anaerolineae; order Fen-1058; family Fen-1058; genus Fen-1058. The sequence goes on from PMCF01000182.1 coordinate 17,004, forward strand.
GGTCGCCGAACGGACGCAGGAGCTGCAAACGGCCAACGAATCATTGCGCAGTTTCGATAAACTGAAGAATGATTTCATTTCAGTTGTTTCGCACGAACTGCGCACTCCCTTGGCCGTCATCGCCATGGAAGCACAGCTGCTGGCGAGTGACACCCTTCCATTTTCTCCTGAAAAGCTGCGCGAGATTTACCAGGCGCTGTCCGTTAGTGCGCGGCGGCTGCAGATTCAGATCGACGATTTACTGGATTTCGCGTTGATCGAACGCGGCGAATTGGAGTTGAGATTCAAGTCCTGTTCGATCAATCAGATTGTGCGCGATGTGGTGGACTTATACAGCGCGCGCGCCGCCGAGAAGCAGCTCACGTTCACACTGAACTCGCCCCCGACGGCGCAGTTGGCGGTCATGGCCGATGGGCCGCGTCTGCGCAGTGCCTTGATGCATCTGGTGGATAATGCCGTGAAGTTTACGCCGGAGAATGGCGCGGTCACGATCAGCGTTCACAACATGGTGACGCTGCCTGAGACAGACATTCCGGCGATTGCCGTGGCGGTGCGTGACACTGGAATCGGCATTCCCCCGGACACGCAGAAAAACTTGTTCACGGCGTTTAATCAGGCTGATATGAGCACGACCCGCCGCTTTGGCGGGATGGGCATGGGGCTGGCGCTGGCCAAGCGTATCGTAGACGCGCATCACGGCAAGATGACGTTTAAGAGCGAACTGGGGCGCGGCAGCTTGTTTGCGATGTGGATTCCTACGCGCCCGGAAGAGACTAGCTAATACGGCGCCACGGTTGAAGTTGGTACTGCGTAGTTAAGCCTTAACCCCGATCGATCTGCTGCAACAACTCCCACCCCGCGGCTTGAGCGACATCCAGTGCTTCAACTTGCAGGTGAGCCACAACATCATCGCGGTCATATGCATAGGGCAGGTGATTGTCGTCGGCGTATACGCTGAGGCACAGGCTCTTCAGGCCGCGGCGTGTGGCTGCCGCCACAACCGTATTGCGCGGCGTGGCGTGAGGTTCGATCGGGAGAGCGGGGTTCTCGCGCCGGGTGCGATCGAGCAGATCGCGCAGCGCCGGGTGCAACGATCGGCCCGGCCAGTGGCCCGGCCACCCTTCGCGTTGGATGCTGATCAGCCGCTTACCGACGCCTACTCCCTCAAATCCGATGAACCAGGCCTCGCGTAGTTCGTCGCCATGCTGCTGCAGCAAAGCGCGTAAGCCAGAGTTGCCGGTGGTGTGACTGCCACAACATACGAACCATACCTCGGTGTTGCGCAGCGGTGCGATCTTGACCCGCTCGGCTAACGTCAACACCGCACCAATGCCCGACGCATTGTTATTTGCGCCTGGCGTGAAGTCGCCGCGATCCGCTTGCAGCGATTGGATAATCACCAGACTCTGCAAAATGCTGCACACACCCGCCCACACGAACGCCCACTCCCAAATATCCAATCCACCTAACAGATACAGTCCTACTGAGGCAAATAGACTGAGTGCGCCGATAATGAAGACCCAGCGAAAGAGGCGAGCGCGGCGCGGCGTTTTGAACGGGCGCGCCGCCGGTGGCGTGTCGAGGTGGCTGACCAGCACGACATGTTGTTTCGCTTGCGCTGCTCCGCCGGCGGGTGCCTGCCGCCCGATCGCATTGTGACTGCGACCACGCGCCACCAGACGCCGCAGAGGATTGTCGCGCAGGTTGATTTCCAGATAGATGATGACCAGCGCAAGCGCCGACAACACTGCACCGAACACTCCACCGATGATGCGTGTTTGAGTCAGATAAAACGTGCCCCAACACAAGAAGGCACTCCACACGGCCAGAGAGAAGGCAATCGCGATCGCCAGCCAGCCATAAGTTGGCGCAGTGAATGATTCCAGGCGTACCTGCTGCAAGCCCAGCTGCTGCATTTGCTGTTGAACGTAATCGGCAGCGTGTTTTTCTGCCGGCGTGGCGGCGCCGCGTGGCCCAATGCGCGTGGTGATATATCTGGCGTGATGCAGCGCCCGCTCAGCCCACGTACTGTCAACAGCCATAGTGATCATCCATTGTGTTCATCAACTTCAGGGGACCCATGAGACGCGTTGACGGCTCACGTCACCTTGCGGGGCAATGGCGATCTTGGTCGCCTCGGTGCCGTCGTATTTGGCAAGGTATAAACTCCACGTTCCATCGCGATCAGACAAGAACGCGACGTGCGCGCCATCGGGGCCCCACCCACCGCCAATGTTGTTGCCTGCATTCTTCGTCACTTGTTGCACGCCGCCAGCCGTGTTGACGAAGAACAGATCGTAATTACCGCTCACGTTAGAATAGTAGGAAATGTTGAACCCGTCCGGCGACCATGACGTGGGAATATCATTCGGGCTGCCCGTGAGCCGTTTGGGCGGATCAGCATTATCGGGATTACGGATCATGATGCCGCAACCACCGCCATCGCAACCAGAGTAGGCGAGTAAGCCGTTCGGGCCCCAGGCGGGCGCAGAGCCTGCGCCTAACTCATTCGGCGCTCCACTGCCATCGGCAGTTACCATGTATAACTTACCCTGCAACGAATAGATCACGCGCGAGCCATCTGGCGAGAACGTCGGAAATTCTGCGCCAGCCGGCGCGACACTGACGCTGGCGCCGTTATTGATGACGTTCGCGCCACTGCCTGCGACACGATGCGTGAATTTTCCGCCATTGCGCTGCCACTCGGGTTGATCGCCGATCGCGGCCGTGTAAATCTTTTGATCTCCAGCGTTGGCGGCCAGAATGCGCGCCCCGTCCGCATCAAACACGGGATACGCGATGCGGCCCGCATACAATCCTGCCAGCGTTTGGTTGGTGCCCGTAATCGACGGCGGTGCGGTCAGACAGTCTTGCTTGGATTTGTCGGCTTTTTCTTGCAGTTTCGTGTCAGGGCGCAGCTTCAACGCCGCTTCGTACTGGGTCTGCGCGTGGCACGGATCGCCGGCGCGGGAGCGCTCATCGCCATATTGAATGTAGGCCTCGACGTAGCGCGCAAAGGTGTCACGATACCCTGGGCCGATCTTGTATAACTCGCCAAAACTTTCGATGGCCTTTTCCCAGTTCACGTTCCAGTAATCACGCGCGGTGATATACATACGCGCATACTGAGCTTCGGCCTCGGCATTGGCTGGCAGCGGTTTGATATAAGCGGCTTGATCGAGATAAGCGATCGCTTCTTCCAGCCGATCGGCCTTCGACAGTTCCAGGCCATAGGTGAGGGCCGCGTCATACACCATCTGCGCGACCTTATCCTTTTCGTAAGATGCATCGATGGCGCGCACTTGCGAGAAAATTTCAATCGCCTTCTGCCAATCCTTTTTTTGATAGGCTTCCAGGCCGGTCTGGTAGAGCTGCTGGGTGACACTGACCACTACCGCTGAGGTGGTCGGCGTGGGCTTGACGGTGAGCACGTCTTGAATTTGTGCTAACTGCTCACCCGCACCGGGATAGTTGGGATTGAGGCGGAGCACATACTCGAAGTCGGCCTTCGCCAACTGCAATTTGCCCGCGGCCCGATTGGCCAGGCCTTCCTGATAGAACTGATCGATACGAGCTTGCTCATCGGCCTTGCGGTCTTGCAGGCCGACCACCATACCGCCGGCAATCGCCGCGGAAATGAGTCCCAGAAAACTGCACGCAAACACGATAATGAGCAGCGTCGTCGAAGACAGACGGCGGGATTTGGCGGTGGCGCGGGGCGCGGGTTTAACGGCCACCGTGGGGGCCGCTGGTAGCGTGGCTTCGGCCAAAGTACCGCAGGTGCCGCAGACCAGATCATCGGGCGCCAGATGAGCGCCGCATTGGCGACAATTCATACATTCCTCGCTAGCGCGAAGTCGGCGTAAAAACCTGACAGGCTTCGCTCGCGCCTGTCAGGTCTATCTTTCGCGGTGACTACGCACCCGTCATTCCCGCGAAGGCGGGACCTTCTGCAGCGGTCGGCGGCTGGATTCCCGCCTTGCCGTACCCAGGCTCCACCGGAGCTTGGGTACGGCAAGGCGGGAATGACCATCCGCGCGGCATTATATCCGCGTTCACACGGGTTGTCTAGTTTCACCCGGAGATGTTAATTGACGCCCGTAATCCGCCATGCTATGATGCAGCCGGATAGGAGTCAGGCATGTACTATGACCATTCACGGCGGCGCTCATCATTGCGCCGCGTGTTGATTTTGCTCATTCTGGTGGGGGCGGGCGTGTTTCTGATTATCAATCAGAATGATGTGCGGCAGCGCATCATTCCGCCGCCAACGCCTACTGCGACCCGGACGGCCCGATCGTATATCGTGGAAGCGGAAGCGCTGGCGCAAACCGGCGATCTAAAAAAAGCGAGTAATGCCTACATTCAGGCCGTCTCACTCGAACCGGAAAATGTCGAGGCGCTGGTTACGTTGTCGCGCTTGTTGGCGTATACGGATCGCACGGCTGACGCGGTGCAATGGGCCGAGCGGGCCGTGCAGGCCGCGCCCAACAGCGCGCCGGCGCAAGCCGCCCTGGCTTTGGCGCTCAACTTTAATTTCGACAAACTGTTGCAACAGGGCCGTCCCGCCGAAGCGGATAAAACTCTGCAACAGGCGTTTACCGTTGCTAAGAATGCGGTCGTGCTCGATCCGAAATATCCTGAGGGTCAGGCTTATCTGGCCGAGATTTATGCGGAGACGGACGATCTGGAGAATGCCGTCGTCTCGATTCAAAAAGCACTGGCACTGGACTCCAACCGAGCGGAGATACAGCGCGCCTACGGTTCCGTGCTGGAGAGTCAGGGCAAGTTCACCGACGCGGCCGAGGCCTATCGGCAGGCTATCGCGCGCGCGCCCAATGTCGCCTATCTGTATCTGCTGCTGGGCCGTGCTTATCGCACCATTGCCCAGGCGCGCGATCCGTCGTTATGGGCCAGTGCGTTGGAGACCTTCAAGAAAGGCGCGCAGGTTGATCCCACGGATGTGCGCTTGCTGGATGAATGGGGCTGGGTACATTACGCGCTGGACCAGTTTCGAGATGCCCAAGAAGTGTTGGAATCTGCCGTCAAACTCGATCCGCAAGCGTGGTCGCCGCGCAGCCATCTGGCGGCCACCTACTTTCAACGGACACAGTACGAAGACTCGATCGATTCGTTCAAGCAGGCGCTTGATCTCATGAATAAAACATTTGACGCCGATCATTACTGTGTCACCGCCAAAACGCCTTCGTGCGATCGGTTGGTGCAAGCCTATATCACATTGGGTTACGCGTATTTTCAACTCAAGCAATGTGCGCCCAGCGGCCTGGGCGCTTTTCGCAAGGCGTTGATCATCCGGCCTGATAATCCGGGCGCACAAGGCGGCTATAATCAGTGTGCGGTAACCCTAGGGACGCCTGTTCCCAGAACGCCAACACCAAGACCTTGATGTGGCGCCCGGTGTCAATGGATGCCATATCTTTCAGGAGAACCTGCCATGAAACTCATCATCGCCGTTCTGCAACACGAAGATGAAGATGCGCTTGTCAAGGCGCTGGAAGAAGCCAGCCTCGGCTCCACACGCATCGGCTCTAGCGGTGGTTTCTTGCGCGCCAGCAATGTCACGATGATGATCGCCGTGACAGATGAACAAGTCGACGTCGTGCTGAACTTATTGAAGAAACATTGCAAGCGCCGCACGCGTCATCTTTATCCGTTGCTGCCCAACCTGGAGGCGCGCGAGCGTTTCCTGGGTTCCATCCCGGTGGAGGTTGGCGGCGCGACGGTGTTCATTCTGCCGGTAGAGCGGATGGAAAAGATCGATTGATGTCCCCCATCTCCGTGTTGCTGGTGGACGACAATAGTTTCAACCGTGAAGGGCTGCGCCTATATTTACAACGCGAGGGATTTGTCGTACTTGAGGCGGGCGACGAGCAATCTGCGCTGGAACTGGCTGAACGTGCTACCGTACACGCTGCGGTGATCGACATTTCGATTCCGCCCGACGCCCATACGCTGCCGCGGGTGCAGCACAGCTTCGGCATCGATCTGGCTCGTCAGCTGAAACTCACCCAGCCAGCGCTGGGGATCATCCTCTTTTCTGCTTATGAAGATCGGGGCGGCGACGTGCTGGACCTGATTCGATCGGGTGTGCGTGGTCTGGCTTACAAGCTCAAAGGGTGCGCGCCCACGGCACTGTTGGAGGCCCTGCATGAGGTGTTGGCCGGAAGAGTGCTCATCGATCCGGAAGTGACCAATCCGCGTTCTCTGGCCGAGGAATTTATGACGCGGCTAACCGCCGAGGAACGACCGTGGGTGGAAGGCATCCTCGCTCGATTCGATCAACTCTCGCCGCGTGAACAAGAAGTGGCCTATCGGTTGGCGGCCGCCCATACCACCGAAGGTATTGCCAATGATCTGAATGTAGCGCCCCGCACGATCGAGCATCACATTGGGCATGTCTATGAAAAGCTGGGACTGCGTGAAGCGCCGGCGCCGCTGCATCGAATTGTGCTGCTGACGAAAGCGTGCATGATCATCGATTTGTGGACGGGCGCGCGGCGATGGTAGCAATCTGGCGACGACGCTGGCTGCCCGTTTTCATCGTGCTCATGCTGGTGCTGGGCCTGTTGAGTGCGTTCAATCTGGCGTCTGACATCGGGCGGCCCTACGGCGGCTTCTTCGCTTATTATCAGATTTTTAGCGACGGCTGGATCGTGGACAGCATGACGCCGCGCTGGTGGCCGGCCATGGCGCCGGAGCACTTGACCTATGTGGATGGTTTAGTGCGGCTGAATGGCTTACCCTATACGGTCAATCAGGGCGAGGTGTACGCGGCAGCAAAGGCGCGCAGCGAGTCGTCGTTCGAGTTGCTCATCGAGCGCGACCACCAGGTGTCGAACCTGCCCCTGCCCCTGACCCTGACCTTAAAGCTGTTTGCCTGGGCCGACTTCCTCGACGTCAAAATTCCACCCTTCGTGACTGGCCTGGGTTTCTGGCTGCTGGCGGCCGTCATCTATCGTTCGCGCCCCACCGATCAGCTCAATCGCGTCTTTGCGCTCTCCTCCAGTTTAATCGCCGGTTTTCAGTGGCTGGTGTTGTCTACCCTGTTCGTTAATGCGGGGCTGCTCGATCACCTGATCCAAACGGGCTGGGTGTTGATTGTGCCGTTGCTGGGCGTAACCTTTTTTCACTGCGCGACGCTGTTCCCTACGCCGGTGCGCTGGAAGACGCGGCGGGTACTCATTGGCTGGTATGCGCTGTCGGCGCTGGTGGCGGGCGGCTATGTGCTCTCGAAGTGGCTGTTTTGGTCGAATATCCGCGGGAGCCTGGTCGCGGCGCTTGATTTCATCGGCTTTCGCGGCGCGACGCTGAGCATTGTCGTCGGGATGTTGCTCATGATCGTTCGACAGGTGACGACCTTTGCCGATGGCCGAACGTCGCCGCGCGTGCGGCGGCAACTCACGCTGGTGCTGATCGGCCTGGGATTCACGGCGTTCATTACGGCCATGACCGTTTACGGTTCGTTCGGCATGACGGATTATTTTTCGACGGGCCTGGATTTGCGCTATCTGTATCTGGCGCTGCCGCTGGCGATTGGCTACACCATCGTGCGCTATCAGACGTTTCGCAGCGAGCCGTCGCCGTTGTTCATGTTTGTTCTCATCTTGATCAGCAGCGCGATGCTGGCGAGCATCGGCGATTGGCTGGCGCGGCTGTTGGAGCCGCAGCTACCTCATTCGATGTTCACGCCAATCTTTCTCGTGGCGCTGATCGCTGGCGGGTTCTGGAGCAGTCAAGGGTTATTCCAACGGGCGCTGCGGCGCGTGTTTCATTGGGAAGAAAGCAGCTATCGCGCGGCCAGGCAATTCGGCCAAGCCGTCGTCACCAACACCGACCTGGCGCAGTTGCCCCACACCATTGTCGAGGCGCTCGTCGCGGAATTGAAAGTGGAGCAGGCGGCGATCTGGCTGGCGCATGACGCGGGCGATCAGTTTGAGCTCGCGGCGCAGGCGGGCCGCTCGGTGGTAAGGCTGCCCAATCGGCTAGCGCTCCCGACGGCGCTGCTCAAACCGACGCGGGTCGAAGAGGTTGGATTGAGTGACCTATCCGCGCATGGCATTGAAGCGCTCGCGCCGCTCGTGGGGGCCGAGCAGCTCAGCGGCGTGTTGGGGTTGGGCAAACGCTGGGATGAAGAAATTTTCCGCGAGCGCGACTTGGAGATCGTCGAACTGATCGCGCAGCAGGCAGCGTTGTTTCTGTTGACGGCGCGGCAGATCGACGAATTGCGCCAGGTCCCGCGCCGCGTCAGCGAAGCGCAGGAGCGTGAGCGTTTCAAGATCGCGCAAGAACTGCACGACACGATTCAGCAATTCCTGGGCCGTTTGCCGTTCTTCCTTGAGGTGAGCCGCAGCGCCGCGCGCGATGATCCGGCTAAGGCGGATGCGCTACTGCAGCGCTGCATCGAGGATGTGGAGCAGGCGGCCAAAACGGTGCGGCAGATTCGCGCCAACCTCGCGCCGTTTCAATTGCAGACGAGTTTCGTTCAACCGGTGCAAGATTTAATCGACCGTTTCCAAGCGCGGCAGCATATCGACACGCGCTGCACCCTCGCGCCCGATCTCGATCAGCAGCTCTCGCTCGAAGCGCGGCACGCGCTGTATCGTGTGGTGCAGCAAGCGCTCGATAACGCCGCGGAACACGCGCAAGCGAAGCGCATCACGGTGTCACTGCTGCGCCTGAACGATCATGTCACGTTTGAAATTGTCGACGATGGCGTAGGGAGTGCCGAAGAAGATCGGCCCCAGGCTGAGGCGCAGGGCAGTTTCGGCCTCAAGTCGATGCGCGATCGGATCGAAGCGCTGGATGGCGCGTTTGAGTTTGTGTCGACGCCGGGAAGTGGAACGATTGTGCGGGGTTGGGTGCCGGGGAAGCGGGAGCCGTAAGGCCGATTTATGGGCGCGATCAGCCTTGCTCGATTTCGGCAATGGCCGACATCGCCACTAGGAGTGAAGGCAGATTGGCCTGCGTGAAACTTAACCCGGGTGCAGGAATGCGATGATGTTTGATGTCCAGCGGGATGTGTTTGTGATGCGGAGGATTGAATAGCCGGATGCTGCTGCGGCAATGTGTAGATGAACTCTTCGTAGTCACGCAGCGACCGGAATACGTTCACGACGGGCCATCCGTTTGATAACCTCTGATAACGCGGCGTGTTCGCGCAATGATCCTATCGCAGCTTGGTACTGCTGGCGGCGGCGTCCCCACGTTTCATAGGCTCCGGCCCAGTCGCTCCAGTCCAATACCCAAGCGTCATCGTCCGGCTCTTCGCCAATGCGATAGGCTTCATAGAATGTTTCCGACAACACGCCATATTTGCGCTCGTACATCAACAAGTCTTCGTCGAGTGCGTGAATGTCCTGAATAATTTCATCGAGTGTCATAGTTGTTCTCCCTTCACGGCCTCAGTCAGCGTTTCTTGTAAGATGTTGATTTTATACATCGAATTGCCACGGGGTAAACCAGCGGCCTGATGCTATGAAGATTTTTCGATGGGGCTGGGTCAACGTGTCGGTATCGAGCAAGTACATGATCAGGTCGCCTCATCGTCCGCTTCCGGTCGGCCGCGTTCGCCGTAGATCGCCGCCCGCAATTCCGGCAGGGTCTCGTCGTCGGCCAGTGCTCCAGCCTGCTGTAACAAGATCGTCCGGCTGTCGTGGCTGCGCAGCCAATCGTCAATGGCTGCTTTGAGAAAGCGCCACGACTCTTCGATGCGCCGGCCCGGAATTTGACCCCGGACCGCCTGCTGCTCGAGGGTTGTTGGCGGCAGTCGCAAATAGCGCGCCGCTTCTTCTAAAGTGAGTACTTCCGGGACATTCATCACGTGGCCCATGTGACCTCCTTGCACGCGATGTACGAGTTGATTATACCCCGGAATGCGGCGGAATAAGCCAGCGGCCCGGTGCTGTCCCCCATGCTTGGCGGTCAATAGGGGATTTTGCCCATCAAGAATAGGTACAAACCCCGATGTGCGGCGAGGAAATGTCTGTGATGCTAAGGGGGCGAGGTCCTCTGCGTGCGTAAGGTGGATCATTCAGCTGGAATGAACGGAAGGACAGCCTCAAGCACGGCGGGGATACTCATGGCCGGCGAGGCGTGGGTATTGCCCTGATCGTCGTGGCGATGATTGGGAAAGATAGAAACAGAAGGAGAGATCTGAATGTAGCACGTGGGGCGCGGCGTGAATCGCGGCCTGAAGGCCGAGATAATACTCGCGGGCGTTCAAACAGAAACTCCGGACAAGATACGAAAGCGCCGGGACCAGATGTCCAGACCGCGTTTGGCCGCATACCAGTCAAAGTACTGAGCATCATCGCCTAATTCGCCTGCGTCAAACCGCTGCATGAACTGGGTAGAAGACATTTGATGCTGCTGTTCGAACGTCCGGCAGGCGTGCTCGAAAGAGTCGCGCCGCGCGCGCGCCAGCTCAGATTCGTGGCGCAGCGCGGTTTGCAAGGCTTCGCGGACCTCCTCCTGGTCGATCGTTGGCAATTGGGTCGTGACTGCGATTTCCATGACAACATCCTTTCCGGCAATGGTCCGGTGGCCAGAGATTATCACCGGCTGGCCAGCCGACAGTATTCCGTTGATTATTCCCCGGAATGCGGCGGAATAAGCCAGCCGTTCTCGTTGTTTCCCCATGCGCGGCGGTCACTACGGGCTTTTGCCCATCAAAAATGGGTATAAACCCCGATGTGCGGCGCGGAGAGTGGTGCTATGCTGAGTCACTACACAACGGCGACCTAATGCAACTCCAGAAATGATGTTTGGGTAGCTGGTATACTCGCGGCATGAAAAAACCTGACTCTAACGGATTCTGTGGTCAGCATCGGAAGCCACCCATGGAGGCCGACACCAGAAGGTTTTGTAACCAGTTGTCGTGATAGACAAAGCCATTCAACTTGTGGGCGGGTGATTGATAAATGGCTGCACTC
>PMCF01000126.1 GCA_003154115.1 Anaerolineae bacterium
TCAAACTGATTGTGAGCCATGCCCACAATTTAACGATTATTTAACACCACCTGGCCTAGAATCGGAATGGAGAAGTAAGGATGCCTAAGACCAACAAAGACTATGCTTCATTCCTGCTGCGGCTATGGCGTGCGCAAGAACATGGCCGGCCGATCTGGCGGGCTTCGCTGGAAAGTACCCAAACAGGGCAGCGCCAGAACTTCACGGATCTGGAGTGTCTGATTGCCTTTCTGAAAAGTCAATTTGAAGCGTGCGGGCAGGACAACGAAGACGAGAACTTCGAGGGCTAAACAAAAGGCCAAATCGCACCTTCACCCTCTACCTGAACAAGTCGCTTCATCAACAGCTAGTTGATTCCCTACGGGAGCAAACTCCGTTATCCATGGAGATTCTGTAAGCATTCGAAGAAAGGACATTCTAATGAACCGCAAACGTTTTTCCACTCTCATGACCGTGTTGATTTTGACCTCCTTCTTGTTGACTAGCGCAGGCGGTGTGGCGGCTCAATCGCCTGACCCAGCGATTGGCAATGTCGCCACTCCCCTTCGCACACAATCTGCGACTGGACGCACCACGCTGGCCTCGCCGCAACTATCCGGTTGCGGCGGCGTACTGGATCCCAACGGCGATGCGACTGTGGACTCGGATCAACCGAAGGTCAACCTGGGCGGTGACGAGCAGCTGTCAGTTTTCAGACAGATGAGGTTCGATCCCATCGGTCATCAATTTTACACAGCCCAGTCGCGCGCGCTGTTGGCCTTTGATTTGAGGGGGGCAACGGGGGCAGCAACCATTCCGCCCGGCTCTACAATCCAGAACGCCACGTTGGAACTGCCACTCGCTGCCGCGCCCTCACCCATGACTTATACGCTTGAAGTATTCGGCGTGGCGGGCAACTGGTCGGACGCTAATGTCACGTGGAACAATCAACCTCCGCTCGGCGCGAGTTTTGGCCGCACGACGTTTCTGGTCACGTACACGGCGTCTATCACCAGCGTGGTCAGGCTCGACGTGACCGCCCTGGTCAACCTGTGGGCCACCGGCGCAGTGACGCGGACAAGCTTAGTTCTCGCCCCGGTGGGCTTTATGCAAGCGAATTTCTGGAGCATTGAGAACGAAATCCCAGCGCCGCAACTGGTTATCCGCTGCACGCCGCCGAGGAAGAACGTGCCTCAAAGCTTGCTGGCTGGCGATGCAAGACAGATGATCGGGCTGGCTCATTTACGGAGCAGCTCGGCGCTTACACCCACACTTCACCTGGGTGCAGGTGGCGCACTGCGCTTTGCAGCGTTCAATCTACCGGTACCTTCAAACGTGCCCAACAATGTGCTGGCGCAAGCCCAGTGGTTCACGCGCGCTTATAGCGATGTGCTGCGCCTGAATGATCCAGACAACGAATTGCAGTTGGTGCGCTATCCGGCCAAGTTGAACACCGGCGGTGGAGACACGGTCTTTTTCCGCCAGCGCCATGACGGCATTCCCGTCATTCCCGCTCAACTGGGCGTGAACGTGCAGTCCGGGCATATCCGGAGCGTGATCGGCAGCTATCTGCCCGACATTACGCTCGACCCGACGCCCCACATCACGGCCACGCTCGCCGAGCAGATGGTGCGCGCTCAATTCCCTCTCACCACCACGCTGGCAGGCACTCCGCAATTGCGCTACTTGAACCTTGGGCTGATTGGGATGGGCGATGCGACGACTCATCTGGTCTGGCAAATCGGCCTAGCGGGGCAGACCTTTCTAGTGGATGCCAATAGCGGGGCGCTGCTGTATCACGACGACGGCGCGCGGCCCTGGAACCTCGATCTGGAAACCGGCGGCCACAATGGCCCATCGACCGATTCCTGGTTGGGCGAATACTTTTGGGACTATACCACTGACGACGATAACTGGGGGAACGAAAAAGGAATTGACAGCAGCGACGCCGACGACGAAGGATATGCAGCCTTTACTAATCTTTCCAACGCACACTATTTCTGGGAATCGCGGGGGCGCGTCTCGCCCAACAATGATCTGGACTGGGAAGACCTGGTGTACATTCACGTTGGGTACGGCTGGGAAAACGCGCACTGGGTGCCCGCAGGACCTTTTTGGGAATTTGGTGATGGTTACAGTTATGCCATAGATATTGTCGGTCACGAATACACGCACGCCATCGAGCAATACGTGGTCAACTCCGACAATCAGGGGTTCTTTTATGGCGGCGAGCCGGGCGCGTTGAGCGAGGCGTTCTCCGACATCTTTGGCGAGTTTATCGAAAACTACAAGACCGGCGGGACGATGGATTGGAAGATTGGCATCCATGGCAACATTCGGAACCTGGCCAATCCATATTATTCCTGGCAGAACTATAACGTGGTTTCATATCCTGCTTTGATGTCGGAGCGTTACCAGGGCGGCGACGAAGATGGTGATCACGGCGGCGTGCATACCAACGCTACCATCATTGACCATGTCGCTTACCTGATCTCTCAGGGCGGCTTGTTCCATACCTATGACATGGGCCCGGGTATCGGCAAAGCCAAGACGCTTCAGTTGTTCACTTGCATGTTGCAGAATATGTCCTACGGCTCGGTGTTTGCCGACGCGCGCAATGTAGCCGTCTCGACCTGCGCCCAGGGCATGGTGGATCAGCATGCGTACAACTTCGTTCAGCATGACGTGTGTGTCGTTCAAAATGCGTTTGCCTCAGCCGAATTGGGCGTGGGCGATAAAGATTGCGACGGCATCCCCGACAATCTCGACAACGATGCGGACAACGACGGCGTGCCCGATGCGATAGACAATTGCGCCTCGGTTGCCAACCCCAGCCAGTCCGATGTCAATCACAACGGTGTGGGCGATGCCTGTGACGCCGACGCTGACAGCGATGGCGTGGCGAATGCCAGCGACAATTGCCCGTTGGTTGCCAACGCCGATCAAGTTGATTGGAATCACAATGGCAAAGGCGACGTTTGCGACGACACGGACGGCGATGGCGTGATGGATGTTCAAGACAATTGCCGCAGCATTTCAAATGCGGATCAACGAGACACCGATGGTGATGGGCAAGGTGACGCCTGCGATGCCGACAACGACAACGACGGCATCCTCGACGACGGCGACCACAGCGGCGTGGCGGGCGATCATCCCTGCGACGGATTTCAGACGACCAGCTGTGACGACAACTGTCCCTTCACCCCTAACGCCGACCAGTGGGATACGGACCACAATGGTGTGGGATTGGCGTGCGACCAGAGCGAGAAACAATCGCTCGTGCAAGGCCGGATTCACCAATTTAAGTTTGGTCAAGAGGACTTGCAATCCATTCTTGTCACTCCACATTACAATTGGAGCGGTGGGGACTATTTGCCGGATGGCTTTACCCAGTTCATCCAGATTGCGATGAGCGCCAATTTCCAGGCGCGCGTGGTAGACAGCAATGGTGCTGTCGTCGCCGCCACTCACACGGGACACGGTCTCGGCCAGTCCTACCAAATCAGCTTCCCAACTGAGGCTTACGCCAGCTACACCTCCGGCGCGATGCACACAACGGCGGCTGAGGCGGATACCTTGCCGCCGGATGGCATTCGCTACTATTTGCAGATTTTTCCAGCCAGCGATGTTTCGATAACGCAAACTTACACGCTGACTTTGACTACGAGCAGTGGCGTGCCCAGCAAAGTATATCTACCAATCATGCTGCGACCCTAGAGCGGTTTCCAGTTTGATTTACGGTGCATCTGCTCCGGGCGGATGGTCACATCCGCCGTTGGGGCTGCT
>PMCF01000419.1 GCA_003154115.1 Anaerolineae bacterium
TTTTGCGCGTTTACTCACAGATTCACTTTGAGGAGATTGCGAATGGCCGAGAAGTTAGCCGCGAAATCATATGCCCGTATCCCCGACATCTACGCACTGCCGAATCTGATCGAAATCCAACTCAATTCGTTCAACTGGTTTATTGAACAAGGGTTGCGCGAGCTCTTCGATGAAGTGTCGCCGATCGAGAGCTTTAACGGCGCGTTGAAGCTGTACTTCCCGGGCGATGGCCCGGAAGCGCGGCAGTTTGGGCTGTCGTTCTGGTTTGAAGAGCCGAAGTTCAACCAGAAGGAATGCCTGGAGCGTGACCTCACCTTTGCGCGAGGTCTCTACATTAAAGTCGCGCTGGTGAACAGCGAGACGAACGAGCACGTCGTCAATGATATTTTCCTCGGCGAATTTCCGTGGATGACCGAGAACGGCACGTTCATCTACAACGGCACCGAGCGCGTCGTCGTGTCGCAGCTCATCCGCTCGCCGGGCGTGTATTTCGATGCCGACGTCGATCCCTCGTCAGGGCGCGTGCTGGCCCATGCCAAGGTCATTCCTGNNATGGAATTCGAAACGCGCAAGAGCGACTACATCACGCTGAAGTTCAATCGCAAGCGCACCATCCCGGTGACGATTTTGTTGCGCGCGATGGCCGCCATTGATGATGGCACCGGCACAGACATCCTCAAGACGGGCACCGACGAGGAGATTCTGCGCCTCTTCGAGCACATCGACAACAACCCCGATCATCAATACATTCTCACGACGATCCGGCAGGAAGGTAATTTGTCGCCGCGTGACAAGCGCTCGTTAGCGGAAGAAGCGCTGTTGGAGTTCTATCGCAAGATGCGCCCCGGCGATCCGCCCACCATGGATAACGCCCGCAGTTATCTGGTCGAGCAGCTGTTCGATCGGCGGCGGTATGACCTGGAGCGTGTCGGCCGCTACAAGTTAAATCAACGCCTGGGGCTTAGCACCCCGGTGCGCACCATCACCAAGGCCGACATGGTCAAGCTCGTCGAGCACATGATCAAGATCAATAACGG
This sequence comes from Anaerolineae bacterium, assembly GCA_003154115.1. GTDB lineage: Bacteria > Chloroflexota > Anaerolineae > Fen-1058 > Fen-1058 > Fen-1058. Next base: position 1,038 of record PMCF01000419.1, read on the forward strand.
CCTGGCGCAGGGCGATGACATCGATCACCTGGGCAATCGCCGCGTGAAGACCGTGGGCGAATTGATTCAGAATAAATTGCGGATTGGCCTCCGCCGCATGGAGCGCGTGGTCAAGGAACGCATGAGCATCCGTGAAGCGGGCGCCATGACCCCGATCGCTTTAGTGAACATCCGACCGGTGGTCGCGGCGATTCGCGAATTCTTCGGCTCGTCGCAGTTGTCGCAATTCATGGATCAAACTAATCCACTGGCGGAACTGCGCCATAAACGAACGCTGTCGGCCCTTGGTCCTGGCGGTCTGCGCCGCGAGCGCGCGGGCTTCGACGTGCGCGACGTGCACCATTCGCACTATGGCCGCATCTGCCCGANNACGCCGGAAGGTCCGAACATCGGTTTGATCGGCCGTCTGGCGACGTATGGCCGGGTGAACACCTACGGCTTTATCGAGACGCCGTATCGCCGCGTGGTCAAATCCATGCCGAATACTTCGGAACTGTTAGTGGGGCAGCTGTTGCGCACGGATGTGGTCGATGCCCAATCGGGTGAGAAGATCGCCGCGGCGGGCACAGAGGTCGACGAGGCCCTGGCGCAGAAGATCGCCGCGCTGCCGGCGCTGGAGGTGCTGATCGTCCCGTTCGTCAACGACGAGATGGAATACATGTCGGCCGACGTCGAGGATCGCTATATCATCGGGCAGGCCAACGCGCCGCTGGATGCGAAGAAGCGCTTCATCGATCGGCGTATCTCTTCGCGCTATGGCGAGAAGTTCGTCTTCGAAGCGCCGGAGCGTCTTGATTTCATGGATATTGCGCCGCGCCAGATCGTCGGTATTTCGGCCGCGTTGATTCCGTTCTTGGAACACGACGACGCCAACCGCGCNNGCGCGTTGATGGGCTCCAACATGCAGGCGCAGGCTGTGCCGCTGTTGCTGCCCGAAGTGCCGCTGGTCGCCACGGGCATGGAATGGCAGGCCGCCGTAGACTCTGGCCAGGTGGTGACCGCCGAAGAGGATGGCGAAGTGATCAGCGTCACGGGTCGCTCCGTGGAAATGCAATCGAAGAAGGGCAAGAAGGTCTATAAACTGCGCAAGTTCAGCCGCAGCAATCAGAGCACGTGCATCGATCAACGCCCGATCGTGCGCAAGGGCCAACGCTTGAAGAAGGGCGATGTGCTGGCGGATTCGTCGAGCACGTCCGAGGGGCAGCTGGCTTTAGGCCAGAACGTGTTGTGCGCGTTCGTGTCGTGGGAAGGCGGCAACTACGAAGACGCGATCTTGATCAGCGAACGCCTGGTGCGCGATGACAAGTTCACGTCCATTCACATCGAAAAGCATGAAGTGGAAGCGCGCGATACCAAGTTGGGGCCGGAAGAAATCACGCACGATATTCCCAACGTCGGCGAAGAAGCGCTGAAAGACCTGGACGAAGGCGGTATCATCCGTATCGGCGCGGAAGTCGGCCCGAACGATATTCTCGTCGGCAAGATNNCCGGAAGAGAAACTGCTGCGCGCGATTTTCGGCGAGAAGGCGCGCGAAGTGAAAGATTCGTCGCTGCGCCTGCCGCACGGCGAGCACGGCAAGGTCGTGGACGTGAAGGTCTTCACGCGCGACGAATACCGCGATCTGCCGGCGGGCGTCGATAAGATGGTGCGCGTGTCGGTGGCGCAGAAGCGCAAGCTGACCGAAGGCGACAAGATGGCCGGCCGGCACGGTAACAAGGGCGTTATCTCGCGCGTCGTACCGGTTGAAGATATGCCGTTCCTGGAAGATGGTACCCCGGTCGATATTATCCTCAATCCGCTGGGCGTGCCCGGTCGTATGAACATCGGCCAGATTCTGGAAGTTCACCTGGGGTGGGCGGCCGATCGATTGGGCTTCCGCGCGATTACGCCTGTCTTTGACGGTGCGGATGAAGTGGAAATCGAAGCGGAACTGGCGCGCGCCTGGATGATCGACGAAGCGTGGAAGATTTACAGCCAGCGCGCGTGGGATTGGCTGAAAGAGCAGAACACCGAGGAGCAGGAAGAATTCGAAGACGACGACGAAGTGCGCCGCCTGTATCTGACGGCCCTGCTGGCCGAGAGCGATTACGATCTCGATCGGATTGGGAGTGAGGATATCTATGCGCGTCGCGTGGTGCTGCGCGAATGGCTGCGCGAGAACGGCTTCGATCCCGATCAGGTCCTGGTGTTTGAGAACGATGGTCGCCCGCATGATACGCTGAAGCAGATCAACAAGAACGGGGTCGATGCCTGTCTGCGCTTGTGGATCAAAGACCACGGCGAAGACCTGATGCAAGCGCCGTTTGAAGAGGTGCGTGTGCGCGCGAATCAGCTCAGCGTGCAGCTGCACGATCCGCTGCCGACGCTGGGCAAGATGCTGGCCTACGATGGCAAGACAGGCGATGCGTTCGATCAACCGATCACGGTGGGTGTCGTCACGATCATGAAGTTGGCCCACCTGGTGGAAGACAAGGTTCACGCGCGGTCGACCGGCCCGTATTCGCTCGTCACACAGCAGCCGTTGGGCGGCAAGGCGCAGTTCGGNNGGGCGCTGGAAGCCTACGGCGCGGCGCATACGCTGCAAGAAATGCTCACGGTCAAGTCGGACGACGTGCAAGGCCGCGTCAAGACCTACGAATCGATCGTCAAGGGCGAGCGCATTGAAGAGCCGGGCATTCCGGCCTCGTTCCGCGTGCTGGTCAAAGAAATGCAGTCGCTGGGCCTGGCCGTGGAAGCGGTTACGGATACCGGTGAGGTGCTGCGCTTCGGCAAGGATGAAGAAAAGCAGAAGATGCCCCGCTTGAGTATGGGGCTGCTCGGCGGTCTGGACGGCGACGATCAGATGTAGTCTGGTGTAACGCGCAAAGGCACGGAGAATTCGTTTGGAATCTCCGTGCCTTTTTGTTTGTGGCGCACACTTTCTTTCTAGGTATCTTGACGTCCGTCTAGTACACAATTACAATCACTGCGACAACCTTACAGGCGATGAGGCTCGCCAGCGGAACAGCCGCTATCGTCACAAGACTAATAGCTTCTACCACAGCCATGGTAGAGGCTTTTTTGCTTATGCACTCCCCCAGAAGATGGGGATTTCGTGCAACGCACGTGTTGAGAGGAGTTCTTTGGACAAGATATTGATCGTGGGGGTTGGTGGCTTTATCGGGGCCAATGTGCGATACTGGCTGGGCGCGTGGATCGATGCCCAGTTTGGCCTGCGCTTCCCGCGGGGACGTTCATCATCAATTTGACCGGCAGTTTGCTGCTCGGCTTCATCGCCACGATTACCCTGGAACGTCTGATCGTCATGAGCGATCCGCTGACCCATACCACGCGCTATGCTTACGATGCCGTCGGCAATCGCACCCAAGTCATCGACGCCAATAACCAGACCATCACCTACACTTACGACGCGATCAATCGCAACATGAAGATCGATTACGGGACGAGCGCTGTTACCTATGAATATGACGCTATCAGCAACCGCAAGGTGATGACAGGACTCACTGGGCGTGACGCGCTACGTGTATGATGAACTCAACCGTGTGAAGCAAGTGACCGATCCCTTCACCGGCACGGTGCAGTATCGTTATGATGCGGTAGGCAATCGCACGCAGTTGATCTATCCCGATGGCAAAGTGGTGACCTCCACCTTCGACGCGGCGAATCGCCTGACGGGCACGCTGAGTTGGGATGGACAACTCACGACTTATGCCTTCGATAAAGCCGGGCGGTTAATCACCACGACGCTGCCGAATGGGGTTGCCACAGTGAATTCCTATGATGACGCCAATCATCTAGTCGAGCTGACGCACTCCCGCGGCGGTGAATTGCTTGGGCAATACGCCTATGAGCTGGAGGGGATGGGAAACCGCGTGACGGTGACCGAAACCAAGATAACGACGTCTGATCCCTGCTATTGCCCGCCAGGGCAAATCTGTCCCACTATAGCTTGTCCGCAATCTCTTTCTTTGCTCGCAGCCGAGCCGCTTTCCAACTCGGTCAGTGAGTCGAGCGCGCAGCAAACGATCGTCCTCACCTCGACCGTGATCCATTATACTTACGATCCGCTCTACCGCTTGACCAACGCGAATTACTCCTTCGGCGCGGACGCCTACACGTTCGGCTACGCCTATGATGCGGTGGGAAATCGCACCGTTCAAACGCGGACGATCACGAGCACGCAGGTGATTACGTATCAATATGACAACGCCAACCGCATGACGAAAGCCGGAGGCGTCACCTACACCTGGGACAACAACGGCAATTTGTTGAATGATGGCAGCGCCAACTATCTCTACGATCGCGTCAACCGCTTGATTAGCACCACGTTAGGCGGATCGACTTCGCTGTTCAACTACAGTGGCGATGGCGTGCGATTGAAGCAAATCGTGGCGGGCGTTGTTACCACGTATACGCAGGACATGGCATCGCCGCTGCCGGTGGTAGTGCAAGCGAAGACGGGTACAACGACCACGCCGTACTTATATGGTCTGGGCACGCGACCGCTGGCGCAGTATACTTCGGGTAGTGCCGAGTATTTGCTGCCAGACGCTCTCGGCTCAGTCCGCCAG